>JBDHVW010000004.1:0-175245 GCA_039809865.1 Vulcanimicrobiota bacterium
GGCGCCATTCTGGCCGATGACGTTGGCGCCGTTCTGGCCGATGACGTTGGCGCCATTCTGGCCGATGACGTTGGCGCCGTTCTGGCCGATGACGGCGGCGCCGTTATCCGAGATCAGGGTGGCGCCGTTCTGACCGATGACGCCCGCCCCGAAGTTGGGGCCCAGAAGGCCGACGTTGTTGCCGGGCACGCTCTGGAGACCGCTGATGCTGGCGACGCCATCGGGGGCAGTGTTCCATCCGAGCGTGTAGTCGTCGAAGCTCGTCTCGCCGACCGCGTTGAAGTCTTCGTCCACGGTGCAACTGTCGGAGGTCTCGTCGCTCTCGCCCCAGCCGAAGAAGTTGCCCACGGGCGTGAGAACGGTATCCTGGAACCAGCTTCCGAGGTCCTCGAAGAAGCCGCGTCCCTGGAAGTTCGGATCGTTGCCCGGGACGGTCAGTCGCCCGGCCAGTCGGCCCTGGGCGTCGCGGATCAGGAAGCCGCCGACCGGCGGGGGCAGGATGTCAGGGTTGAAGTCGCCCGCCGCCACGAGGTCGCGGAAGCGCAATTGCAGCAGGCCCTGGGCGTCGAAGGTGAAGACGACGGTTCCGGTGCACCCGAAGAAGGTATCCGAGCCATTCCCGAGCGTGGCGTCGACGGTCGTGAGGCCGTTGGCGGTCACCGGGGCCTGGGCCACGAGCACGCCGCGCTGCCCCCCCTGGTCGTCGGTGACGCGCAGCAGCACGCCGCCTCCGCCCTGCGGCTCGAGGCCGATGGTGAAGGGTCCGGCCGGTCCGGGCTGGGCGCCCGCCTGGACGAAGGGAGCCAGCAGGTAAACTCCGCTGGTGGCGCGCGCGGTGCGCATCTCGGCGATGGCCAGCTGGCCAATCTGTCGCGAGGCGACACTCAGCTCGGTGGGGGTGACCTGCCGGTCGACGCCCGTTGGGGGGTCGTTGCTCGGAGGGGCTCCCTGGGCCGCAGTGTCGCCCGAGCCGCAGCCCCCGAAGGCGAGCATCGCCAGCAGCAGCATCAGACACCACCGCATCCTCATCGTCGCGCGCATCGTTACCAGACCTCCGGTCGTAGAAAGTTGGGCCCGAAAGTTCTTGTCGCGGTCTGGGAACCCTCTGGAGCCCGGCAGGACGCCAGCGGGACTAAATAGACACAAAAATATACTAACATTTCTAAAGAGTTTCTAAAGGAGCTAGAGGCCGCGAAAAATTTCATCCTTTCGGCCGAAGCCAGTGACTTTTAGAACGGGGGGCGTCGGAGATCAAAGGCTTGACCACCCCCGCCCGACTCGCTATACTTCTGTTCTCCCGCCGGGGTAGCTCAGGGGTAGAGCAGCTCACTCGTAATGAGCAGGTCGGGCGTTCGAATCGCCTCCCCGGCTCCAGATTTACCGCCGTTTTTCGCCTCTCGTTGCAGGGGCGATTTTCGTTTCAGGGTACCGGTCGGGTACCAACTCCGCGGCACTCCTGAGATAGCCCTCCCCTGGGGACGGCGTGCCGGAATCATCCGCGTCAATCCCGAGGACTGTTCTCCAGTCAGGCTTCAAACGAGTTCGACAAGGGTCTCTCCTTGCTCCAATGCGGCCAAAATGTCCGGTAACAACGGGGCGAACCAGTTTAATGAGGCCGCTCGACTACAGTTCCTTACGCGTAACCAGACAACCGGAGCAGGTAGAGGATCGAGCAGGGAAAGGTGGGAGAAGTCTTCGTCCTTGGTGATGATGGTCAGGTCGTTGCCTTTGGCGTACTGCCAGATACTCCGATCGGAGCTCGACGTAAGGGAAAGATCAGCCACATGCTGACTCGGATGGCCCTGCTCAGTAAGCCAGCGGGCCAGGGCCGGTTTGGTAGTTGGGCATCGACCAGAAACTTCAACTCGCGGCGCGGAGTACTGGATGATCCGACTGGCAGGCAGCAAATTGTAGAGCCGCCGCGATATCCTCGGCCTCCAGGTAGGGAAAGTCTTCAAGAATTACTTCTCGAGCAACCCCGGATGCCAGGAGCTCAAGGACGTCCTTTACCCGAATGCGCAGGCCACGGATACAAGGCCGCCCGCCGCAAACGTTGGGGTCGGAAGTAATGCGACTCATGGACCTTAGTTTCGTCTCGTCCGGCTGACATCCTAGGTCCACGCCTTTAGTGCAACCCGAAACAAGGTCAGTGACCTCTCGCGCAGCCTATGTTCGGGTTCAATAAACCGACCAGTCCAGCACTCCCTCCGAGTGCCGAGACCACGGCTGCAGGCGCGCAGTACTTGAGGTTCTCGAGCTTCAAGGATTTCTGGCGGTCAATGGATTCGTGAATTTCGGCCGAGTTGGCGCCCGGATTTTCTTTCAACAGATTCAGCATCGCAATACCATTCATACGGGCCCTCTGGGGATTCTCGCAATCAAATCCCAGAAAGTGGCCGATGTGCCCAGGCGGAAACATCGCCCCACATTGGGGCGGAAGCTGGAACGGGTGGATCAGCGCCGGATCGTACATCGACGCTCCCGTCACCGGTAGGCTGGCTGACATCGGGGTAGGTCCCCAGTACATCGACCATCCGACCGACATGGGCCTGGAGAGTCGCTCTTAGAATCAAAGTAATTATGACCACCGGATCCTGAAAGGTGGCTAAAACTTCCCGTCATGCCCCACCCAGGTCCACCAGTTGACATAGTGTAACACATACACTATTGTGGAGGCAGACATTTCGGAGAAAGGCCCTGTGTATGACGCCCGACCTCTGCTTTCAGGCTGGCGAGAGAAACCACCACATCTCGAACACCGCCTACCCCATCGCGCATCAGCTCACCTGGAAACCCCATCGGGTCGAGCGCGCGCACCACCGCGAGACGGTCAGCCGGGCTTTCGAGGGCCTGGACGTACTGGGCCTGTACGCCCACATCCCCTTCTGCGAAGTGCGCTGCGCCTACTGTGAATACACCGTGGTGGGCCGCGAGGAGCTGTCCGACACGCAGGCCTATCTGGATCGGCTGCTGCGCGAGTTGCAGCTCTACGCTGAATTGCTCGGTCGCCGACGCATCGCCGGGTTCGACATCGGAGGCGGCACCCCGTCGTTTCTCGAGGCCGAGTCGATCGCCGAGCTGGTGGAAGCCTGCCGGGCCTCCTTCCATTTCGAGCCGGGCATCACTCTGAGCATCGAGACCACCCCGCGGCTGGCGGCTGCCCATCCCGAGCGCCTTCGCGGCTACTTTCAGTCCGGCGTGGAGCGGATGAGCATGGGGATTCAGGTGATCCAGCCCGACCTGCTCAAGGTGCTCCAGCGCGATGGAAACGGCGTCGAACATCACTTCCGCGCCGTCGACCACATCCGCCAAGCGGGCTATCGCCAGCTCAATCTCGACCTGATGTATGGCTTTGCGCGCCAGTCCCTGGAAGGCTGGAGGGCCACGCTGGAGCACGCCATTCGCCTGGATCCCGAAGCCATCACCCTCTATCGGATGCGCTACAAGCTGACCCGCATCTCCGACCAGGCCTCTTCGGTCGAGCTCGAGGCCGTGCGCGAGCAGGCGGTGCTGGCCAAGAAGCTGCTGGCCGACCACGGCTACCTGGCCAATCCCGGCAAGAACACTTACAGCCGTGTGCCCGGGCACCACGGCACCAGCGACTACATCACCCGTCGGGTGGTGGATGGATTGCCCTACCTGGGACTGGGGCTGGGAGCCCAGTCCTTCACCCACACGACCGTCAGCTACAATGACGGGGCGGCCGGGAAGAACCTCCGCCCCTACCTGCGGTCGGTGGATGCGGGCACGCTCCCCCTCCAGGACCTCTATCTTCTGCCCCCCGAGCACATGTGGGCCAAGATGATCTGCGTGAGCCTCTACTTCGGAGAGATCGACCGCCGGGCTTTTCGAGACAAGTTCGGGCTGGACTTGACCGATGCGTTCCCGGCCGAGGTCGACTATGCCACCGCGCGTGGATTGATGGAGCTGAGCCCGCGCGCCCTGAGCATGACCGAGCCGGGGGCCCGCCACTTCAACGGAGTGGTCGCTCTCTTTCACGCCCCCTCTGTCAAGCGCTACCTGCTGGACCGCGATCCCTCCCGAGCCGAGGACATGCACCGCAACCGCAAGCTGGCCCTGGCGGTGGCCAAATAATGGACTTCGCCAACATTCTCTTCGGGGGTGCGTGCAACCGTCGCTGTCCGTTCTGCATCGGGCAGCGCCTGCCGCAGGCTCTCCAACAGAGTAACCTGGACCTCTTTCCGTTGCACAACCTGGACAGCTTCGTGCAGGCCGTGGACCGCGAGAAAATCGGTCAGATCGTGATGACCGGGACCACCACCGACCCGCAGCTCTATCGCCACGAGATCCGCCTGCTGGACTACCTGCGTGCAAGCCTGCCAGGCCGAACCTTCTCCCTGCACAGCAACGGGGTGATGGCCCTGCGCAAGCTGGACGCCTTCAACCACTACGATAAGGTCTGCTTGTCGTTCCCGTCCTTCCAGCCGGCGACCTACGCCCGCATGATGGGCTCGCCGCGCGTCCCAGATCTGACCGGGATCCTGGCGGCGGCGCGGGTCCCGGTCAAGCTCTCCTGCCTGGTCAACGAGGACAACCGGGCCGAGCTCCCGTCTTTCCTCGAGCGCTGCCAGGCGTTGGGGGTGGAGCGCCTGGTCTTGCGCTATCTCTTCGGAGAGACGCGGCGCTGGCAGCTCATCCAGGGCGAGCCGACGCGGTTCTTTCGCCGAAACCCGGTCTACCAGCTGGGCCAGATGGAGGTGACCGTTTGGAGCTTCGACGACACCAGCGCCCGAAGCCTGAACCTCTTCCCCGACGGCACTCTGTCGGACCGCTACCTGCTGACCGAAGCCCACCAGGAGCAGCCCAAAGTGAGCTCAAAGACGCCCGCATGACGTTTCAAGACTACCTCGACCAGGTGCCCGACGCCGCGCAGCGAGCCGCGCTCGAGGGGCTCCGACAGACCATCAAGAAGCTGGTGCCCGAGGCCGAGGAGGTCATCAGCTACCAGCTCCCGACCTTCCGGGTGCGGGGCAAGAAGCTGCTGGCCCTCGGGGCGGCCGCCCGCCATTGCGCGCTGTATCCCATGAGCGGGACCGCGGTTCGGGCCCACAGCACGGAGCTGAGCGGCTATTCGACCAGCAAGGGGACTATTCGGTTCAAGCCCGACCAGCCCTTGCCCGAGGAGCTGGTGGCGCGGCTGGTGCGCTACCGACTGAAGGAGGACGGCCTGGCTTAGGGACAGCCCGCACCTCGGTCAACCCACAGGGATACCCAGGCCTCCAGCCCCCCTCGGGCTGGGCTGCCCCGCCCCGGGACTGCTGATGGACGACCGTTTCTTCGCTCTGACTCTGCTCGACCCCGAGCGCGAGGGGTCGAACTCGACCGGGGTGCAAGCCGGGCGGGGACGTCACGCTTGGCGGGGTGCGACTGCACACACGGGTCTCTTGACACGCACCCCTCCCTCTGCCTTAGCCTGTAGGCATGCCTGATCGAACTCTGGCCTCCGTGGGCTTGCTAATGCCGGTAAGATGATCACACGCGAGCGGACGGAAGCGGTCGAGTCCGAAGTCTACGAACGGGCTGGCTTCTCGGGAGCGTTCTTCACTCTGATGGTCCTCTCCACGGTGATCGCCTCCTACGGGCTTCTGAGCAACTCCACGGCGACCGTCATCGGAGCCATGCTGGTGGCACCCCTCATGGGACCGATCCTGGGACTGGCCCTGAGCCTGGCGCAGGGCAGTTCGGATATCTTCCGGCGCGCTCTTGGAGCTGAAGCCGCCGGCATCCTGGTCTGTTTAGCGACCTCCGTCCTGGTAGCCATTCTGGCCGGGCCGGACAATATCGACTACCTGCAGAGCGAGATCCTCAATCGCACTCGACCCACACTCTATGACCTGGGGATTGGCGTGGCCGCGGGCCTGGCGGGAGCTTACGCCACCCTGAACCCGCGTGTCGGCGACTCCATCGGTGGGGTGGCCATCGCCGTTGCCCTCGTGCCACCGCTGGCCGTCACCGGACTCAGCCTGACCGGCGCGCTCGCGGGAAACCAGACCCTGTGGCACTACGCGGGCGGCAGTTTCATGCTGTTCCTGGCGAATTTTCTGACTATCGAGCTGGCCGCCGCTGCCATGGGGCACCTGACCGAGATTCTGCGCGCTCGCGGACTGCTCCGCGGTCTGGGGATCCAACTGGTTCTCCTGGTCATGACTCTGGTCGTCCTGGCGGCTCAACTCGATGGGCTGCTCGAGCGCCGCCGCCTGGAGCGTCAGGCCGGCGCCCTCGCGCGCGTAGAGCTGGCGGGGCTGCCCGGCGCCAGCCTGGAGACGCTCGAGGTCCATAGCCGCGGCGGAATCCTGGCCGTCGACATCGTGGTTCGCTCGCCCCGCGAAATCGAGGCACCGATCGTCGAGCGCCTGCAAAAACGGCTGACGCAGAACTTCGGCCGCGAAGTCGAGCTTGGCGTCGGGACCATCCTGGCCACGTACTATGCCTCGGACGGTCGCCTCTATCAGCCGCGCCAGCCGGAGCCCGACCCCGAGCATATCCGCCGGCAGCGCCTCACCGAAAGCCTGCAGTCCTCACTGCGCGCCTTTCCTTCGGCCGAGTTGGACGGTCTTCGCATTCTCGAAGATGGTCGCGCGCTGGTGACCATCCGCTGCCCTACGAGTTGGATAGCTCTCTCGTTCAAAAGCTCGAGGAGTCGGCAAGAAGAGAGTACGGTGGGGGCTCCTTTCCCGGCCTGATCGTCCGAACGCTCTTGACACGTGATTTCGTAGCCTCGGGACCGGTTCAGCCCGACGACCCGGTGCTCGCGTCTCGCCAAAAGGTGCGTGCGGCTCTCGAGCTCCGAGCGGGAAAGGAAAATGTCGGTGAGCTCCAGTTTGTGCCCGTGGCCACGGCAGCCAACCTCGACGTGCCGCCGCTCCCTACCCCCGTTTCCGGCGAAGTCTCACCGCGGGCGATGAAGGTCAGCGCCGTGATCCGTTCGACTGTTCCTCTGCGCCCTGCGACCGTGGCGCAGTGGCAGGCGGAAATGAGCAAGGAGCTCGGCTTCGAGCTCAAGCTCGAGGTCCGGAACGTGCTGGGGAGAACAATCGAGCCGGGTCCAGAATGAGCGGCAGCTTGGCGGCACCAGGCACTCATGCTTGCGAGCTCAGGACTCCACAACCAGTTTCCAGGTCCGCCACGCTCTGGTGCTGGCCCGGGGCGATCACGGCGGTGACTTCGTCGCCCGCCAGCAGCCGGGTGGTGCCATCGGGAACCAGGCCGTGGCGCTGGCGCCGAATGCTCACCAGCACACAACCGTGCGACAGCCCGAGGTCGCGCACCCGCAGGCCATCGAAAGGCGCTCCGGCGTGAATCTTGACCTGGACCACCAGGGTCTCATGGGGCTCCCCGGGCACCTGGGAGCGTTGCATTTCGCGCCGCATGAGGGCTTCGTAAACCGGGACATTGTGCACGAGCTCTCCGACCGTGTAGGACGCGGTGCAGGCGATCATCAAGGGTAGCATCAGGTTGTAATTCAGCGTCATCTCCAGGATCAAGACCATACCGGTGAGCGGGGCCCTGACGATGCCGGCAAAGTAAGCGGCCATGCCGACCACGGCGAAACGCTGCATGGGCTGATGCGTCAGCTCGGCAAAGGCAAAACCGTGCAGTGCGCCCAAGACCAAGAGCGGCGCGAAGATTCCACCCGGCGCCCCGGTTCCATAGGAAAACATCGTCAGGCCGAAGCGCAGGACAAACAGGATGACGAGCGTGGAGACCGCCAGCTCACCGGTCAGAGCCCGGGTCAACAGGAGATGGCCGCCTCCGCCCAGGGCAGGCTCATACCAACTGCAGACGGCGACCAGCAGACCCACGAGCGCTCCGCTTCGCAGGGAGAAACGACTCTGGAAGAGGTTCAGGCTACCCAGGAGGCAGCGGTTGAAGACGATTCCGACGATCCCTGCCGTCAGGCCGAGCAGGGCGTAGAGCAGCTCCGACGAGAGGGGGGGAACCGAGGAAACCGCCAGCGTGAACGTCGGCGCTTGCCCGAGCAGCCCGCGCATGACGAGGTCGGCCGTGGCGGCTGCCAGCAGCGTGCTGAGGAAGACGCCGGGAGTGAAGTTTCCTTGCAGCTCCTCGAGCACGAAGACCATCCCCGACAGGGGAGCGTTGAAGGCCGCCGAGAGGCCAGCGCCTGCGCCGGCGGCAATCAGCTCGAGTCGCTCGTGGTCGTGGCTCCTGGCAAGCTGTCCCACCAGTTGACCGACGGCCCCCCCCATCTGGACCGTGGGTCCCTCACGGCCCAGGGCCAGGCCGGCGCCGATCCCGGCCACGCCTCCCAGGAACTTGGCCGGGAGGACGCGCTGCCAGATCATCGCGCGCATGCGCTCCACCACGGCTTTGAGGTGGGGAATCCCGCTGCCCGCTACCTCGCGGGCGCGGCGCGCGATCAGCAGGGAAACACAAACGCCTCCGACGCAAAAAGCCGCTAACCCAAGGAAACCGAGCAGGCCGTAGGGATGAAACCGCGCAATGGCGACGAGTCGCAATTCCTCAGCGCCTGCCAGGGAGAACCGAAACAGCACCGCAAGCAATCCAGCCAGCGCTCCCACCGCGATGGCCAGCGGAAATTGACGCCGCCGACGCCTGACCCGCAGCAGGCGCTCGACCTCGAGTCGGACTGCCGAGGTCTCGGCGGACTCCACGTGCATGCAAGCGTCTTCCTGGAGCGGCAAAGGTCTCCCACCGTCGTGCGCAGATTGAACATCGGTCTGCGCATGCAGCCGCCGTGTCTAGGTGGAACGCTTATGCCAGATGTTCATGGATTCCCATCCCCCGGGCATCCGGCAATTGTTGACGAGGCACCCGGAATGACGGTATCCGAGCTTGGCAAAGACGCAGTTCATCCCGATTTCCCCCGCGCGCGCCAGGGTGTAGAGGTGGACGATTCCCGACCAGCGCAGCACGTCCAGCTCGAGCTGAGCCAGGAGGTAAGCCATCAGGCCTTTGCCGCGGTGCTCCGGGCTGGTGGCGCAGTCGGTCATCTCGGCGCAGAGTCGCACTCGGTCGATCTCCGCGGAGGCGACCGAGACAAGGGGTCCGCGCTCGCGCCGGATCAGGCGATAGAGCTTGTCGCGCCGCCGGATGGAGAGTTGAATGTCAGCCTCCTGGAGCGAGTCGGGGTAGTCGGAGAAGGTCTGCCCCAACAGGCGGGCGATCTCCGGGGCATTCTCTCCCCAGGCCAGTTCGGACACGTAGCCGGGGGGAAGCCTGGAAAACGGAATTCTGCGTCGGGAGCCGGCCAGCCGAGCGATCACGTCGAGCTCGTCGCGGTTTCCTTCCTGCCGACGCTCTTCTTTGAGATAAGCTGCCCAGAGCCGGGCCTCGGTTCCGTCGCGAAAGAACCCCGCGATAGAGCCCTCGAACGTGAGTCCGAGCTGATGCCAGCGTGGGGCACTCCCCGGCCGGGAGTACACGATGACCTTGCCGACTCGGGCCCGCGAGGGCTCGAGAGACTCGAAATCGTACGGTCGGGCGTCCAGCAGCTTGAGACGGTCGTTGTGCCGGTCGAGGACGAACTGACAGGCATTCTCCTGGCAGGACGAGGCGTCGCGTAACGGCTGCAGCGCTGCCAGGCTCGTTCGGCCCTGGAGCTTCAGGGCGGCGCGTTCGGAAGGGTTGGAGATGAATCGCATGACCATGCTCTGAGCATGGAGGACCTCCCCCGCCAAGTCAAAGGCATTTCGCAATCAGGCAAGGAGCGTGCGGAATGGCCCCCAGGACCGGAGGCCCCATGGGGGTAAGTAAGAACCACGCCGAATTTCCTCTTCTGGAGAGCGGGGGACCCATTTTTGGGGCGAAGCGCGCGCAGGCGCGCCGGGTCAACTTCCGATCCGAGCCCGTCAGCTAACCTCGCAGGCGTCGGAAGGGACTCGTCCGGGACGATTCCCCAGATTTAACGCGCAATTCGCGCGTCCATTTCGCGGAGGTCGTGCCATGCTTCATGCACTGCAAAACCAGGTCTTGCCAGGGGCTCGGGTCCCCTTTGCCCGCTCTCAGTCCGCCACGCTGGGAGTAGAGGTCGAGTTGATGTTGCTCGACGCTGACAAACTGCAACCCGTACCCGCCGCCGAGTCGCTCCTGGCTCGCGCCGGAGAGCAGGTCAAGCCCGAGATATTCCAATCGATGATCGAGGTTTCGACCGGAATCTGCACCAGTCTGGGGGAGGTGGACGCCGACCTCCGGCAGGCTCTCACCGAGGTCAGGCAACTGGCGGCGTCGGCGGGTTTGCGCGTGATCGGCTCCGGCACGCATCCGGCCGCCTCTTTCGATGAGCATGTGCTGGGCAAGCAGCCTCGCTTTCGCTACCTGCTGGAACGCACGCAATGGATTGCGCGCCGCAGCCCGATTCTGGGACTGCACATCCATGTCGGCGCGACCTGCGGGGACCACGCGATTCAGCTCGTCAACGAGCTGTCGCCTTATCTGGCGCTCTTTCTGGCGCTCTCGGCAAGCTCGCCCTTCATGGATCGGGTGGACAGCGGACTGGCCTCCTCGCGGGTGACCGTCTACGAGTCCCATCCCGCCTGCGGCACACCCCCGGCCTTCCATTGCTGGCGTGAGTTCGAGCAGCACTACGCGCGCCTGAGCCGTTGCCGCGCGGTGGGAAGCCTGAAGGACCTCTGGTGGGACATTCGACCGAGTCCCCGCTACGGCACCGTGGAGCTTCGCATTTGCGATGGGCAGAACCGGCTGAGCGATACGCTGGCGATCGTGGCTGCGGTCCAGTGCCTGGTGGTCTGGCTGAATGCCACGCGTCCGCCCCGAGCCCCCGAGCCCCCTCCCTCTTCCTGGCGCCTGCGAGAGAATAAATGGAGAGCAGCTCGCTATGGCCTGGAGGCCGAGCTGATCGTCAACGATGCCGGAGAGACGCGTTCAGTCCGCGACCTCTGGAGCGGACTGCTGCACCTGCTCGAGCCTTACGCTCGCAAGCTGCGGTGCCATCGGCACCTTTTGCGGATTTCCCATATTCTGGAGTCAGGCGCGAGTTACCAGCGTCAACGAGCGGTTTTCGAAAGAACGGGAAAGCTCGCGCGGGTGGTCGAGTCGTTGGTGGAGGAGTGGCATGGAAGCTTTTGACACGCCCCGCGTTGCCTTGCTGCTGCAACCCAGGACGGCCTTCGAACGCCGGTTGATGTGGGGGGTCGCCCGACAGGCCAGGGAAGCGCAATGGGAGCTGTGGAGCGATGCCTGGAGCGACATCTGCCCCATGACCCTCGACCCGAGCGAATTCTCCGGGGTCATCGCCAGGATCGAGCACCCGGATACGAAGCAACTCCTCCAGAGCCTGGGTCTGCCGGTGGTCAACATCGGCCGGGACCTGGGACAGGCCGCCTTCCCGCGGGTTGCCAGCGACGACGTCGCCGTCGGAAGGCTGGCCGCGGAGCATCTTCTGGAACGCAATTTTTGGCAATTCGGGTTCTTGTGCAGTTCGGGCCGGCGCAATGCAATCGACCGCCAAAAGGGTTTTCTCGAGCGCCTGGGTGGTCTCGCCGACCGGGTCGCGTTTCTGGCTTCTCCACAGGATTGGACCGGTCGCCTTGAGACGGAGCTGGCTCGGGTGGAAAATTGGCTGCAGGGTCTCCCGAAACCCGTAGGATTGTTCGTTGTCAATGACATCCTGGCGAGACGTGTCCTGCAAATCGCTCGACGGTTACGCCTGAGGATTCCTGAAAGCTGCGCCGTGGTCGGCGTGGGAGATTTCGAGCTGCAAAACGAGCTGGCCCCCATTCCTCTGACCAGTGTCGTGCTGGACGCCCGGGAGATGGGTCGCCGGGCCGTTCTCCTTCTGCAACAAAGACTCGAAGGGCAGCCAATCGAGCAGGGCTGTCTGCGAATTCCTCCTCGGGGCATCATCCCACGCCGCTCCTCCGACACTTCCGCGGTCGTCGATCCGCAGGTCAGCGGCGCCCTTGGCTACCTCAGGGCACATCTGTCCAAAGGGCTGAAAGTGGGTCAGTGGGCGGCCGAGTTGAACGTCTCGCGCCGCTGGTTGGAGGGCAAGGTTCGCAGCCATCTGGGGAGGTCGCCAGCGGAAGTCATTCGCCAGTGCCAGATGCATCGGGCGAAACAGTTGCTCGTCGAGACCGACTGGCCCATGGAAGTCGTGGCCCGCCGGTGCGGAATGCGCTCGGCCCAGTTCTTGAGCCGGATCTTTCAGCGCGAGCAGAGCATGCCGCCCGGGGAATACCGACGTCAGTTTCGCGAGCCGGAGACATCGTGAGCTGCGAACCGGACCAGACTCGACGGATTCTGATTGTCGACGACGAAGAGGACATTCGTGAGGTTGCGCAAGTCAGTCTGGAGGTCGTGGCCGGCTGGCGCGTTCTCACCGCTTCCTGCGGAGCGGACGGCGTGGAGGTGGCCCTGGATACCCGGCCCGATGCCATCCTCCTCGATGTCATGATGCCGGGCTGGGATGGACCGACCACGTTCGAGCATCTCCAGGCACAACCAACGACAAAGTCCTTGCCGGTCATCTTCCTGACCGCCAGCGTCCAGACAGCGAACCGCCAAACCTTACTGGAATTGAGACCGGCTGGAATTCTCGCGAAACCGTTCGACCCCATGACCCTGGCGAGGAGTGTGGCGGACATCCTCGGGTGGGCAGGGCAAGGATGACATTTCGACGTAGAATGAGGCTGCGTGCATCCTCCCGAGGAATTGACTACCCTTCTGCCGCTGATTCTGGTCGCCGTTCTGGTGGCCATGGTCGGCTCCAAGCTGAAGCTACCCTACGCACTCTCTCTGGTCGTGGCAGGATTCTGTTGACGCCCCTGCGACTGACGTTCGGCGCCACTCTCCATCCAGGCTTACTGGTCACGGTGCTGCTTCCCCCGCTTCTGTTCGAGTCGGCCCTCAACATGCGATTTCGGCTCCTCCGCGAAAATTGGCGACCAATCGCCATTTACGCCGTAATCGGCACACTGGTATCCAGCTTCTTCGTGGGTTACCTGTCGGTATGGTTGCTGAGCTTACCGCTGGCCGCCGCCCTGGTCTTTGGCGCTCTGATTTCTTCCACCGACCCGATCTCGGTGGTGGCGGTGTTCAAACAGTGTAAAGTGGGCCGCCGGCTCGGTATTCTCGTCGAGGGCGAAAGCCTTTTCAACGATGGAGTTTCCGTCGTACTTTACAGTGTCTTGCTGGCGATGGCCACCACGGGCTCGGTCACCGGCTTCGAAGTGGGCGCTCGTTTCGTCAGTGTCATTGCCGGCGGGGCCGTTGTGGGGATAACAGTCGGATTGCTCGCCTCGCGAGTCACCCGCGAATTCGATGATCCGCCGCTCGAGATCACCCTGACCTGCCTGGTGGCCTGGGGAGCGTTTCTCATCGCCGAGCAGGTCCATGCGTCAGGCGTGATCGCCACGGTCGTCGCCGGCCTAACTGTGGATACCTACGGAATGACCACGGGAATGTCCCCCTCCACCCGCATTTCGGTCCACTCCTTCTGGGAATTCGCTTCTTTCCTGGCCAATTCGCTCGTCTTCCTGCTGCTGGGAATTCAGGAGACGATGGTCAATTTCTGGGGCGACCTGCCTGCCATCTTCGTCGCCTTTTGCCTGGTTCTGGCCGGCCGGGCCGTGGCGGTCTACGCCCTGGCTCCGGTCGTGGGTGGTTTGCCCCGGCCCTGGCTTCACATCATGGTCTGGAGCGGGCTGCGCGGGGCCCTCGCGGTGGCCCTGGTCTCGAGCCTCCCCGAGGACTTTCCCGAAGGCCGCCGACTGGTCAGTCTCACGTATGGCGTTGTTCTCTTCTCACTCCTGGGACAGGGGCTGTCGATGAGCTGGGTTCTGCGGCGCCTGGGCCTCACGGAGACGGCCGACCGACTGCGCGAGTACCGTTTGATTCAATGCCGCAAGACAGCTTGCCAGGCCGTTCTTACCGCGCTGGGCGAGCGGGAGAAGGCGGGTATGCCGGCCCCGGTGGTGGCCGAGGTCATTGACGACTATCGCCGTCAGCTTGCCCAACTCGAGGAGGAAACCCTGGCCCTGAATGTGTCCCGCGCCGACCTCTTCGACGAGCAGCGGGCCGAGGCGCGCAAACTTGCGCTGAGCACGGAGAAGTCGGCTTATCGAGAGGCCTTTCGAGACGGTCTTCTCGAGGAAGAGGACTTGCTCGAGCAAATGAATCGCATCGACCACGAATTGGACCAACTAAGCCACGATTCCGACCCGGAGCAGCCGCAGCCGGATCCTCAGTAGCGTAGCCTGGGCCGTCCCCTGAGCCTCAGGCCCGAGGTCGGTTTTTGTGAACGATCCCAGCGAGGATCAGCAGATACGACAGGAGTCGCACGGTATAAAGGACCGGCAGGGCTTCGGTCAAGTCGCCTGACAGGGAAACCAGAACCCGGTTGCCGGCCTCGAGGAAGAACGAAGCCGCAAAGAACCCAAAAAGAGAGTCGCGGGTGTCGCGCCAATAGCGCAGAAAGAAAAGCGCCGCAATGAATGAGGCCATCGAAACCGCACCCAGCAGAAAGGATATCATAGTGCCTCCTTCTCGAAGATCAAGCCAAACAGGAACGTGCCCATGCTGAGTAACCCGGCCACGGCACGCGCGAAGCGCAAATCGTTCTCCGGGGCCACGACCAGGTCCACGATGACCAGCACGTTGTTCAGCGTGAGTCCCAGGAAGCAAAGTCCAGCCCACAGCAGAAGATGGGCTCGACTGACGCTGTAGCCGCGCAACAGGAGAATCGCGCAGCACAGTGCGGTCAGGGCGCAAAGCGCGTAAATGACACCAGCCACGATAGTTATTCCTCCTTTCGAATGCGAAAGACATCAGCGAATTGCTGAACGCCTGGCTTTTTCGCCCGCTGATGAATCAGTTTGGTGACGGGGATGAGCTTCTCGCGGTAAGTGTCGGCAAGCAGCGCGACCGCTGCCTCGAGCTCGGGAGACTCGGGTTGATAGAGCGCCGCGTCCCCCTTCTTCTGACAGAAACCACGTTCAATCAAAGCGCCCATGGCCAGACTGGCATCCTGTGGCGGTATGTAGAGTTGTCCGGCCAGCTCCTGAACGGTCCAAACCTGGTCGGCAGTGCGACGCATGAGAAGGAGAGCTTCCAGTTGAGCTACCGACTCGATCCGCTCGAGGATGAGCTCCTGAACGACGTCGGGCAGGTGTGGCTCGCTCATCCGGAGTTCACCATCTCCCGAGCGTGGGGCTACGCCTCTTGGTCATGGGCGCGTCCGAAGTAGGACCATCGGAGGGACCCGGCCCTTCAAGACCAGCGAGCCCAACAGGCGCCACGCCCAGGGATGGAGCGCCGCATAACGTCTCAGGGCCTCCGCGGCTTCCTGGTCCCGCAGGAATCGCGCCCGCGCCTGAAACCACTTCACTCCTACCTGGACCCTGGCGCGCGGCTCGGCCTGCAGGTTGAGATACCAATCGCTCCGAGGTCCAAAGCCTGATGCGACCACAAAGCCTTCCGGCTCGACGAGAACGACCTCGAGGACAGTTTCGCGACTTCGACCGCTCTTGCGCCCGATGTGCACCAATCGCAAGAACCGCCGTCCGAGTAGCCAACCCAGACCAAGCCGGTAGAGCCAGAGCGGGAGTCTCGAGAGTGCACGCAGCATGATGAAAAGGCCTCGGGGAGAGGCGCGGCTCAACCGCGCAGTGCAATATCCTTACGAAGGGGCACCAGAATCCCTGCGCTCGGGCCAGGCTTCATTGCGCAAGCCTGGTGACTGAGTGCGCAGCCGCGCCCCCGGGAACCGAGCCGTCCACGCTGTCAGCGAGCAACCTTCAAGAGGCGGTCCAACAACTTGTTTGACCTACAGGGTGCTAAGATGGAACCGTGGGCAAATCAAAGGAACTACTTACCGAAGAACAGCTCCGGGAGCACGAGGAGACCATCAAGCTGGTCCGTTCACAATCGCGCGCGCGTTCCAGGGTGGGCCTCTTCTCGATCACAGCAAGCTCGACCGAGTCGTTGAACTACGAGTGCGGTATCCAGGGAGCTCCTGACTGAGGCTCAGCTTTCGAAAGTGTTCGATGCGTTGATAGCCGTGAACAACCATATGATTTGCACAGCAAACGACTGGCGCAAACCATATCCCCAGGACTTCCTCGACCACTTGGACAGTCAGCTCGAAGACGAGCGGAAGTGAAGAGAACGACCTGCTGGCTAAACTTCCCCACGCTGCCATCCCTGGTCCAGATGCATGTCTCCCCCATCGTAGAGCTCCGCTTCACCAAGAAATTTTGCGAAGGCTTCCAAAGTCTTGATGCGATCGGGGCCCAGATAGTAGCTCTCCTCGAGCTCCTCCTGCGAGGGGATGCTCGGAATCAGAGGTCTTAGCAGTTTCACCAGGCGCTCATAGTCATAGACTTCCCTGTCGGCGGCTTGACGAGCTCGCTCGAGTCGTTGCTGCCGTTCAGCCAGATTCTCGGCCTTCAGGCGGTAGAAATAGTCCAGATCGCTCTCGCCTGGTCGTTTCATGACCGAAGATTCCATCCCGGCAACCCGCAGGACCTTCCGGGAACCGATCCCGCACTCCCCCGGTTACAACCCCCATGAAAGTTCTGCTCCTCCTTCTCTGTCTGGCCCTCCCCCTGCAGGCCTCCGAGCCCGTGGCGGTGGTGGAGCTGTTTACCTCCGAGGGCTGCTCGAGCTGCCCTCCGGCCGACGACGTCCTGGCCCAGCTGGTCAACCAGAAAGGCGTGCTGGCGCTCGGTTTCCACGTCGACTACTGGAACAAGCTGGGGTGGCCCGACCCCTTCAGTAAACCCGAGTTCAGCCGCCGGCAGTACGACTACTCCAGCGACGGCCGGGTCTACACTCCCCAGATGATCGTCAACGGACAGGGCGGCTTCAATGGCTCCGACAGCGGCCGGGCCGCGCGCGAAATCAAGAACGCCCTCCAACAGACCATGCCCGCCACCGTCAGCTTCAGCGTCCAAGGCAATCAAGTCAGCTACAACGCGAAGGCCCCCGGCAAAGCCATCGTGGAAATCCTGCAGGTGAAACCCTCCGCGGCCGTCCAGGTCGCTCGTGGCGAGAATGCCGGTCGCACCCTGGTGCACAAGAACATCGTGGTCAACCTGGTGACCGGGGCCCTCGGTGAGCACACCGTCACCCTGCCTTCCCAGCCAGGGACGTTCGTGGTGGTGCTGGTGCAAGACCCATCCACCCGGCGCATCCTGGGGGCAGCCCGCTGAAGGGCCGGACGCCCTCTCGCAGAACGCGAGCGTTATGCTGCGCAAAACCTTCCTCCTGGTCATCGCCCTCGTCACGATGGCCGCGGCTCAAGACACGGCCGCGCTCGTCCGCACGTATCTGGGCAGCTGGAACGGCACTCCCAGGACCGGGGAGCTCTTCCAGCGCTACTTCACTCTCCAGGCCGACGCGGACTGGTGGGGCCACCTGATGGAGAATCACAAGAGCTGGCAGCTGGTGGAGACCGTCGACGCCCTCTCCACGCTGGCGCAGAACATGGGCCAGCCGATGGAAGGCAACGTGGGCGTCAAAGTGGCCTTCCCCCCCGGTCTCCCCAAAGAGCAGAAAGACCAGGCGATGGACAACCTGGCCCTGGTCTGCAGCCCGATGACCAACTCGGCCGTATGCCTGCCGCGCGGGCGCAAATTCTTTCTCAACGTGAGCTTCAGCCCCAAGGCCCAGGAGTGCACCGGGAAAGTCTCGGCCGACGGCACCACTTACACCCTGGTCTTCCCCACCGACGCCTGGGCGTCCACGATGCAGGTCGAGAATGTCTTCCAGAAAGGCCTCTGAGGTGCACCCGGCCGACCGGCACGACCTTATCCGCGTCCAGGGCGCCCGGGTCAACAACCTCAAGGACGTCAGTGTCGAGATTCCCAAACGCCGGCTCACCGTGTTTACGGGCGTCTCTGGCTCGGGCAAATCCTCGCTCGTGTTCGGCACCATCGCGGCCGAGTCGCAACGGCTCATCAACGAGACCTACAGCACCTTCGTGCAGGGCTTCATGCCCATCCTGGACCGTCCCGAGGTGGACGTGCTGGATGGCCTCACGACCGCCATTATCGTCGACCAGGAGCGGATGGGCGCCAGCTCGCGCTCCACCGTGGGGACGGCTACCGACGCCAATGCGATGCTGCGGGTGCTGTTCAGCCGGCTCGGCCAACCGCATATCGGATCCTCCAACGCGTTCTCGTTCAACGTGCCCACGGTCAAAGCGGTGGGGGCGATCACGGTTGGCAAGGGAAAGGCCGAGAAGGTCGAGTTCAACCGCACCGGCGGCATGTGCCCGCGCTGCGAGGGGATGGGCACGGTCAACGACATCGACCTCACGCAGCTGTACGACGACAGCAAGTCGCTCAACGAGGGCGCTCTCAAGGTGCCCGGGTTCTCGATGGAGGGGTGGTACGGCCGCATCTATAACGGCGTGGACTTTCTGGATGCGGACAAGCCGATCCGAAAATACAACAAGAAAGAGCTGCACGATTTCCTGCACAAAGAGCCGACCCGCATCAAGGTGAGCGGCGTCAACCTCACCTATGAGGGCCTGATCCCGCGCATCCAGAAGTCCTACCTGTCGAAGGACGTGGAGGCGATGCAGCCGCACATCCGGGCCTTCGTGGAGCGGGCGGTCACGTTCACCGCCTGTCCCGAGTGCGGCGGGACGCGCCTCAGCGAGGGGGCGCGCTCCTCCAAGATCAAAGGGATCAACATCGCCGACGCCTGCGCCATGCAGATCAACGAGCTGGCCTCCTGGGTGGGCGACCTGGACGAGCCCTCGGTGTCTCCGCTGCTGGCCAAGCTGCGCCAGACGCTGGACTCGTTCGTGGAGATCGGGCTGGGCTACCTCAGCCTGGAAAGGCCTACCGGCACGCTTTCTGGAGGCGAGGCGCAGCGCACCAAGATGGTCGGCCATCTCGGCTCGTCGCTGACCGACGTGAGCTACGTGTTCGACGAGCCCACCGTGGGATTGCACCCGCACGACATCCAGCGGATGAACGCCCTGCTGCAGCGGCTGCGCGACCACGGAAACACGGTTCTGGTCGTGGAGCACAAGCCGGAGACGATCGCGATCGCCGATCACGTGGTGGACCTCGGGCCGGGAGCCGGCACCGCCGGGGGCCACGTGGTCTTCGAGGGCTCCGTGGAGGAATTGCGGGCCAGCGACACCCTGACGGGGAGGCACCTCAGCGACCGGGCCACTCTGAAGACAAAGGTGCGCAAGCCCACGGGCAAGCTGGAGATCCGCGGAGCGAAGACGCACAACCTGCAGAACGTCAAAGTGGACATCCCCCTGGGCGTGCTGGTGGTCGTGACCGGCGTGGCGGGCTCGGGCAAGAGCTCGCTGATCCACGGCTCGGTGAGTCCGCGCGAGGGCGTGGTGTCGGTCGATCAGACCGCGATCAAAGGGTCCCGGCGCAGCAATCCGGCCACCTACACGGACATGCTCGAGCCCATCCGGAAGGCGTTCGCCAAGGCCAACGGCGTCAAGCCGGCCCTGTTCAGCGCCAATTCGGAGGGCGCGTGCCCGACCTGCAATGGCGCGGGGGTCATCTACACCGACCTGGCGATCATGGCCGGCGTCAGCACGGTGTGCGAGGACTGCGGCGGGAAGCGCTTTCAGGCCGCGGTGCTGGAGTATCGCCTGGGGGACCTCAACATCGCCGAGGTGCTCGACCTTTCGGTGGAGGAAGCGCTGCCGTTCTTCAAGTCGCGCACGCCGGCCGCCCACGCCATCCTGCAGCGCCTGCATGACGTGGGGCTCGGCTACATCCGGCTGGGGCAGCCGCTGACGACACTGTCCGGGGGTGAGAGGCAGCGCCTCAAGCTGGCCACGCACCTCGGCGAGGAGGGCGGAATCTACGTGCTGGACGAGCTGACCACGGGTCTGCACCTGGCCGACCTCCGGCAACTGCTGGGATTGCTCGACCGCCTGGTCGACTCGGGCAAGTCGGTCATCGTGATCGAGCATCACCAGGCGGTGATGGCGCACGCCGACTGGATCATCGACCTCGGACCGGGCGCGGGCCACGAGGGGGGGCGGATCGTCTTCGAAGGCACCCCGGCCGAGCTCGTGGCCGAGCGCAAGACGTTGACCGGTCAGCACCTGGCGACTTTCATCGGAAAGTAGCCAAGCACTCTGTAATGATGCGGCAGGTTGTTCCTGACCGGGCGGGGCCTGCCGTTCCCCTTGATCGGCGCAAGGCGTCACCGAAAAGCGGCTTTGCAGAGGGCAGGGGAGATTCCGCTTCACCCGAACACGGGTTGAATGAAACACAAGGTCGTCGTCATTCCGGGGGATGGCATCGGACCGGAGGTGACGGCAGCCGTCTTGCGCGTGCTCGAGGCGGCCGAGGCACCCCTGGAGTTCGAGACTCGCTACGCGGGAGAAGCAGCGCTCGCGCAGGGCTTTTCCCACGTCCTTCCCAAGGAGACGGTCGAAGCCATCGCCTCCGCTCGCCTGGCGCTCAAAGGGCCCTGCACCACCCCCATCGGCAAAGGCTTCACCTCGGTGAACGTCGGCCTGCGCAAGAAGCTCAACCTCTACGCCGCCGTGCGCCCGGTGAGCTCGCTTCCGGGCGTGAAGACGCGCTACGAGGGCGTCGACCTGGTGGTCATCCGCGAGAACACCGAGGGCCTTTACAGCGGCCTCGAGAACGAGGTTACGCCGGGCGTGGTCGCCTCGATGAAGGTGGCCACCGAGGTCGCCTGCTCGCGCATCGCGCGCTGGGCTTTCCGCTACGCCACCCACCGCCGGCGCAAGAAGATCACGGTCTTCCACAAGGCCAACATCATGAAGCTTTCGGACGGGATGTTCATCACCAACACCCGCAAGATCCACAAGGAAGATTATCCCAACATCGATTACGAGGAGATGATCATCGACGCTGGCTGCATGAAGATCGTGCAGGACCCGGCGAGATTCGACATCTTGCTGATGGAGAATCTTTACGGCGACGTGGTCTCCGACCTCTGCTCCGGACTGGTGGGCGGACTCGGCGTGGTTCCGGGCTCCAACTTCGGTGACGACGTGGCGGTCTTCGAGGCCGTGCATGGCAGCGCTCCCGATATCGCCGGTCAGGACAAAGCCAATCCGCTGGCCTTGCTGATGTCAGCCGAGATGATGCTGGAGTATATCGCCGACCATTACGAGAACGAGGCGGCGCACGTGGCGGCCGAGCGCATCCACGTGGCCTATCGCAAGGCTCTGGAGAGCGGCCTCAAGACAGGCGATCTCGGTGGCTCGCTGAGCTGCTCGGCCATGGCTGACGCGGTCATCGAGCTTCTCCCCTGAACGGTACCGATCGTCACTGATCGCCCGGCTCGGGCGAGCTAAACTGGGGCCATCCCACTCCAGGAGGCTCCCCATGACTTTGCAATCGCTGGAAGACCGTTTGAACCTCGACGCGCGCGCCGCCCGTATACTGCGCTCGCGGCTCTGCCACGGCCACGCCGTCGAGACCATCGCCCGGCGAGAAGGAATCTCCCGCGAACGGGTCTATCTCATCCTGCTCAGAGAGGTGCGGCGCGGGCGCAGGGCGCTGCGCCCCTGGCGTAGCCTGCTCCTGAGCACGCAGGGCGGAGAGCAGCTGACATTCCTGCAGGAATTCTTCACCGAGCTGTGCTTCGAGGCCCCGAGCGCGCCCGAGCCGACCCCCCTGGCGCCCGCGCAGCGCAATGGGAACTTCCTGAGCACCGAGCTCCGCTCGCGGGCCGCCTGATGCAGGCAGGAATCGACCCGCGGGCGAATTCTCCCGCTTATGGCGGATGGCACGGTCTCCACGGTTCGGAAGGTTTCCGAATCCACCAACGGCGGCAATGGCAGCACGTCGGTCGCTCCTTCCACCGCGGCCAACCGGGCCACGGGAGCCAGTGAGGTCCGGGCCACCGAGGCCGGCGATCAGGTCCAGTTCACGCAGCCCTCCAACGATCACCTCGTCGAGCAGCTCTTCGAGACCCAGGGGCCCGGAAAGCCCAACGCCACCGAGGCGGCTCAGCTCCAGAAGTCCCTGGGCGTGGTGGACGCCGGGGCGCTCCAACTGCTGGCCAGGCAGGGCACCAGAATCGGCGTGGTCAACCCGGGCGAGAACATGTACCAGATGGGCGTCCTGCGCGAGGTCGACCTGCAGCAGATGCAGCAGAACATGCCCGGCTATCAAGCCAGGATGGCCGAGTTGGACCAGCAGCTCGACGCCAAGTACAAGCCGCTGTTCGCGGACATGCAGAAGCGGATCAAGGGCCTGTCGCCCGACGACCCGCTCCGAGTGCAGTTCGACCTGCAACTCGCCCAACTGCAGGGCGACCGCACTTACGAGCTGAGCCAGGGACTGGAAGCGGCAGGAATTCCTGCCCGCCCCCTGCTGCCGCCCTTGAGCGCCAAGGAAGCTTCCAACAGTCAGCTCGCGCAGATGGCCTCGCAGGTGACCGAAGGGCCCCTGCCGACGGCGGCGATGGGCGACATCCACGGCGCCAACACGCCCGAGCGCCTCAAGGAGTTCGAGGGGCTGATGCAGGGTCTCAATGGCGAGAGGCTCACGGCGGCCCGTCAGGAGGGCTTGGAGTCGATGCGCGCCCGGGTAGCTTCCGCCAAGACTCCCGAGGACAAAGCCCGATTTCAGGGTTACCTGGACGCGGCTCTGAAGGACCCGACCCAGATCCCCATCGATCACCGGGCCAGCAACATCGTTGTCCCAAACGTGCACTACGTCGATAAGGACGGAGGCACGAGCCGCCTGAACCTGCACGACCGCGTCTCGCTCAACAATTGGGGCGATGGGACGAACCAGGCCGCGCCCCAGGTGAATCCGCAGACCGGCGAGGGCAGCGTGCTGCGCGGCCAGTATTTCGAGGACGTCAATCGCCTGCTGGTGCGCGACACCATGGTGGGCACGGAAACGCCGGTGCACGAGGTCGGACACGCGATCGAGGGCGCGGTGCAACGGGCCGACGCTAAATACTACGCCGATTTCGAGCCACGCCTGATGCAGGCCTACGAGACCGCGCGCAATGGATCGACCGTCAGCGCCTACGCCCAGGCCAGCCCCCGCGAGTACATCGCCGAGGGTGTGTCGCACTACTACGAGGACCCGAAGGCTCTGAAGGCGACGGATCCCGCCCTCTACGCGCTTACCCAGGAGCTGATCGCCAAAGCCAACCAGCTGGGGAGCCAGTAGCCCTTGCTACTTTACGAGCTGCTCGAGACGGAGGACTCGCTCGAAGTCGGCGAGTGCGTGGGCGAGCTCTACGCCGACCAGGAAGGCGTGGAGATCGTGGTGGACGACCCCGACCTCCGCGAGCGTCTCTTCTCGCTGCTCGACCAACCGTTGACGCGCCGTTTGCAGGCTCCCCATACGCTCGGGACGGCTGAGGTGGCCGTGCATCCCGGCGAGGAAGGCTACGAGGACGCCCTGGTCGAGCGCCTGCGCAAGAAAGACTTCCGCCTGCACCTCGAGTAAGCCATGCCCTTCGACCATACCTTTGGGCCCCGGGTAAAAGAGGCCGTCGCGCGCGTGGAGCAGCGCTCCGACGCCGAGGTCGTCGTGGTCGTGGCCCGCGCTTCAGGCAGCTACGCCGATGTGGATCTCCTTTTCGGACTCCTGCTCGGTCTCATCGCCCTGGCGGTGGTGCTCTACAGCCCCATCGTGTTCCGCCCCGAGCCCCTCCTGCTGGAGTTCCTGGTGCTGCTTTTCCTGGGCCGCTGGCTGTGCCGCCGCACCCCGGCCCTGCGCCGCCTGCTGACGACGCGCAGAAGGCGTAAGAATCAGGTCGAGGCGTCCGCCAAGGTCGCCTTTCTGGATTTCGCCGTCCACGCCACCCGCGGACGCACCGGCGTGCTCCTCTACCTCTCCCAACTGGAGCGCACGGGTTGCGTGCTGGTCGACCGCGGGATCGACGGGCGCGTTCCGCGCGCCGTCTGGAGCGAGCTGCGGCTGGGGCTGGAGGGGGCGGTCACACTGGCCGCCCTGGAGAAAACCCTGCACGACGGTCTGGCGCTGCTCGAGCAGCGGCTCCCCGAGCACCTCCCGGCCACGGGAGACAACCCGGACGAGATCCCCAACGAGCCGCGGATGCTCGCGTGAGAAAGCTGATCTGGCTGCTCCTCCTGACCGCGCCGGCCTATGCTCGCGTGGGCGGCGGCGAGAGCTACAGCGGCGGCGGAGGGAGCTCCAGCGGCGGGGGCGACGGGGGACTCGTCTATTTCATCTTCCGGATGCTCCTCGAGCTCTGCATCTACCACCCGATGATCGGCATCCCCCTGGTGCTGGCGCTCGTCGGCGGCTACCTCTACTACCAGAACCAGCAGCACGTCCAGGTGCAGGAATGGTCCAGCAGCGTTACGCCTTATCGCCAGAGCTCGAGCCCGGTCAAAGGGCTGCAGGAGTTCGACCCCAACTTCTCGCGCCCGCTGTTCCTCGACTTCCTGGGCCTGCTCTACACGCGGGCCGAAAGCGAGAAGGTATCGGGCCTTGCCAGCCTGGCCGCCTACCTCAGCCCCGAGGTGCGCTCGCAGCTCGAGACCGATGCGCAGAAGCGGGGTCTGACCGCCGTGGACGAGGTCATCGTGGGGGCGATGCGCTTGGTCACGATCACCGGTCTCAAAGACGAGTACACGACCCTGTCGGTGGCGCTCGAGACCAACTATACCGAGCACCGCGGAGCCGACCAGCAGCTCTTCTACAGCGTGGAGACCTGGTACCTCAAGCGCAAGTCGGGTGTTCTCTCGAAGGGACCCGAGGAGATCACCAAATTTGCCTGCCCGAGCTGCGGCAACCCGGGAGAGATCGGGCCGGACGGCAAGTGCCCGTTCTGTGACCGGCTGGTCACGGACGGCTCCTACGGCTGGATCGTGGCGTCGATTCTGGTCACCCAGAAGTTGGAGCGGCCGCCGATGGCCGTGGGCGGCTCGGGCCAGGAGGTGGGGACCGACCTTCCCACCGTGTTCCAGCCCGATTTCGGCATGCGTCGCAAGGAGTTCGCCACCAGCCATCCCGATTTCGCGTGGTCCGCGTTCGAGCAGCGCGTCACGCACATCTTCACGACGCTCCAGAAAGCCTGGAGTGCCGGCCGCTGGGAAGAGGTGCGGCCCTTCGAATCGGACAGCCTGTTCCAGACCCACCGTTACTGGCTCACGATGCTGGAGCGCCAGGGCCTGCGCAACGTGCTCGAGGACGTCGTGGTGGAGCAGGTCGTGGGCGTGCGTATCGAGGCGGACGCCTACTTCGACGCGCTGACCGTGCGCATCTACGCCAACATGAAGGATTACACGCTCGACCGCGGCGGTCAGGTCGTGCAGGGCTCGAAGACGACGCCGCGACGGTTCACCGAGTACTGGACGTTCATTCGCCGCACCGGCTACACCCGGGGTCCCGAGCACGACCCCGCGCGCTGCCCGAGTTGCGGGGCGCCGCTCGACAAAGTGAACATGGCCGGCATCTGCGAGTACTGTGGCAGCAAGATCACCAGCGGCGAATTCGACTGGGTGCTGTCACGCATCGAGCAGGACGAGGCTTACGAGGCCTGACGCAAGCCCCTGCGCCGGCCCGATCCGGCGCGAATGTTGCGGCCGCCCGCCCACCTCGAGGCCACCCCGCTCTGACTGCCAGCATCCCGAGTGCGCCCGCGGCCGGCGTGTGGCTGAGTCCAGCTTGATCACGCCGGGCAGGCGTATCAGGTCGTGGTCCCTACGAGTGCCGATCAGCGCTCCCAGAAGACGGCGGGAACAACGCGCTCCTGAGGACGGCCTCCACCATGAGCTTGCTCGCCTTCCTCGACGCCCAGAAAACCGTGATCGGCTAACAACAACAGGTTCACGCCGGGCTTGATCAGGCGGAGCAGAGGCGTCAGCCGCAGGCGGGCTTCCTCGAGCAACTCCTGGTACAGCGGCCAGAGCTCCAGGCTAGTTTCATGCCGTCGTTTGTCCACAAAGGAGCAATGCAGCATGGTGATCCACTCCGGGGAAGCCAGGGCCGCCTCGACCCGGGCGCGCGACCGCTTGTCATCGGCGTTCTTGACCAGTTTCACCGGCCGACCCAACAGGAGCCCATCGCTATCGGGCGGAGCCTCTTCGTCTCCCCCCAGGAGAGCCAGGCGAGCCTCGCGGGTCACCGTGGGGAGGGGCGAAAGAGCCAGTTTCTCGGAGGTCGGAGTGCCCAGTTCGGTTTCGAACAGGCCTCGCATCAAATCCCAAAGATCCCACCGGAGCGCGTCCACGACCAGCACGACCAGACCCTGGTGGGCGCGCTCACCCACCAGACAGCGCGGCGCTTCAGCCAGGGCCAGAGTGGGCAAGGCACAGAGCTCCAGACACCCCTCCAACCACGCTGAGATGCGGGCCTCCAGAGCGGGCTCGAGCAGGCCTGCCAGCAGGTCGAGATGACGGGCTCGCGCCCAGACGGGCAGCTTTCTCGCCACGGCAGAGTAGCCGTCGTGAGCTGAACAGGCCAGCACCTCGGCAGCAAGCCGGGCCACTTCGAGATGCTCCCAGGGCAGTTGGGGCAGCCCGGTCAATCGACGAGCCACGGAGGGGTCCTCGAGGGCTGCCTCCAGCGCGGCGCGACAGAGTCGGAGTGATACGGGAGAAAAAAGACCCTCGCGGAGAGCCCCGGCCACCGGATCGAGCGCACTCAGGGGCAGGCTCTCCGCCAGTTGTTCGTAAGCCTCTTCGGGGGTGCCCTCGGGCTCGCCTGGATCATCCAGTTGGAAACGTCGGCGAAGCTCGCGTCCCGCCTCCAGGCCATGCTGGGTGAGCCAGGCCGAGAGCCAGCCTGCCAGCCCACGCTCGGAGTCCCGACCATACTGCACGTGAACCCAGCTGTCGGGACGCAAAGCAGCCGCCTCGAGCCACTCGTCGAACATCTCCCGCAGGCGGGAGACCGGCAGGCGCTGATCCTCCAGGCGGCGCACCAGCTCCTCGAGCCGTCGTGGCGCGACCAGCACCTGGCCGCTGAGAGCTCGACTCAGGTTTTCGACGGTCGGGCCGTCGAGCCGGTCGGCCAGAATCTGGCTCAGGCGCGTCCAGGCACCCTCTAGAGTAGGCTCGTCGGCAAGCTCGGCACAGGCTTCCATGATCTGCTCGAGACGCTCGGCTCGAGCGCTCTGGCCAACCTGCCGCAAATTGCGCACGAAGGCGTCCAAACGGTCTGCGCCCGCACGCATTTCCCGGCAGGCCGACACCAGGCCCAGGCGGATCGAGAGCAGCGGATCCTCAACCTTTGGGACGGGCTGGCCGGGGGTGAAACCGCAAGCGCAACGCACCCCAAGCAGCAGTTGCTCCTCGAGCCTGTAGCGGCAGGGCCGGGGCAGTTGATGCAGCTCATGCCGCAACGAGGCGGCACTGGGTCGCGGGTCGAGCCCGAGCACAGCCCCCAACCTCTCTACCGCGGACCATTCGCTTCGCGAAGTCGCCGTCTTGGCCAATCGGAAGACGTCTTGAGCGTAGTAGGCGCGATGCGCGTCGCTGTAGTTCTGGCGGTAAGCTTCCTCCCGCTCGCTCAGCTCGGGCCCCAGCTTGTCCCAAAGCAGGGGGTCCGAGCGCAACTCACGCAAGCGCTCGGCCACGGAAGGCTCTTCCTCCCAGCGACGCCAGGCCACGCCGATGGCGCGCCCGTGCTGCCGGAGGAGATCTCGCCAGGCGGGCAGGTCCTCTGCGTCGCGGCGCAGCTGGAGGACATCCTGCTCGAGCAACCGGCGCAAGCCGACCGCGGCCCCGGCGGGGTGACCGACCGCGGCCAGAATCCCCTCCAGGCGCCGCGAGCGCGCAGCCAGATCCTCCAACGGAAGCACCGGACACACAGCCGTGCGCTCGACCAGCCCCTGAACCTCGGACGCCAGCTCGGCCAGCTCGTTCAACCGCTGCAAAGCGACGTCCCAGAACGCCCGAAGCCGGGGTGGCGTTAGCGGGACGAGGCTTTCGCCCGGCCACAACCAGCTCAGCTCGGGAAGCCGTTCGAGGTAGACGGAATCCAGCAGCTGAGCCTGCCCGAGCGCGTCCACGCGCGGGCGCAACAAATCTTGCAGGGACCCGAGGCGCGTCGCGCGGCCGTTGACGTAGGGAGTCACCCGGCCCACCTGGATCAGCCCTCCGGCCAACAGGGCGAACTGAGCCGGCAGCAGCCCGAACGGTCCTTTATGCAGAGCGCGGCGCAACTCGTCGAGAGGCACCTTTTGCTCCGGCAACAGCCGGTCGATGAGCTCGGCCTGGACGGGTGCCTGGGCGGGGTCCACTCGCAGAGCGTAATGATCGCTTTCCTCGTGGACCAGGCCAAGCGGCTTGAGCAGAGTCTCTACCAGGACGTCCGACGGACCGGGACGCACCGACCGCCCGTCGGCCATAAACTCGGTCCAAAGCTTGTCCAAAGCCTTGGGAGTCAGCAAGTCCGTGAACGGAGCGATGCCGGAGAAGCGCGGGAAAACCTCCGCCAGCCGTGGCTTGAGAAGCCGAGCCAGCACCTCCGGCCACCCACGCGGGTCGCCCGGAGGAGCCGGCTCGTCCCCTCCAATCCAATGCACCCGGCCAGAGGCGAAAAGGTCAGCCACTGCGCGTTCCAGCTTGCGCTCGTCCTGCTCGACAAGGGCGCGCGCCGTCCGCGCCGGCTCCCGTTGACCCTCTTGCTCCAGCTGGCGCGCAACCTCGCGGTGACCAAGCCAATCCAGAGCCAGCTCCAGGACCTCGCGATCGGGCAACGCGGGCAACCAGAAGAGCACCAGAGCGCCCATCCGGCTGCCGCGCGCGTGCTCGAGGAGCGCCCGGGCCGCCTCGGTCTGCCCGCGCTCCGGGAGACCAAGGTAGACCACGAAGTCGATCGGCTCTTCTTCGAGACGCGTAAGAACTCGGACAAACTCCTGGTAGGACAACCGGGTCAGATCGAGCCACCCGGAGAGTCCTTGCCGGATGGCATTTTCCCACTTGACGGTCGAGGGACGTAATCCAACCCTTTCGGCCAACGGCAACTCCGCCCGCTTCACGAGCTCCAGCAACGGACCCCAATCGACGATCTCCCGGGGACGCGCCTGACGGAAACGCCGCCCCAGAATCTGGTTGACGTTGGCTTCTAGATCCAGGTAGTAGTCATCGCCCCGCCGGGTCAGGAAGGACGAGCGGGTGGTCAGGACTTCCAGCACGTTCTCGCGCAAGAAGTCCACGTTCACCTGGGGAGAGAGGCGACTGATCCGTCTGGCCATCATGCGGGCCAGGCCGGACGGATTGCGGGCGACCGGAGTCTGTCTGGCTTCCGCCAGGATCAGGATCTTGATCGCTTGCTCGGCCATTTCTCGGGCGCGGTGGTCCTCGAATAGGCGCGGAATCTCTTCCTTCAGATGAGCCCAGACGGTCTCGCGATAAGGCGCCAGCTCGCCGATCTCGCTGAATCTCTCCTCGAAGTGGTCGAAGATCGCATCCGGCGTCAGCAAACGGTCGGGTTGCTCCCCCAGCATTCCGCGGCTTCCCTTGAGAGGATTTCCCGCCAGTTGAGCGTGGATGAAGTCGACCACGCCGCGATGCCGAGAGAAGAGCGGCATCAGGCCTTCGAGCAGCTCGAGCGTGGCCGGATGCACCGGATACGTCCGGAGAAATTTCTCCCTCGCGATCAGGCCCGGGTAGGCGTCCTCCAGTTCCCGCCAAAGACGCTCCAGGATAGCCTCCGCGCCCGGCTTGCACCGGATCAAGCGGCCCTCCACCAGGTCGGAAACGTGCCGAGCCGAGAGAGTGAAACGCAGCGGAAACCGTTCCTTGATGCGGAGATAGCTTTCCTCCTCGGCGTGGCCGAGCTCCTCGAGAGACTGTTGGAGCGTGGCCACGATCCACAAGGGCATCTGGTTGGCCCACTCGCCCAGAAACTGGAGGTATCGGATGTCCTCGTGATAGCCGGCGCTGTTGCCCTTCGAGCGCAAGAATTCGGAGAGCTCGTCGAGCAGCAACACGAGACCGCTTCCGCTCTGCAGCTCCTTCAAGCTGGCCATCGTCTGGCGTCGGTCGTAGCTCAGTTGCAGCGGATTCTCGGGAAGGCTCCGAAGAAACTCCAGAGCGACTCGGGCTGCTTCTTCCTCTTCGAGTTCCTCCCAACCGGGCTGAGGATACTGCGGCAGAATCAGGCGGCGGAAATTCTCCAGCAGTCTCGTGCGGTCGGCCAGCACGGGGCGGACCCCCGTGGCCTCGAGCAGCGCTTCCTCGATGCTGACCATCACGATGCCCTCGAGGGACGTCCGGTTGTTGTAGGCTGTCAACGGAACCGACACCACCAGCCACGGTCGTTCCAGCGCTGCCGTCGGTAGGTCTGGCGGCAGCCTCTGCCGGGCCCTCGGATCCTTCTCCAGCAAACGTTGCAAGTAGGTCAGGCAGTGCGATTTTCCGCTGCCATAGTGGCCTTTGAGAAAAGCTCCAATCCCCGTCCGGGCCTCGAGAGCCGGCAAAAGCCGAGAGAAGAAAGCCCGAATCTCCTCGGTGAAGACGAACGAGGACAGCAACTCCTCGCTCAGCTGCTCGTCGCGAGCGTCGACTAACTGAATCACGGTGCGGATCGGAGGAACCTCGATAAGGTCCCCGATAGTGGCGGCCGCGTTCATTTGGCTTTCCTCCGTTTGGTCTTAAAAACACGTTGGAAGGCCCCCCACAACGCGCCGTTCTCCCTGGCTCGGTTGGAGATGTATTCCTCCGCCGTCGCTCGTCGATCAGCATCCCGGCAGGCAGACAGAAAGCCGTGCAGCAGAGCGCGGTCCTGCGGGGCCACGGCCAGACGCTGCTGGAAGAACTCGACCGCTCGCAGGCTTTGCCCGCTCTCGCGACAGGTCTTCACGAGTGCGTTCACCGCGTAGCGGTCTTCGCTGCGCACTTCGAGAGCGCGCTCGAGATAATCGAGCGCCTGCTCGGGCTGGCCGAGCTCGCGATAAACGTAACCGACGTTGGCGAGAAAATAGCCGTTACCAGGCTCACGGCGCACACACTCCAGCATCAGGTCCAGCGCTCGTTGCGGCTCTTTGAGCTCCCGGAAAGTCTGGGCCAGCCGTTCCCGCAGGCGCAAGCTCTGGGAGTGGCTTCCCACGGTGAGGAGGGCCTCGAGCTCACGGGCCGTGGCCTCGGGCGGCTCATGCTTCATCCGTTGCATGACGTAGTCCTCGAAGAGCGACTTGTCGTCGGGAAAGCGCTCGAGTCCGCGCCGCAAGAGGAGCGACCGCTCTTCATCGGGTCCGTAGCGTCCTCGCAGGCGATACCATTCCGGTGTGTCGCCGGCCCAGCGCTCGAGCATCGCCGGCACGCGCTCGACGCCCCCATGATCGGCAAAGAAATCCGCCGTCCGTCGCGCCACCGCCAGCGAGACTCTGGGCTGCTCGCTCAGACCCTCGAATTCCTCGCGCGCCTCCTCCAGGCGCTTCGCATTCTGGAGCAGACCTCCGAGCAGCGCCCGGCCGTAGGGAGGAAGCAGCGGAAATTGGAGACGGGCTGACTCGAGTACCTCGAGCGCGTGCTTGGGTCGTTTCAGGCGCGCCAGCGCGTCGGCCTTTTCAACCCAGAGGTCCACGGCACGCACGCCCTCATTCTCGAGAAGCGCGACCTGCTCGAGGGCCTCCTCGAAGCGGCGCTGCTGCTTGAGATAGAAAATCGATTGCAGGCGCTCTCGATAGTCGTAAGGAGGGTTGGGCACCCGGGACGATTGGCTTAGAAACAAGGCGATCCTGCCGAACACGCGGACCGCCCAGAAAACGAAGGGGCGGAGTAAAAACATGAGGTCTGACCTCGTGATGGGCAAACCAGCCCAGTCTTTCTCAGACTCCAGGCATGCGGGTTTGCGATTGTAAGAGTTTCAAGACGACGACGGGTTCTCCTGCTAGCTCCGCATCTGGTGCTGCGCGAGTTGGAGCCAGGTCTTGCAGGCGCTGGGAGACTTGTCCAGCACGGCGGCAATCTCGTCGAGGGTGTGGCCCTCGAGGTAGAGCTGGTAGACGCGGCGCTCGTTGCCCTTCAGGCGGGAGAGGTCGCCCGGGGGTTGGAGCTCGTCGAGATACGGGGACGGAGAGTCGGCGTCGGCCACGACCACCAGCTCGTGACGAGCGCGCGTCATGGCCACGTGGAAGATGCGGCGCTCCTCCTCGGAATCTTCCCCCAGGCGGTGCGGCATGAGACCGTTCTGGGCGCCGTAGACCAGCACGCAATCCCACTCCATCCCCTTGACCCGGTGCACCGTCGACAGACGCACGCCCGGCTCGCCGGGGTGGTCGAGTAGCTCGCGCATCCAGTCCTCGAAGGTCAGGCGCTCGGGATGCAGCGAGGCGGCTTGCTCCAGCGCCAACAGATCGTCGAGGTGGCTGGCAGTGGCTGCCTGACTGCCATCGCCGTCGAGCTCGCGCATGGCGTCCCCCAGTCCGATGTGCACGCGCAAGAACTGCAGGAGCTCGCCCGTGGAGCGCTTACGCGCCAACTGACGGAGCTCGGTCACGAAGTCGCCGAGCTGGCTGGCCGGCCAGGGCTCCAGAAAGCGCATCATCCGCTCCAGCCCGGACAGGTCGGTGCAGGCCGCCGCCTCCTCGACGATCTCGCGACGAAGCTTGCGGTTGGGACGTCGCAGAGCGTCGCCCAGATCGGCCGCGCAGAAACGCCCGTTGGCCAGTCGCAGGTAGGCCAGGGCCGTGCGCATGCCGGTGCGCTGCAGCACCGAGGCGTCCAGGATTCCCCGCGAGGGGATCTTGCAACTGGCCAGGTGCAACTGCACGGGCAGCAAGCTTGCTTGCACCCGGCTCAAGACGGCGAGGTCGGTTGGCTTGCGCGCTTGCAACCAGCTCTGGATCTGACGCAGGCACTGACCCGCCCAGTCCAACATGGACGCTTTCAGGACCTTGATCTCGCCGGCCGGGCCCGCGGCGCGCACGCTCTTGGGCACTCGCTCGCGGTTGCGCTGCAGCAGCCGCGAGGCCCCCGTCACGACCCCCTCGGGACAACGGTAGTTGACCTCCAGCGCGTAGGTCGCCGCGCCCGGAAAATAGCGCTCGAAGTGGACCAGATACTCGGGGGTGGCTCCGGCGTAGCCGTAGATGACCTGATCGTCGTCGCCCACGCCGAACACCTGGTAGGCCGGGGCGGACAGCAGCCGCACCAACAGCAGATAGGCCGGAGTGAGATCCTGGAACTCGTCCACCAGCAGATGCGTGCAAGCCTTCTGAGCGCGCTGCCGCAGCTCGGGATCGGCCAGCAACCGCTCCAGGGCGCCGTAGATCTGCTCGTCATGATCGAGCAGATTGTGCCTGCGAAGCCGCTCGCGATAAGCCGGAAAGAGTCGCGTCAACCCAGGCACGTCCTGGCGGCGGCGCTCGACGGCAGCCGGACTGCGCAGGGCGAGCCGCACCTCCGCCAGCGCCTCGAGATAGGGCGCCAGCGGATCCTGACCCAGCACCTGCGAGGCGGGCAGCAGCCCGCGCAGGATCTGGCGCACCTCGCGCTCTTCCACCAGCCGCAGGTCGCGCTGCAACCCGAATCCCAGCGCGTGCAGGGTGGAAATGCGCGGGGAAAAGTCGGCGGTGCGCTGGCGCATCTCATCGGCGGCCCGGCGGTTGTAAGCAAGGGCCGTAACGCGCTCCTTCTCGTAGCCGCGATCCACCAGCAGATGGCGCAGGCGCTCGGTCAGCACGCGGGTCTTGCCCGAGCCCGCCGGAGCCAGGATGCGCGCCGGACCGCTGCCGTGGAGCACGGCCGCCGCCTGGTCCGGAGCCAGCGCGAGACCGGTGCGCGGGCCCGCCCGCGTGGGCTCGGCCACGCCCGCATCCACGCTCTCGCGGTGCAGACCCGCAAGGTCACCGCGCGGTCCGCCGTCACACGTCAGCGAGCTCCCAAGGCGCGCGGCCAGGCGGTCATGCCACCACACCAGCTCGCCCGACGTGAAATCGTAGTTGTTGGCCCAGGTCAAGAAGTGGAGCCGCTCTCGCTCGAACTCGAACTCGGGGGTCAGCTCGTAGACCTGCCCTTCCCAGCGTTGACGCTGCTTGAGCTCGGCCTTGGAAAGACCCAGCTCGAGCACCACCGGACGGCGCTGCAGCCAGGCGGCGTGCAGCTCGTCCAGCGGGGCGGTCGCGTCCACGCGCACGCGCGGCAGGTGGTCGAATGGAGCGGGAACGCGTGCCCCGGGAAGACAGACGATTCCCCGACCAAGAGGATCGTTATGCATAGGGACCTCGGAAAACTCAGCCCGGGCCGAGCCGGCGATCGGCTCCCGGCGACCGGAGCTGGAGTTGCAGGTCTTTCAAATCCAACGGGCTCGCCTCCTGCAGGAGGTCCCGCCCGCGACCTTCAATTGCGCTCGATGCTGAAACGATTCTTTCTCCTCGGACTCACCATGGCCACCCTGTACGGTTGCGGCGGAGCCCAGACCGTAACGGTCGATCAACCCGTCGTCGAGCCCACGCCCCAGCCGCGCCTCGACCACATTATCGTCATCTTCCCCGAAAACCACAGCTTTGACGCGCTCTGGGGCCAGTTCCCCGGCGCCAACGGCCTGGAGACCCCGGGAGCCGCCATCAAGCAGGTGGATCAGAACGGCGTGGAGCTGGCCGAGTTGCCCGGCGTGGCCGGCAGCAACCTGCCCGCCAGCCTGCCCAACGCGCCCTTCCTCATCAACGACTACTACACCGCGGGACAGATTTATCCCAGCCCCGTCCACCGCTTCTACCAGAACCTGCTGCAGATCGACGGTGATCCCCTGGGCAACCAGCTCTACGGCAACTTCCGGATGGACATGTTCGTGAGCGCGGTCGGATCGAACGGAACTCTGGCCATGGGCCACTACGACACGTCCAAATTGCCGCTTTACCCCTACGCCAAAGAATTCGTGCTATGCGACAACTTCTTCGGGTCGCAGTTTGGCGGCTCGATGCTGGGGCACTTCTGGCTTGTGGCCGCGGCCACGCCCGTGTGGCCGAACGCCGCCGCGCCTCTGGTCCTGCAGCCCCAGTACGACGCCAACGGCAAGCTGATCGGGCTGAACAACCCCAAGGGCGTGGTGTCACCGGAGGGCTACGCCATCGAGGACGCCGAGCCGTTCTATCCCCCGTTCCTGGCCGGCGTGCCGGACGCTGCGCGCGTGCCGCCGCAGACCAACGACACCATCGGCGAATTGCTGAGCCGGGCCAACGTCACCTGGGCCTGGTATGCCCAGGGCTGGAACGACGCCGTGGCCGGCAATCCGAACGAGAACTTCGAGTTCCACCACCAGCCGTTCTCCTACTTCAAGGCTTATCGTCCCGGCACCAAGAAGCGCGAGCAGCACCTCAAGGACCTGGTCGATTTTCGTCAGGCCCTGCAGGACGGCACCCTGCCCGCGGTCTCCTTCATCAAGCCGATCGGAGGAATCGACGAACATCCCGGCCAGTCGCCGATCACCGCCTCGCAAGACTTCGAAGTCGAGCTGGTGGAAGAGATCCGCGCCTCACAGTACTGGGATTCGTGCGCCATCATCATCACCTACGACGACTTCGGGGGCTTCTACGACCACGTGCCGCCCACGATGCAGGACGCCTTCGGCCCCGGCCAGCGCATGCCGTGCCTCGTGATCTCGCCCTTCGCGCGCCAGGCCTTCGTGGACCATCACTACTACAACACCCAGTCCGTCCTGAAACTGATCGAGGAGCGCTTCGCACTCCCCTCGCTAACCGACCGCGACCGCAACGCGCCCAGCCTCGGCACCGCGTTCGACACCGAGAAGTTTCCCGGGTTACTCACCCCCTGAGGCAAACAAAAAACCCCCCGGCTCGAAACCGGGGGGTTTTTTGTTGCGCCCGTCAGGGCAGGGCGACTTCGAGCGTCCCGATGGAGCGCGCGGGCACGTTGTTGATGACCGCTCCGCTGTCGAAGGTGATGCTCAGCGGAGCCGAGCCGGCGTTGAAGCCCACGTAGGTCCGCTTCTTGTTGGCCGTGTCGTCGAAGACCATGTAGAACGGCGAGTTGGTCGCCTTCACCCACAGGTTGGGCGTGCCGTGCAGCTGCATGTAGCGCGCCATGTGGTAGGTGATGATAGCCGTGTCGCCTTCGTCGGTCAGCATATCGATGGGAATGGTCATGTCACCCGGGCCGTTGTCGACGATCGTTCGATTATTGGGAGCCGGATAGAGCGTCGGGATGGCGTTGACCGGATCCACCATGGCCATCCACTTGGCCAGTTGCGAGCTGTAGCCCAGCGTGTTCAGGAACGGGTTCTTCACGCTGTAGGGGCCGCCGTTGACGTCCTTGCCCACCGACGGCTTGAGCGGATTGATGTTGAAGTCGGTCAGGAACTTCTGGTAGTCGGCCACCGCCTTGGCGGTGAACACGGGGTTCATCGCCAGGTAGAAGCTGTTGGGGCCGACCGGCAGGGTGATGATCACCTGCGCGGCCGTGGGATGCGCGTTGAAGAAGGTGTTGATGCCCGTGTGTCCGTCGGTCACGATGGACCCGCCCTGAGCCGGCCAGTTGAGCTTGGCGCCTTTGACGAGGCCGCCCAGCGCGCGCTTGTTGCCGGCGATGTCCCACCAGTACATGTAGGACGAGTGCACCTCGCAGGCATAGTGCGTGAGACCGTGCTCCATGATGGCGTTCTGGCCGGTGGCCGCGCCCCACAAAGCGGTGCCGGACCAGAAATTGAGCTCCTCGGAAACCGACTCCTCGTTGTTACCGTAGAGGTCGGGCCAGCTCAGACCGGCCGAGTAGCCGTGATTCATGTAGGCATCCCAGTAGCGGGTCTTGGGGAAGTCGAAGACCGGTTTGGGATTGATCTGGGTGGTGTTGGCCGCATCGAACACATACTGGTTGATGGCATCTTTCCAGTCGGAGCCCCACTGCGGATCGCGCAGGGCGATCTGCGCGGCCGCGTGGATGAAGTAGCCGTAGTGGAACTGGTGGTCGTTGCAGCGCGAGGTAGCGCCAAATGCCTCCTGCGGCGCCACGTTCGTGTCGGAGGGGAAGTCCGGGTTGGCCGGGGGCTGCGCCTGCGGATACTGGAACAGGCTGCCGACCAGCGGGTCGTAGAGCGTGTAGTAGGGCGCCGAGCCCGGAACCTGAGCAGTCTGGGTGGGGGTCTGGCGGAAGTAGAGCTCCATCACAGCCCGGGTGTTGGCCAGCACCTCGGCCGCCAGCGCTTCGTCGCCAGGAGTGGCGTTGATACCAGGCAGCGCCAGCATGTTGCGCTGGACGAACTTGGCGATCTGGTAAGACTGCGAGCCCTTCACCGCGTTCTCGTTGGTGTAGGGCGGGATGGCGCCGCTCCACTTGCCCACGAACTGGTTCTGGATGTAATCGGCCAGCTCTTTCTTGCCGGCCGCGTCGCCCGCGTCGAGGTCCGGCATCCAGGGCAGGATGCCCGGCACCGGGTACTGACAGACCCAGGTCTTGGTGTTGTAGGCGCGCAGCTGGCCCTGGGTGAGCAGGAAGCTCATCACCTGGCCGCCCCCGTTGTTCAGCGGAGCGGGGTTGCCCTGCAGGATCGGGTCGTTGTTGTGCACGGGGCTGGGCTGGTAGTGGTGCGGCATCAAGCCGCTGATCCCCACGTTGGGCAGACCCAGCACATTGTTGGTGGTCATCGTGTAGGTTTCATCCACCGTCTGCCTGGTCGGATCGTAGGCGTAGTCCACGGTCGTGTTGGTGGGCTGCGAGAAGGCAGCCTGGGCCAGAGCCGTCAGCGTCGCCTGGTCGGCAAACGTGCCGTCGGGCACGTTGGCGATCGTGAAGTAATTGGTGGCCGTTGCATCGGTGAACGTGAGCGTGGTCTTCACACTGTTGCGCCCGTCACCGCCGTCGCCGTTGTTCTGAATGGGAGTCGCCTGGGTGTAGGCGCCCGAGGCTTTGGGGAAGAAGAGCACGGTCGTGCGCTCGACTCCGAACTCATTGAGCGTGCCCACGCCGTAGGTGCCCGACCAGACCACGTAAGCGATCTCGCGACCGGAGACGGTGATCGTGCCCTGGTCTGCCTTCAGGTTACCGGTGACGTTGTTGGTCGTGTGATAGAGGTCCACTTTCGGCAGAGCCGTGGCCGTGAAGTAGAGCAGCGGATTGCCGCGCACCACGCCCATCTGCAGTGCCGCCTGCTGGGGCAGCCCGGTCTTGTCGAAATTGTCGGCGTCCACCGCGCGCATCACCAGGTCCGCGTCATAGTCGCCCATGCGCGCAACCTTGATGCGGCTGGCCAGGAATCCCGGATCCAGCGTGATCATGTCCAGCACGCCCGGCACCGTGTTGAACTCGCCGTAGGTGGTCGAGCTGTTGCCGCCGCCAGGCGCGGGCACGTTGGTTCCGGCCGCGAAGGTGGGGATCTCGGCGATCAGCTTCAGACCCTGGATGGGCGCGAAACCGGGGACGATGGCCGGATTCGCGCGCCCCACCGGCGAGGGAACCTGGATGTTGTAATCCAGCACCCACGGATGGGGATAGACCGGGAGCTGATAAAGCGTCTTCGGATTGCCGGCCGGGTTGTATTTGCCCTCTCCCCCGCCCCCGCCGGCATAGACCTTGGAGTGGTTGTCGGCATACAGGATGGGGCTGAGCCAGGAGTTCGTCTTGTAGGGGAAGGGCAGGTCATCGGTCGCACTGGTGGCGTTGGCGCCGGCCATTCCGTTGTTGGCGCCCGGGTCTCCCACGTTGCTCGGCTTGGTCTGGACGAAGCCTTTGCCGACGGCCACCGGCTGTCCAGCGAAATCCTTGGGCTGGGACAACGTCACCAGCGGAGCCGTGCGCGCCGGCAAGAGCACCACGTCGCTCACGTAGGTGGTCGTGCCTGGGATAACGGTTACCTGTTCCGTGGCCAGAACGCTCGGATCATCCGGGTCGATGATCACGATCGAGGTGGTGCTCGGGGGCACCTTCTCGAGCGTCTGGACGGCGTTGTAATCGAGCGTGACAGGCTCGAACGTCACCTCGTTGTTGTCGTTGAGACCGAAGAAGGTCAGGGTCTGCCGCTGTTGGGCGTTGGCGTTATCCGTCCCCGGGTCAGCCAGGAACACCTTCACGGTTCCATTGCTTACGTCGACAACCGGGGTTGTCGGTGCGGCCTCCTCGGACACGCTGGCATCGGACGTACAGCCAGACAGGCTGCCGGTCCAGAGGGCTAGTAACAGGCCGAAGCCGAGAATGCGGGTCTTCAAAGAGCCTCCTTCGTCTTTCCGCCAGGAAATGTCGCGGCTCCCCCTTTGTGGTTTGGCCCGACAGTCCTCTAACGGTCATCAGGCCTAAGAGACCGTCGAGATCAGACAGAAGGTTCCGCTCTAAACTTTCGGACCGAAAAAAAGAGCTGGGTCCCTACCGTCGGGGGGGAACGCGGTAGGAACCCAGCGGGGCTGCCTTCGCATTCGAGGCGCCACTTCTTGCCACCAAATGTTGCCAGATTGTTAACTACCGTGCAGACGGGGGGCGCGTGCCAGCTACTCATGGATTTCCATGCGCTTGTTGGCCGGGAGACCGAGATCGGTCAACGAAGGGGAATCGAAAGGAGGTATGCACCATGACCTTAGGCAGGTATTGTTGGTACGACCTGATCTCCAAAGATCCAGAAAAATCGCTCAAGTTCCTGGAAGACTTCTTTCAGATAAACGGTAAGCGCTCACCCGATTACACCGAGTTGTCGGTTCAGGGCGCCTCGTTTGGGGGGCTGATGAAAAAGCCCGACGACCAGGGTCCCAGCGTCTGGGTTGGATATATCCACGTCGAGTCGCTGGCCGACTCGACGCGTAAGGCCGAGGAGCTGGGCGCCAAGATTTTCATGCGCGACGTCGAGATCCCGGGCGTGGGTCGATTCTCCTTCCTGCAAGACCCGCAGGGCGCATTCGTGTATCTGTTCCAGCCCGGCATCCAGATGGAAGACCCCAAGGTGAAACCGGGAATGCCGTGCTGGTGCGAGCTGCGCTCGCAGGACCCGGAAGGGTCGAAGGAGTTCTACGGCCAGTTGCTCGGCTACCAGGCCCGCGAGATCCCCGGGTACACGATGCTGCAGCTCAACGGCCAGGATATCGCCGGACTGGCCCGCGAGAAAGACCAGACGGGCTGGCTGTTCTACTTTCTGGTGGACAACACCCGGCAGAGCTGTGCCGAAGCCGTGAAGCTGGGCGCGCGGGAGCGTCTGGCACCGCAAGAGGTCCCGGGCTGGGGCACCATGGCGGTGCTCGAGGACCCGACCGGAGCGGTGTTCGCCCTCTGGCAACCCGCGATGGCGAAGGTCGGGACTTGAGCCTGGCCCCTCGGATGGTCTGGGGGCGGCCGACTCGCCGAGAGCCGGCGCCTCCAGGAGCCCGAACCGATCAACGCCCGACCGTCAACAGATAGGCCCCGGCGCCATATCCCACCATGGGGATGGAGCCTTCATAATTCTCGCTGGTGCGGCCGTAGAGCTCGGGAATCAGGTTGAAGTTCATCCGCGCGTACTGGGTGACCCGGTCCACCAGCGACCGGTCTCCACTGGCCAGAGCGAAGCGCAGCGAAAGGAAAGGCCACTCACCGGCGGTGTACCAGCTCGGATTGTTCAAACGGGCGAAGCCGCGCCGCGGCTCGATGCGCAGCGCCCTGGCATAGGCCGCGAGGTAGCTCGGGAAGAGCTCGCGAGAGACGACCCCCAGGTTGAACGCCTCGATCGTGCCGCCGTCATAGAAGTCGCGTACCGAGGGCTTCTCGGCTTCGGCAAAGCCCTTGATCAGACTGTCCTGATAGACCAGTTCGGCCGTAATAGCAGCTTGCATGCGCTCGGCCGCCTCCAGATAGCGAGGTTGCTTCGACAGCTGGCCATAGGCCCGCAGGCCGGCGCAGCTGACGATGGAGGTCCAGGCATTCTGGCGACCGGGCAGGTGCATCTCCCAGGGCCCAGACTCGGGCCGGATGAGCCCGTTGGGAGCCACCTGGGCCAACAGGGCCTCGGCCACCTCGCGGTCGACGGTGGCGCGCCACTGCTCCAGGAAGGCGCGATCACCGCTCTTGCCGACGTAGTCGCTGAAGGCCAGCAGAAATAGACCCATCCCATCCAGTTCGATGTTCGGGCCGTCGTCGTTGGAGTCGGACTCCTCGCGGCCCAGTCCGAAGTAGCGGCAAACGCTGATGCGATAGGGCACCTTCAAGCCATAATCGACGCCCTTCCAGAGGCAGTGAATGTATTCGCCCGAGCGGGCGGTGAGGTAGAACGTCAGGGCGCGGCGCGACTCCTCGTACCAGCCCACCTGATCCAGGGCCAGGATGGCGTAGACGCCGTCGCGCAACCAGCAGATGTTCCAGTCTCCCGGCGGCAGACCGGCGACGATCTGCCCGCGCGCCCCCGCTTCATCCTCGGCGGCGACCTGGGCCATCTTCAAGACACTGAGAGACTGCTCGCAGACATCGCGCTCCGCGGGCGAGAGCTTGATGGGCAATCTGGCCGCCGCGATCTGATGGCGCATCCAATCGATCTCGAGTTGCGAGCGTGGTAAGGTGGAGTCCTCGAGAGGCACGCCCCTGGGAGCCAGAACCATCTGGCGCAGCTTGCCGCGCTTGACGTCGGAGACGACGCACTCGCCGTCCACCTTGATGCGGAGCTTCCCCACGTTTTCGCCCCCGAAGCTGAGATAAAGCCTGCGCTTGTCGGCAGTGAACGGGGCGAACAGATACACCTGGTAGCTGGGATAGCGAATGCAGACCACGTGGGTGTTCTGTACGTAGAAGGCCTCCAGCGGCTTCTCGCCGGTCTCCCAGGAAAGGCTGCGAATGAAGGGCTCGACCGGACGGCCCTCGTCATACATCCGGTAGAGGTGCGGGAGCACCCGGGTCACGCGATCGCTCTCCAGGTCGTAGACGGCCACGGTCAGTCCGTTGCTGGTGGTGAGCTGGTTCCAGGAACGCTTGGGCGCGGGCCCCCAGTTCAGCACGCGCCGATAGGTGTCGCGGTCGTAAATACCGAGAAGCCCGCCGCTGATTCCGCCCAGGCCGGTGGCGTCGTAGACCCGGATGGCCAGGACGTTATCGTCCGAGCGAAAGAGCGAGCGGCGGGCGGCGTAAACGCGCTGGGTGGTGTGCTCGCTGGCGGGCTCGGGGGGAAACTCCCCCGTTCGTCCGAGCCGCTCGCCGTTCAGATAGGCCTCGTCGGCGTCATCGATGGTGCCGAGCAAGAGAAAGGGCTCCTGAGGAAGGTCGGCGGGCGTCTTGAAGTGGAGCCGGTACCAGGCAAATCCGTTCAAGTCGGGATGACCCTGCTTCTCCCAGAATCCAGGAACTTGAATGGGACTCCAGTCTCCCTCGTCGCAATCGGTAGCCGCCCACGACGAGTCATCACCCGGATGGAAGAGCCATCTTCCCTGAAGCGGCGTCTGCGCCCATACGGGCGCAAGAAGGAACAAAAAGATAATCAACGAGCGCATGAGGCCGCCATTCGCCTCGCTCGCGCGGATGCCCGCCTCGGCCAAAAGGATGAATTTTTCCATGGCGCATTGACCGGCTCCTGGAATCCAGGGATAATCCGGTGCAAATGGGGGGAGAAACAGCGAGCCGTTTTGGTTCGCTGTTCTTCTTTTAGTGGGCGCCAGCCGCCGCTTTGGTTCCGGCCGGGGGCTTTTTGAGCAGCAAGATGATCGGGACCACTGCCCAGCACAGCCAGCCCATCGTACGGAACGCATCCATGTACGAGAGGTGAGCCGACTGCTGCACCATCTCGCGGTAGAGCAGACCCGACTGAGTCGTGCGCAGCGACTGCTGGACCAGCCAGTTGTAGGGATCGAGGTTGTGGGTCATGAGCGCCTGGTGCGTTTGGGACCCGCGCGAGATCGCGGTCTGGCACAGCGCGATGCCCACGCCTCCGCCCAGGTTGCGCAGCAGGTTGAACAGTCCCGAGGCGTTGCCCAGCTTCTCGAGTGGAACGAAGGCATTGGCCACGGTCACCAGCGGAACGAAGATCATCCCGATCGCCACACCGCTCAGCATGTTGGGGAAGAAGATGTCGTGCACACCGATCTCCATGGTAAACCGGCTGAAGAGAAAGTTGGACAAACCCAGCAGCGTAAAGCCGGCCATGATGAAGTAGCGCCCGTCGAAGCGGGCCAGTAGCGGTCCCACGATGAACATCGCGCACATGGCGCCGATGCCGCGGGGCGCCACCGCCAGCCCTGCATCGAAGCTCGGGTAGCCCAGCAGCGACTGTAGGAACAGCGGCAGGATGGTCACGCTGCCGTAGAGCACCGCGCCCACCAGGAACGCCACCCAGACCGCGATGCCAAAGTTGCGATCCCGCAGGATGCCAAGGTCCACGACCGGGTGCGAGTTGCGGGTCTCCCAGATGAGGAAGAACGCCAGCGAGAGGATGAAGATGACCAGCAGCGCGACGATGAAGGTGGAGCTGAACCAGTCCTCCATCTGTCCTTTGTCGAGCATGATTTGCAAGGCCGAGATCCAGACGGCCAGGGACATGAAGCCGACCCCGTCGACGCTGGTTGGTCGTTGGGCTTTGAGGTAGGGCGGGTCCTCGATGAAGATCCAGATCATCGCAATGGCGACGAAACCGACCGGCAGGTTGATCAGGAATGACCAGCGCCACGAGAGGTTGTCGGTGAACCAGCCACCTACGATGGGGCCCAGAATCGGGGCTACAATTACGCCGACGGCCCAGAACGCCATGGCCTGACCGCGCTTCTCGGGCGGGAAGTTCTCGAGCAGGATGGCCTGCGAGACAGGCTGCAGGGCGCCGCCGCCCAGGCCCTGGAGCACGCGCGCCAGGATCAGCTCGGTCAGCGAGTGGGCGGTGGCCGTCCAGAGACTCGCCAGCGTAAAAATGCAGACGCAGACCAGCAAAAACCGCTTGCGACCGAAACGGCGTCCCAGCCAGGCGGTCATCGGCAGCACGATGGCGTTGGCCACCAGGTAGCTGGTGATGGCCCAGGTGGCCTCCTCTGGCGTCACCGCGAGATTGCCCGCGATGTGGGGCAGGGCCACGTTGGCGACAGCCGTGTCCAGCACTTCCATGAACGTGCCCGCCATGACTGCGATGGCGATGATCCACGGGTTGTACTTCGGCTTCCAACCGATGGGGACAGGCCGGGAGGTGGACAGGCTCATTCGACTTTGATGGCGGCTTCCACGCTCATCCCCGGACGCACGGGAAACGGCCAGCCGCCGTCGGGAACGATCTTGACCGGGATACGCTGTACGACCTTCACGAAGTTGCCCGAGGCGTTCTCTGGCGGGAACATGGAGAAGACCGCGCCCGTGCCCGACTGAATGCTCTGCACGGTGGCCTCGACCGGCTTGTCGGGATAGGTATCCACGGTGATGCGCGCTTTCAGCCCCGGGGCCACTTTGGCCATCTGGGTCTCCTTCATGTTGGCCACCACCCAGAGCGTGGACTCGTCCACCACGGCCAGGAACGGGCTGCCGGGCTGGACGTACTGGCCGACCTCGATGTTCTTGCGCGCCACCACGCCGCTGGCGGGCGCGTAGATGCGCGTGTAGGACAGCTCCAACTCGGCCTGCTCGAGGGAGGCCTTGGCCTTGCTCACCTCGGCCTGCATCGCTTTGAGCTGAGCGCGAGCCAGGGTGACCTGGGTGCCCCCGCTCTGGGCGCGCATCAGGCGTCCTTCGGCCTCGCCGGTCTTGGCGGCCTGCTCGGCCTGGCTGGCCTCGGAGGCGACGATCGCCTGCGAGGCCACGGCGCTGGCGGCGCGCGCTTGCTCGACCTGGTTCTGGGCAACCGTCACCTGGTCTTGAGCCACTTTGACGCGCAGGCGGGCCTGCTCGGCGGAGGTCTCGCTGGCCTGGAACTGCTGCTCGGAGACCTCCTCGTTCTTGTAGAGCTGGCGATAACGCTCCAGATCGCTCTGGAGGCGCTCGGCCTCGGCCTGGGCCACGCGCACGTTAGCCTGGGCCTGGGCCACATTGGCCTGAGCCTTCCCGATGTCCAGGGTGGACTGGGCGTGCTGCAGGCGCGCTGTCTCGACGCGCGTGCCGGCGCTCTCCACCTGACGCTGCGAGGCGGTCACGCCGCTCGAGGTTTCCTGCACGTCCGCGCGCCAGGTCTCCTCGGCCAGCTGCACCTTCACGGCCGCGATCGACTCGTTCTTGCGGGCCGACTCCAGCGACTCGCGGGCGAGTTTGACCCGCATCTCGAAGTCGCGCCGGTCCAGCTCCACGATCAGCTCGCCCTTCCTAACCTCCTGGTTGTCGGACACACTCACTTTGGCGATCTGTCCGGCCACGCGGCTGCTCACCGGCAGAATGTTGCCGGTGACCTGAGCGTTGTCCGTCGTCTGGTAGATGCGGGAGTGGCGCCAGTAGTTGTAGCCCCAGAGCCCGCCGACGACGAGCACCGCGATGACGATGATGGGCATGAGTAAAGAGCGAGCTCTCATTTTGTCTCCAAGGCTTTATGGTAGATGTCCAAAAGAAGGTCGGGGCGGCCAGAGGAGGCGGCCACCTGCACCAGGGCTACGTTGTAGCTGGCCAGGGCGTTGAGGTAGGTGGATTCGGCCAGCGTGAGGCTGGTCTGGGCCTGGGTCACCTCGAGATTGGTGGTGATGCCCGCCTGGAAGCGGTGCTCGGTCTGCAGCAGCTCTTTGCGAGAGAGCTCCAGGGCCTCGCGAGTCGCGGCCAGCCGCTCGCGGGCGCTGGTCATCAGGTCGAAGGCGTCGCGGACTTCCTTGTCGATCTGGCGCAGGGTGTCCGCTTGCTGGATCAGCGCCTGCTTCGTGCGGCTCTGGGCCGCCTCGGTCTCGGCCTCGGTCAGCCCTCCGTCGAAGATGGGCCAGCTCAGGGCTACGCCGAACGAGCGCGTGAACTCCCCGTCCTGCCAGGGCGTGGCTCCACTGTCGCCGGCATCGGCGTAGAGGGTCAGCTTGGGATCGTTGCCCGACTCGGCGGCGTGCACCTGGGCCTCGGACAACTCGACCTGGAGCCCCGCTACGCGCGCCTCGATGCGGTCTTTCGGCGCCTGGGTCAGGGCCTGCTCGAGCGTCAGCCAGTTGGCCTCGAGCTCGAGCAGGTGGTCCGTGAGGCGTACCTCCTGGTCCAGGGGAATACCCAGCAGGCGCTGCAGCTCGCGCTTGGCTGCGCGGGCCTTCTGGCGGGTGTTGGAAACCTCGGCGGTCAGCTCCGAGACCCGCACGCTGGCGCGTGTGACGTCGAGCCCGGCCGCCACGCCGGCGTTCTGCTGGTGCAGGGCCAGCTGCTGCAGGCGTTGGGCCAGCAGGAGATCCTGCTCGGCCACCAGCACGCTCTCCTCGGCCCGGAGGCACTCGACGTAGTCGAGCGCGGCCAGGGTGCCCGCGACCCGCTCCGCCTGCTCCTCTTCCGCCTTACGCACCAGCTCGCCGTAGCCCCCGATGCGGTACTGCCAGACGAGGGTCGGGTCGAACAGGTGGTAGACGAAGTTGATTCGAGCGTCAAAACTGCCGTAGGGGCCGATGAGCGGCGGGATCGCGAACCCGGGGAAGTTCAGGCCCTGAGCCTTGAGGTTGGTGGTGCGGTCGTACTGGCTCACGTTCAGTCCCAGGCTGGGTTGCAGCCGGGCCAGCGCCTGGTTGGTGTTGGCCTCGGCCTCGTTGATCCGCTCGCGCGCCAGCTCGACCCGGACGTTGTTCTGAATGGCCAGGTTGACCGCGTCCTCGAGCGAGAGGCCGCTGGCGTCGGCCATTCCCGGGATGGAGTTGTCGGGCGGGGTCTTTTGAGCCGGGACGGCGGGCAGGTTGGAGCCACCCGCGTTGGGCGTGCCGGGAGCCGGATTCACGCCGGGTCGGACTGCGCCGGGCGCGGTCGTGGAGGTGGCCGGTGTGGTCGTCGTGGCCGGCGCGGTCGTAGTGGCTGGGACCGTGGTGCCCGGCGTGGTCGTGTTGCCTGGAACCGTCGTGCCCGGGAACGTGGTCGTGGTCGACGGGGTCACGGTTCCGGGCGTGACCGGCGCGGTCGTGTTGGTGGGCGCGCCCGGGATCGGCACGGCATTGGGGTTGGTCAACCGCGGCGCGGGCGCCACCTGTCCGGGCGCCGAGGGTTGCCCCGGTGCAGGCTGGACCAGGGGGCCCGGACTCGTGGGTGTGCCCGGACCCGCGGGCTGCGCCCCGGCCGAGCTCATCAAGCTAACCCCCAGCAGAAGCGCCAGGAGCCGCTTCATAACTCCTCCTGAACCCGGCTCCGGAGCCGCTTGAGCAGCTCCTGCAAGGTCTTCATCTCGTCGCGTGACAGGACGCTGCGGACCATGGCGCCCGACTTCTCGAAGTGAGGCTCCAGGATATCGTCCACCACGCTGTTCATCTCGGGTTTGAGGCGCACCAGCTTGGAGCGCCGGTCGTTCGCGCAATCGACTCGCTCGACGAAGCCCTTCTGCTCCAGGCTGTCCACCAGCCCGGTGATGTTGGCTGCCGAGCGCAGCAAGAGTGGCGCCAGGTCCTGGGGCCGGGCGGTCTGATCAGGCGATTCGCGCAGCAGGATGAGCAGGTTCAAGCCCGGCAGCGTGAGTCCATACTCCCGCAACCACGCCGACTTGTAGCGCTCGATCACCTCGAATGTGTAAGCCAGCTGAAATCCGGTCTCACATGCCAACCGATCGAAGTGGGCATCGCGCGCCTCACGGCTGGCATACAGAGCTCGATAGTAAACGTCGCGGGGGTCTTCGGTCACATAACCAGATAACTCCTTAAGGACTTAAATATCAATGGGTAGATTATACTGCCCCTAAGGGTACTCGCGTCCCTGGTTCAGTTTCTTGTCCACCCTCTGGAGCAGAAGCTTCTGAGCCCACGGGCGCATGACTTTGTAGGCTCGCGGAGCCCGGGCCTCGAGTTCCGTGATTCGAAGGTTGGGGGCGACCTCGCGACCGAGTTGGAGTAGGAACTCGAGCGCCCGGCCTTTCCAGAGAGGTTGGAAACGTTGCCAGTAGTCCCGGCTGGAACGCCAGGCCTCGGGGCGCAGGGACCCGGGTGCCTTCCGGATCTGAAGCTGGTATCGGACGTGCGCGCGCTCACGCGCCATGGCGAGGAGCAAAGACTGTAAGGCCTCCTGGTCGCGCCCCAGTTGTAGCAGTACGGCTCCCTCGTTGTAGTGGCGACTCGCCAGGGCTCGCGGGAGCCGACGGAAGCAATCGAGAGCCTCTTCCCAGCGCTCGAGGCGAGCGAGATGGGTCCCGAGCCGTAAGGCGATATCGTTATTCGGACAGGCTGCCAATCGCTCGCGCAGCACGTCCACGACCTCCTCCCATTCTTCGGATTGCTCCAACTCGCTGGCCGATCCATCGAGCGCACACAGGTAGTGTTGTGCTGCCGGGTCATTGGCTTCGAAGCGCCGGCGACCTGGAGGAAGTCTGCGCCGAATCGCGCTCAGCGACTCGTCACCTTCCTGAACCGCGTCTCCGATCAATTCGGCAATCAGACCGAGTTCCGGCGCGACGGAGGCCAGGACCTCCGGGTCGGTCTCCTTCTCCAGTAACGCGCGAAGCCGCCCCGCTGCTCGCCGCAACTCGCCTACCCGGTCCGCGGTCGACTTGTCTTCACGCGGAGCTTCGCTATAAAGCTCCTGCGCTTTTGCTCGGAGCGCCTTCCAGTCGGGTGAGCATTCCAGGTCGTGCTGAAGGACTTCAGCCTTCAAGGCTGCCCAGCCGCGCTCGGTCAACACCGCTTTAAGTCCCTCGGCGCGACAGGCGAAGAGTCGGCGCTGGAGCACTTTTCCGCGACCATCTCGCTGATTGTGGAGCAACAAGAACCGTTGCCCCTGCTGGCGCCAGAACATCCACCGACCTCCGATAGTGTTGCTCTCGACTATCCTGTGTTTTTATGTAGTGCGAAAAAATATCCTACACTACAAAAATCGCAACAACAGTAGTCATGGCACCTAGGGGGGGTCGTAGCGCCAGCGTTTGGGCCAGTGGTCACACGAGCGTGCTTGACAACAAGGCACGTCCGAAAATACGCGGAACTAAAATGGATTGAGTTGCTGCCGCGATACGGGGACCGGCCGGACTATCCTTGTAGGCGAAGGCCATCAGACCCGCAAAACCCTCGCGGCTGGGCTTGACCATGCTCCCCATCAGCGAGAACGGTCCCAGGTCATCGCGTGAGCTTTGACGGTAGCCATCATCCGGTGATAGGAAGACCCATCGAGGAGGTTCATGTGCCCGACGCCGTCGCGAAACACCGCGTAACGACCGCACTCGTAACAGAGTAGAATGTCCACCTCGTGCCCATCCTGAACGAAATGTAAGGCGTGACGGGGCTCGAAGCACATCGGCCGCAGACCGTTGGCAACGGTGCGCAAATCAGCACAAACGGCCCTGGCCAGCCGCGACTTCTGGTCGCCCCGGACCAGAGCATGATCAAGAATAGGGTAGCTGTGGAAGGTTAGTCTTCCAGGCTCACTGCCACTGCAAAAAGTGGGATTGAGGGTAAGCAGCAACACCTCGTCGGCTGCCTCCAAAGCCCTCAAGTCGCCCTCCTCGGATGCTGCCAACCACGCGTTGGCCGCGGCGGCAGTTTGGGGAGAGCCAGCCAGGCGGCGCACGGTCTCGACCGGAATGCGAAGTGCCTTTGGACGTTCGGACAGCCTTTTGTCCAAACTGTCGACCAGACCGGGGTCGAAAGTGGCTCGGGAGCAATCGAGATATTCATTCAGCGAATCAACCCCGGTGAGGTCTGAGATCGGTCGCTCCAGGAGGGCCGCGGCGCGCCCGGATCTAGTTCCTCCAGCGTCCAGCGCCTCCACCAACGGCGCCGTCTCGAGCTTGGAGCGTTGGGCCATGAGGGTTCGGAGAACAGAAGGGGTAAGCGGCTCGTCCAGCATGTGTTCCTGGCGGTAGCCGGCGTCTCCAGCAAAGAGAATGCGCTTCAGGATCTGAGTCTCCACGCCGGATTTCCGCAGTTGCTCGAACATAGCACTGTCCAGCCGATCGACGACGAACTTGCCCAGATCGTTTCGTTCCCCGCGCGCATAGGCCAGAACGGCCGCAACGACCTCGCTTCGAGAGGGCTGACCGCCACAGGCGAAGAGCGCCTTCAGAAGGTCTTCCGAGGGCCGCTCCGACTCGTTCGCCCGCGCCAGTGCTGCACGCAAGGCGGGGAGAGCCCTTGCATCACGGTGCTTGCCCAGGGCAACGGCAGCCCGATAGCCGGCCGCCCCCGAATCATTCTCAGCGCACTTCATCAGAGCCGGAATGACGTCAGGCATACTGGAGCCGGCCAGGCTATCGATATACGCCAGGCGAGGCCCATTCGCCCAGTCTGGCTCGGTAACCCACGGCAAGAGTGCCGGCTCCTCGATACTGGCCTCCAACAGCACGGCCACCGCGCTATTTCGAAGCGCCCCAGGCATCAACAAGGCCTGGCGTAGGGCTACACTCTGCGTCTTCACACCCCATTGAAGGGGGTGAAACTCTCCGCGTCCATCGCGAATGGACAAGAGGGAAGCATCGTGCAGAAGCTCACGATAGAGAGCCGAGCGGCCCGGCCAATCGAGGTTCATGAGACCCTGGCAGGCACGGTCACGGGCGTAGCCCGGGGCATCCTCTGATCGCGCCATCCGCAAGAGTGCCTGCATGGCAGGCTCGGCGGGAAAACCCAGTCGAGCGTGATACGCCAAGATTAGCGCGTGGCCGAGCGCCCGTACGCGAATTTCCCGCGAACCTGCACAGCTGAGTAGCCACTCTCGGGCCATACTGACTTCGCCCCTCGCAGCCAGTTCTTCGAGGGAGCGCTCCCCTTGCATCGACCCGTTCCAGTAGACCGGGTCCGGGGGCAATTCGGCCAGCGCCAATCCGATCAGGCTGAGCAGCACCAACAAGAACCTCATGCGCCAGAAGATTCCGGGGTTGACACCCGACACCCCCTTTGACTATACTTAAGCACATGCTTAACTATCTCGACCAGACGTTCCAGGCGCTGGCTGATCCGAGTCGGCGGGCGATGGTGGAGCGGTTGACGCGGGGGCCGGCCAGTGTGAGCGAGTTGGCGGAGCCGTTGCCGATGTCGCTGCCCGCCGTGGTGCAGCACCTGCAGGTGCTGGAGGCCAGCGGGCTGGTGACGAGTCAGAAGGTCGGGAGGGTGCGCACCGTCACGCTGCAAGCGGACGTGCTGCGTCAGGCGGAGTCTTGGATGGTCGCGCAGCGCACCCTGTGGGAGCGCCGGCTCGACCGGCTCGGCGACTTGCTCGCCGAAATCAGTGAGGAGGAACGATTATGAGCAAACACAGCACATTTACCCTCGAGCGTCACTACGACGCTCCGGTGGAGCGCGTCTACGCCTGCTGGGCCAACCCCGAGCTCAAGAGCCGCTGGTTCGGCAATCTCGAGGGCGTCCACACGGTGGGCCACAAGCTGGACTTCCGTCCCGGGGGCACCGAACACGCCCGCTCGCAGTGCGGCAAGCCCGAGTGGAGCACCTACAACGCCACGTATCACGTCACGGACGAGAACGAGCGCATCGTCTACAGCTACTCGATGGACCTCGAGGACAAGCGCATGTCCGTCTCGCTGGCCACCATCGAGTTCGCCGCCGAAGGCAAAGGCTGCAAGATGACGCTCACCGAGCAGGGGGTCTTCCTGGACGACTTCGGCTGGAGCGACGGCCGTGAAGAAGGCACCCGCCTCCTCCTGGAAGCCATCGCCAAAGACCTCGCACGCCAGGAAGCGCACGCCTGAAGCACAAAGCACCGGGGCCATGAGCAACCAGGTCACCAAGCTGCGGCGGCGCTATCTGGAGCTGCTGAAAGCCTCCCTCTCGGACAAGCTGTACAAGCCGTTCGAGCAGGGAGACCTGACGGCGGGCGAGATCGCCAGGGCCGAGACGCTGCTCGACGAGGTCAAGACGAATTACCTCCAGGAGCTCGAGAACGCCGACCTGGCCGAAGGCAGAAGGCTCCTGCTGCAGTTCCTCTGTCAGGCCGACGGCAAGACCATGGCCACCTTCCTGCGCGAGAACTCCCCGCGAGCCCACACCCTGCTGGGCCGCGATGCGCTGGACAACGTGCAGGAATGCGTCGTCAAGGCGCTCGACGAGCGCGTCAAAGGCGACATGATGGAGTGCGGCGTCTGGCACGGAGGCGTGCCCATCCTGATGCGAGCCGTGCTGGATGCATACGCGGACCGCCACCGCCAGGTCTGGGTCGCCGATTCCTTCGAGGGACTCCCCCACCCCGATCCCGGGAAGGACCTCGTGGACGCCGCCATCAACCGCTACCTGCAGGCGATCGGCGGATTCTCGGTCAGCGAGAAAGAGGTCAAGGAGAACTTCCGACGATACGGCTTGCTGGATAAGCGCGTTCGCTTTCTCAAAGGCTGGTGGGCCGACACGCTGCCGACGGCGCCCATCAAGAGCCTGGCGGTGCTGCGTCTGGACGGCGACTTTTACGAGTCCACCAGGACCGCGCTCGAGACGCTCTACCCCAAGCTCTCTCCGGGCGGATTCCTGATCATCGACGATTATTCACCTATGTTCGGCGCCTTACGGGCGGTGGACGAGTTCCGCGAGCAGCACGGCATCCGGGCCAGGCTCACCAAAGTGGACGAGCAAGTGCATTACTGGCGCAAGCCCAAGTGATCCAGCTCACAGAAACCCGTCCCCCAAAAGACTAAACTGAGGTCGGCGGCTCGGTCATTCGAAAGAGGGATGTCCATGCCAAGCCGTTCCCAAACCGATCTGAGAGCTATTCGCGCCATCCTCGACAACTGCGGGGCGGTGCGACCCCCCTTCCTGATCTCGGGACCCCCCATCTGGAACTCGCTCGAGCTCGGCTCGCGAGCGCCCGAAACCCGAGCCTTCGTTTACTGTAAAGGCTGCCGGGGCATTTCGCGCGTGGGACGGCTGGCGGTGGAGTTCCGTGATCGAAAATTTCCCGATGTGCCGACGGTCGAGTATTTCGTCATCGACCTGCTGAACAACGCCGGCCGCATCAAGCTCGATCTCGAGCTGTTCCAGGCCGAGATGCGCAAGGCGCTGAAGGAGCGCCGATTCTCACGTTGCGCTCTGGCGCAGATGGCCCGCGAGTACGGGCGCCCCAAGGTGCGGGAGCTGATGGAAAAGATCCTGGGCCCCCAGGTCCGGTTCTGCTCCACTCGGATGACCCCGGAGCTGAAAATGACGAGGTGAGCGATGAACGTTCTCCCTGAGGTTCGAGTCGATCGATTTCTGCGGCGCAAGCGCAAACCGGACCGCATCGGCGACCGGCTGCGGGACCTGGCTGACCGGCGGCGGCGACGCCTGCGGCCGCCTCTCAAGCAGTTGCTCGACCAGTATCTCCCCGACCACGACTACCTGATCACCGGACCTTCCGTCTGGAAGCGCCTGGGCCTCGGATGCCACACGGCCGAGAGTATCCCGCTCGTGTATCACAAGCACCGCACCGGATTCCAGCAGATGGACGGCGAGCTGATCGAGTTTCGCGCGCGCAGGTTCCCCGAGCACCCCAGCCGCGAGTTCTTCGTGGTGGACCTGCTCAACAACGCCGTGCGCGCCGGCCTGCAGCAGATGATCGCCGAGCGCGCGCTACGGCGTGCCCTGCTCAAGAAGCGGCTGGATCGGGCCAGGCTGGCCAGCGAGGCGGACGAGTTCGGCACCCCCGCCACGCGCAAGCTGATCGAAAAGGCTACTCCAGATACCCCAGCCACGGCTTCTGGAGCGAGCACATCACGTCGACCATCTCGCGCAGGTTGACCGCTTTGTCGACCACCGGGTCGACCAGCAGCGCCTGAACGACCGCCTTCTTGGACCGCGTGAGGACGGCCTCGGCGGTCATTTCGTGCACGCCCACCTGGTTTTGCAGCAGCCCGGCAAACCCGCGCGGGAGCGGACCGATCGAGACTCCGCGCGCGCCGTTCCTGTCGATGATGGCCGGCACTTCCACCGCGATCGAGCCGGGCAGCTCGCGAATCAGGCCTTTATTGGGGATGTTCACGGCCGACTCCTCGAAGCCGACGTCGCCCACGATCCCCTCGATGATGGGCACCAGTCGCTCCTTGACCTTCAACTCGATGTGCGGCTCGAGCGAGCACAGGTAGCTCTGGTAGTAGCGATAGAAGTCCAGGATGCCGCGATGGTCCACCACGTCGTGGGCCCAGCCGAGATACTCCCCAAAGTGCGAGTCGGTCGTGATCGGCAGCAAGTCGAAGTTCTCCAGCATGTAGCGGAAGAGGCCCCGCTCCACCCACTCGCGAGCCGAGACGGCCACGGCGCCCTCGATTTTCTTGGCGCCCTCGGTATCCACTTTCTTGCCGGTGTCGAGATACTGCTGCAGGAAATCCGAGCTACCCGGCAGAGTGGCAAAGAAGGCGGGGGCCTTGGCGCGAATGTCGGCGTAGGCGTCGCGCCCGTCGGTGTAGCTCGCTTCCAGCAGGCAGCTGAAGTGGTTGAGACCGGCCGCCTGCAGATCCAGCTCTTCGAACTTCACCCCCAGCATTTTCGGTAAATGCCGCTCGAGCGACGCGATCTCGTGACAGAGGCCGATGAAGCGGCACTCCGGCAAAGCCCGCGCGACCGTCGTACAGATGCGGCTCATCGGGTTGGAATAGTTGAAAACGAAGGCCTGGGGACAGATCGCCATCACGTCCTGGCAGATCGCGAGGATCGGCGGAATGATCCGCAGTGAGTGAAAGAGGCCCCCGGGACCGCCATTCTCGCCGTAAACCTGGCGGATGCCATACTGCTGGGGGATATGCCAGTCCTGGTCCCAGAGGTTGAAACGGTGGCCCACCTCGATCGAGATCACGACGAAGTCAGCCCCCTCGAGCGCCACTTTGCGGTCCACGCTGGCCGTCAGCTGACACGGGAGCTTGTGCTGCTCGATAAAAGCAGCTCCCGCCTGGCGCACGCGCTCGAGCGCCTCGGCATTGATGTCGTGCAGCACGAGCTGACAATCGCGTAAGACCTGACTGGAGAGGATCTCTCCCAGGGTTCCGTAGCCGAACTGGGCGCTGCCCGCGCCGATAAGAACGATCTTGCTCATAAGGGCGGGTCCTTTGGCACGTCGGTACGGTCGTCCTCCCAATCCGGGATGACGGCCCTGGCCCCGGTGGTCGGCATTCCCCTACCGTTCGCGAGCTCGGCCAGGCTCGCCAACCTGGTGGCTGTGGCTATTGCGGCCAGCGTCAGCAGGCGCTAGAATCCGGGGACAGTGCGCTGGATCTTTGTCATTTTCGTAACCATGATGGCCTACTTCGCCTGGGATTACCATCGCAAGGCCTACGCCGGGCCCTTCTGGGATTACCTGCAGCACGGGCCGATGTTGCTGCTCTTCATCCTCTTTTTCGCGGGCCGAATCGTGCTGCGCCGGAGTCTCGCGAGGAAGTAACATTTTAAGACTGGAGACGGTCCCCCCGTTCGGCCTAAGATGCCGACCATGCAAGTGACCGCCTGTCTTTCGCAGCCCGTTCCTATCCGAGCGCCGCGTCCCGCTTCCCCCGCGAACGTCGATCGTTTCGTGCCGACGGTGGTGGACGACGTGGGACTCATCCCGATGAGCTGCGCAGACCCGGTCCAGGCGGCCGGACAGCTCGAGCGTCAGCTGATGCAGTGGCCCGCGATGCAGGCGGTCATCGGTTTCGGGCCGGACGGTCAGGGCAATACCACCGCGCTCGTGACCGGACGCCCCGAAGATACCACCGCGGTTTCCCTGCAGGGAATGCACAAAGTGCTGGCGCGGCTGGCCAGCTCGCCCGAGCTCAAGATGAGCGCCCAGATACACAACGTGACCTACCAGCAGCCCTGGAGAGTCAGCGCCGACACGGTCAGCCTGCGTCTTCCGGGTGACTTCGACACCGACAAACTGACCCGCACACTGCAGGGAGGATTTCAACCGAATCCTCCTTCCCTGGGCGTAACGCTCCCGCCCGGCCGCGTGGCGCTGCTGGTGGGGGGCCCCTCGGGCGCGGGCAAAACGACGCTCGCCGAGCGCATGCAGGCAATGCTCCCCGAGCGGAAGGTCGTCACGTTGCAGTGCGACATGTACTACCGCAACTGGGAGGACCCCGAGTATCCCAGGACTCCTGCAGGAACAAAGTTCTGGGACAATCCCGCCGCCATGCACATGGACGAGCTGAGCCGCGATATCGCCACTTTGCTGCGCACGGGGAAGGCCGAAGTGCCGGTCTTCGACTTCTCGACCGGCAAGAGGCAACCCGGGAAGAAGACCGTCGAGATCGGGCCGGATGACGTGCTGGTGCTGGACTCGATCTTCGCCACCGACCCCAAAATCTTGGGGGCGTTGGAAGGCCTTCCGCACGTCAGCCTCTTCGTGGACACGGAGAAGGGCGAAGACCGCCTGGTGCGCCGCATCGTGCGCGACTACGAGCATCGGGGCGCGGCCGCCCAGTTCACCTTCGACTGTTGGAAGGAGACCACGCTGCCCGGCGAGGTGCAATTCGTACGGCCGGCGCTCCTGAAGATGGACCCGGCCTTCGACGGCGTCTACCGCTCGCAGATGCCGCAGGACAAAGGGCTGTCGGTGGACGAGATCGCCCGCCGCGTGGGCTCTCTGGGTGACCGGGAACCGAGCTACGAAGCCTTCCGTTAACCCTTCATCAGCTGCGACTGGAACGACGTCTCGGCCCGCGGCACCAGGCGGTTCTCGTCCAGGCGCTTCTGAATCTCGAGGCGCGCGGCGCAGCCGCAGTTCGTGAGCCCGCAGTCCGGGCAGATAGCGACCTCCGGATAGGCCTCCGTCTGGTTGGCCTCGGGGGCGCGGTCCATTTCCTTCTGACCGGCGGAGCTGAGCGAAACCTGCTCGCGCGGCTGGGCGAAATCTTCCGGGGTGGCCGCCCGCGAGGGGGAGCCGTAGAAGGTGTTCGGGTCCAGCGCGGTCAGGGTCGACAGGGTATTCATGACGATCCGAGCCTAACAAACGGTTTGGAAAGAAGGCTGAAATGGTCGCAGAGGGAAAGGTATCAAGGTGGGACCCGACCTGCTCAGCCGTGAGGAGTTCGTGGCCTGGCTCACCGGCAAGCTGGCAGCAGCCGGGCTGACTGCGCGTTATGACGCCGAGGGTTTCCTTTTGCTCGTCCAGGGCGGTACGCTTCCGCTCCACCCGATCTTCCAAGCTTACTGCGAGAACGGCGCCGATGGACGCGAGCAGCTGGTGGAGAGCCTGCTCGCATCGCTGTCCCGCCCGACGGTCGAGGAAGCCCGTCCGCGCCTGGTGCCGCGCCTCTACTCCCGCACGGTCGTGGAAGAGATGCGCCTGCGGGGTCGACCCCTCCCCTACCGTCTGCTGACCGACAATGTGGCCCTGACGCTGGCCCTGGATCAGCCGGTCAGCGAGCACTTCCTGGCCGCCTGGCAGCTCGACTTCGAAGAGGCCGTGCAGATCGCCCGCGAAAACCTCCGCGCCGCGACGCAGGCGCCCCCGCGTCTACTCGGCCCGGGCCTGTACACAGGCAATTGGGACGACGCCAACCACTCGGCCCGGGTCTTGCTCGTCGCCGAGATGGGGCTGCCCCTGCGCGGCGACCTGGTCGTCTTCGTGCCGACGCGCGAAACACTGCTGATCACCGGCTCGGAGGAGCCCGAGGGGCTGAGCCTGGCTCTGGAGCACCTCTCGCAGCGGCACGGCCACGCGGTCACGGTCGTCCCCTTCCGGCACGCGAGCGGCTCCTGGGAGCGCCTGCAGGTGGAGCCCGTCCACCCGCACCGCGAGCGGCTCTCGCGTCTGACGTTCGACGACCGCTACCAGGAATACGCCGAGCAGAAGGGCCTGCTGGACTCACTGTTCCGTCTCCAGGGACGCGAGGTGCGGGTGGCCTCATGCCGGGGCTTCCGCACGCAGGACGGTCTCATCACGCTCTCCACCTGGGTGAACGGAGCCGAGACGCTGCTGCCCGAGACCGACCGGGTGATGCTGCTCGATCGGCGCCTGCCCGAGGACTCGCGCGAGGTGGCCGAGCCTACCTGGGCCGAGTTGCGCGAGCGTTACGGGGACCGCATGGAGCCTACCGAGCACTGGCCCCCGCGCTGGCGCGTGTTCAACTGGCGTTAACATGCCGGCAATCGCAAACGCAGCGTTGCGATAGCGGCGACCGCTATCCTGAGAGCAACCCGAAGCTTTCAGGAGGAACGCCGCAATGCCCGAACCGATCAGTGGACCCCGTCCCCAGCCCACCCCCACGCCCAAACGGGCGACCGAGGCGCCCAAGAGCCCTCCGCGCGAGACCGTGCACATTCCTCCCGAGAAGGGCGCGCGCTCGGTCCCCAAGGACGAAGTGCAGATCCAGCCTCCCCAGTCCGAGCAGAAGGTGGACGAGGGTCACATGGATGCGCTGCTGGGGAACTACGGCAACGCGGGCAATGCGGGCAACGCGGGTGATGCCGGTAACGCAGGCAATGCCGGCGACGCGGGCAACAGCAAGCCCGACTCCTGCAACTAGCGCGACAGGACTTTCCTGCGCCCGAGTCGATTGCCGAGAGCATGGACTTCACCCACGTGCTCTACCACTCCAAGTGCGCCGACGGATTCGGCGCCGCCTACGCCGCCTGGACCGTGCTGGGCGACCGCGCGCTCTATCTGCCGGTGCGCCACGGCGATCCGCTGCCCGACCTGCCGCCGGAAGCCCGGGTGGCGGTCGTCGACTTCAGCTATCCGCGCGATGTCCTGGTGGAGCTGCACGGGCGCTGCCAGAGCCTGCTCGTGCTGGACCACCACCAGAGCGCGCAGCAGGATCTCGAGGGGCTCGCGTTCGCCCGATTCGACATGGATCGGTCGGGCGCTCGGATGGCCTGGGAGCACTTTCGACCGGAGCACCCCATCCCGCGTCTGCTGGAATACGTCGAGGATGCCGACCTCTGGCGCTGGCAGCTGCCCCACAGCAAGGCAGTCTCCACGGCCCTGCAGAGTTATCCCTTCGATTTCGGCGTGTGGGGGTCGCTTTCGGTGGACGCCCTGGCCTCCGAGGGCCAGGCCATGCTTCGCTACCGCGATCAGCTGATCGAGCGCTGCCTGACCCGCGTCCACTTTTGCGAGATCGGGGGTCACCGGGTGCCCGCGGTCAATTCTTGTCTCTTCCAGAGCGAGGTGGGCGACCAGCTGTGCCTGCGCCATCCCGACGCGCCCTTCGCAGGCGTCTACTACTTGAATCAGAAAGGCCACCAGGGATGGTCGCTGCGCTCGCGGGGCGAGTTCGACGTGGCCGCCGTGGCCGAGCAGTACGGGGGCGGAGGACATCGCAACGCGGCCGGTTTCGGCCGCTCGCCCGCGGAAGGCTTTATCTTACCAGCTTCGTGACATTGGCCTCGGCCTGACGACGCAGCAAGAGGTTTTGCTGGTAGAAATACCATCCGCCCTCGTGCAGGGTCCAGTGCGAGGGGACGGCACCGTTGGCCTGGCCGGGCGGATCGCTCAACATGCGTTGCCAGGCGTCGTCGAACTCCGAACGCACCTCGACCTCGGGATCGCGCTCGCAAAATGCGTTGCCGTTGGGCATCGGGCGCGTTACCCGATACTGATTGCCGATGTTCATGCGATAACCGTCCCCCTTGTGCCACCCGCCACTAGGTCCAGGATACTCCTTCGCAACCGGCCTGGCGATTGAGGAAAGGTTGCCATGCTGTAAAACTTGTTAACTTCCTGGCGTCGAAAATCCGATGGTATCGTCGGATTCCACCGGAATGACCGGCGTCTGCGCGGCGCGCTGGGGCCCGGCGACGGTCGCCTCCACCACATCCTGCTCGCGGGGATCGCCGGCCAGCGCGGCCTCGAGCGCCGCCAGCACGGCGGGCAAGTCCGGATAGCGTCGGGCAGAGTCCTTGGCCAGCATGCGCAGCAACACGCGCTGCACGCCCAGCGGCTGGTCGGCGGGCACGGGCACCGCCTCGTTGAGGTGCTTCATGGCCAGAGCCATGATGTCGGGGGCTTCGAACGGCTTCTGGCCGCACAGCATCTCGTAGAGCATCACGCCGAGCGAATACTGGTCGCTCCGCGCGTCGGCCAGGCCGGTGGTGATCTGCTCAGGGGCCATGTAGGCGGGAGTCCCCATGGCCGTGCCGGTCTGGGTGATCTTGGTGCCGTCGTGCGTGCGCGCGAGTCCGAAGTCCATGACTTTGACGCGGCCCGAGTCGAGCACCATGACGTTGTCGGTCTTGAGATCGCGGTGCACCACTCCCTGGGAATGGGCGTACTGGACCGCCTCGGCGATGGGGCGGAAAAAGCGCATCACGTCACTCGGACGTTCCTCCAGCACCGACTTCAAGGTGCGCCCCTGCACGAACTCCATCACGATGAAATAGAGCTTGTCCTGCTCGCCCAGCTCGATCACCCGCACGATACTCGGATGGCTCAACCGGGCGGCCAGCTTGAACTCGCGCTGGAAGCGCTGGCGGAACTCCGGATCTTCGGCCAGGTCGTCGCGCATCAGCTTGATGGCCACCGTCTCCTCGGGTGCGTCGTCCAGGATGCCCTCATAGACCGTGGCCATCCCGCCGGAGCCCAGCTTGGACAGGATGCGGAACCGCCCCATCAGCAGGGTGTTGTGCAGCGCGTCACGGTCCGTGGAGCGGGCGATCCGCGCCTCCAGGGCTTTCTGTCGCGCGTCGACCTGGCGCGCGCGTCCGCGCACGACCAGCCCGTACGAGCTGATGGCCGCGACCAGCAGGGCCAGAGCGGCGAACACATACCAGAACTTCTTGAGCCACCCCATCGGACCGGCCGGGATCATCGCCAGCGGGGGCTGGCCGGCCGGGGGCCAGTGATAGACGCCGTCGCGGTCGATGTTGGCGGCATCGTAGGGCTCGTTCACCTCGAGTTTCTGGAAGTCGGGCGCCTCGATGACGAGATGCAGCGAATCGTTCAGCGCCCGGGTTTGAGCCCGGCTCAGCCCGCCCCGGGACAGCTCTTTCTGGCCCTGGCCCAGCACCACGTAGACCTGCGCATCGGGTCGGTCGACACGCACGTCGAGGCCCGTCAGCTCAGGCTGCGCCCATACCAGCACCGCCAACAGGAGCCAGAGCGCGAGGCTTCTCAATACAGCTTGTTGCGCAGGGTCAGCGCGCGCTCCAGCTGAAACTTCTCGGGCGTGGGGCGAGCCGCGGTCTTGCGCTCCACCTCCACCGTCAGCGTAAGCGGAAGCCCGATCCCGGACCCGGGCGTCGCGTCGAGCACGTCGAAGTCGGTGACCTCGGTGGCCAGCATCTGCTCGGTCCCGTTCGGGGTCGCGCACACGGAACGGAATTGCGTCAGCGTCATCAACTGGGGCTTGCGCGGGTCGGGCGAGGAGTGGAGCTCGGTCTTGCGCATCAGCTTGCGGGTGCCGCGGTCCCAGTAGATCAGCGTCCAACTCGTTTGCCAGAGCTGGCGCGAGTCGTTGTCGACATCTCGGAGCGGCACCAGCGCAACTCCGACAGGATCGTTCGGATTTCCTGGATCTTGCGGAAACAGGCTGACGCCGCCCATGGCCGTGCTTTGCAGGTCGCGCTCGGCTTTGTTGAGAGCGTTGAGCGCCTGCTGCTGCCCCTCGACCCGCATCGCATTCTGGCTCGAGTAGCGCAAGCTTGGGATGAGGAACCAGAAGATCATCCCCAGCAAGATCAGCGTGAGGAGGCCCGCCACCAGGACCTCGACCAGCGTGAAGGCTCTAGTCTTGCACATGCGCGACCCACGTCTCATGGGTCTCCTGATAGGTGCGGTCGCGGTAGGTGTAAGAGACGCGCACGCGGATGCCGCGCAGCCAGGCGCCGTTGCTGGCGGGCGGCACGAACACGTCCACGGTGGGGGTGAAACTCAGACCGTCGTGCGGCTCGGGGGCGAGGGTTTGCGAGCCGACCACCAGCCCGTCAAAGGGCCTCGCCCGGTAGGTCTCGAGCCACTTCTGGGCCACCGCGTCCGCCTGCAGGCGATACTCGGTGCGCTTCACCGCCATGGCCGACATGGGGAACAGGTTGAACAGCGTCATCACGAGCAGCGACAGGATGAAGCAAGAGAGGATCGTCTCCGCCAACGTGAAGCCTCGTGTCAGAAATCGCGCCACAGAACCACCCGCGTCTTCTGGCTGAACTGAAGGAAGCGATTGGGATCCAGCGTGAACTTGCCTTTGTCGCTGGGGTCCTCATCCTTCCACTTCTGGTAGAAGGCATCGATCTTGCCAAGGTCGTTGGTGAGAGCGTTGAGACTGGGGCCCGTAATGGCGTCGATGTAGACCTGCGTCCCCGGGGTGTAGGTGGCTCCGAACTCGTCCAGGGGGATGGTGGCCTGCTGCACGCCGTTGAGCCACACGTCGGCCACCAGGTCGCTCTTCTGGATGCTGTTGTTGGGATCGTCCGGATTTCCGCTGTAGACGTGCGGGAACGAGTCGCTGTTGGGGTCATAGTAGTCGCCCAGCTCGCCCGCGATGTGGATGTCGACCTTCATGCCCATGAAGGCCGTCACGTCCTGCCCGTTGCCCCCCTTGAAGGGCAGGTCGAACTCGAACTCGATCTTGTCGTCCGAGTGCACCATGTTGGCGTTGGTGAGCGTCATGGGGTCGTCCCCGTTGCCCACCACCGAGCCGACCACAGTGACGTTGGATAGCTCCACGCCGCCCGTGCCGGCGTTGCCCGCCTCGTTGACCCTGGCGCCGCTGTAGACCACGCCCTGAAACGCGCTCGAAACGGGCGAGGTGCCCTCGATGCGCACCTTGTCATGAGCCATCAGAGCCACGGTCTGCGTGGCCTGCACGTTGGAGATCCCCCGCAGGTCGAGGGTTCCGGTGGAGATGATCACGCCGGTCCCCTCGACCCCGTCGGTCACCGTCAGATCGCCCTGGACCCAGAGGATGGAGCCCTGGCCGGGATCGCCCAGCCTCAGCTTCTGCACGGTGACGTCGCCGATGTGCTTGACCAGCCCCTGCGCCCTCGAGGTAGGCTCACCCAGGTGCTGAATGTCGTGCGTGGCGCCCAGCTGGGTGGGGTCGAAGTCCTCGAGCACCAGCCTGGGGATCTCCAGGGCCGAGGAGCCCGGCTGCGTGGCGCCCTCCACGGTGGCCTTGGGACTGGTGCCCAGGTCGATGGTGGCGCCCGCGCGCGCATCCCCCTTGACCACAATCTTTTGGGCCGCCGAGCCCGGGGTCAGCTCCATCGTGGAATTGCTGGCGATGTGGCCGGGAAGCAGCTTGTCGTCCGCGATGGCCTGCATCGGATCGTCGCCCGCGGCCACGCCTCCCACCAGCATCGAGCCGTGGCTGACGAGCCCGCCCGAGTTGAGGACCGAGTAGCGGAACGTCGGGATGGCCAGCACGGCCTCCATGCGCCGGGTGACCCCTCCGCAGCTTCCCAGGGCCACCAGGTGGATGGTCTCGGGAGGAACGTTGCGATTGAGGAAGCCGACTTTGGGCTGGTCGCTCTTGAGGTTGTAGGTCGAGAATGCGTCGTCGGCCGGATCGAACGTCAGGGTGCCCTGACCCGGGCATTGCGGAAAGACGACGGTCACGTCGTCCGAGGGCTGTTTGCCGAAGCTCCCGTTGCTGGCCAGCACGCGCTCGATGGCTTTGGAAAGCGTGGCCTCGGCCAGATTGTGAGCCTGCAGGGCGTTGTCCATATGCGTGCCCACCTGGAGGTGCGCGATCGACCCCGTGGCGATCGTCAGCGCGAGCATGAGCGCGATCGCCGCCACCACGAGGGTGGTTCCCAGCGTGGCTCCCCTAGTGCGTAAGTTGGCCCAATATCTCATACAGCTCCACCGGAGCGTTCCGCCCCTTCACCCGGGTCGAGCCCAATGGACGCGTGGCGAAACGGCCGCGCAGCAGCTCGTGGGTCGAGCCACTGACGACGATGCGCGCCTCGTATTCTCGCGTCAACTTTTCCAGACGGGCGGCCAGATTGGTGTTGTCGCCCATGGCCGCGAACTCCATGCGACCGGTGAAGCCGACATCGCCCACCATCACCTCGCCCGTGTTGATGCCCACGCCAATCCGCATGGTGGGCTTGCCCTGCGACTTCCAGAGCTCGTTGAGCTCCTCCAGCCGGTCTTGCATCGCCAGAGCGGCCGCGCAGGCCTGCACCGCCGCCTCGGCGTCGTGCTTCTCGGCCCCGAAGACCGCCATCATGGCGTCGCCCAAAAACGTCATCAAGATGCCCTGGTGGGCCTCGATCACCTTGCCCATGGCGCGGTAGAACTCGTTCATCTGGTTGATCGTCTCCTCCAGCGGGCGGCTCTCGGCCAGTGCGCTGTAGTTCCAGATGTCCGAAAACAGAATGGTCGCCTCTTGCTGCAACAGCGCCCGCGGCCTGGCGGCACCCTTGCCGGTGCGAAAACGCAGGAGCTGCTGACCCAGCTGGATGAGGTCGCCGTCGTGGAGCACGCGCGAGGATGCAACCTTCTCGCCGTTGACGCGGGTCGGGCTGGAGTCGGTATCTGGCTCGAGAAAGAAGGCGCCGTCCACCAGCCTGATGGTGGCGTGCGCCCGCGACACGGTCGGATCTTCCAGCTCGATCCGGTTGGAGCGCTTGCCGGGCCGACCGATCGGCGCGGGCTCGGTGCCGATTCCCCAGTGGCGCTCGCGATAAGGGGCGGTATAGCCCTCCAGGGTCGCGAGTTGCTCCATCAAACCGACCACCCTCAGGCGGTGGGCGCCCAGCGTCAGCTCGTCCTGATCGCCCAGCTCACGGAAATTGCATGGCTGTCCATTGACCAGCGTCGTCTCACGGGTGTCGGCATTGGTGAAGTAGAGCCGCCCGGTGCGATAGTGCAGCAGCGCCTGTTTGCGGGCCACCCCTTCGAGCTGCACGTGGCACTCGGCGCCGCTTCCCAGCGTGGTCTGGGCACGGCACAGCGGAAAGCGCTGCTCCCTGTCGGGCGAGTGGACTATCAGGTCCAAACCGGTGCGAAGGAAATCCTCGGGCTCGCCGCCCGTCTCGATATTCAGAGTCGCGTCGTTTTCGAGGGTTCCCATGACCGGCGCTATCGTTATACCACAAAATCGGGGCGGAGGATTCTCGGACTTGGGCCGAACCACAGCCCCATGTGGCAGCGCCTGTTTGGCTCCAAACCGCACGCGTGCAGGGTTTATCCCCGGCCTGAAGCGACCCTCGTGGTGCCCCGCGGCCCGGCCGGCAACTGCGATCCAGTGGCCCGCCTTGGTCCCCGTCCCTACGCGGCCGAGCTCGGCGACGCCATTCTCAAGGCGATGCGCGGCGGCAAAGGGGCCAGCGCGCTCCCCTTCGCCGAGGACGAGGTGTTCTTCGTGGTGGATATCGACGGCAAGTCGCTCACCCTGCAGGGGCAGCCGGTGGAGAACGAGCCGCGCCTGCTCGGAGAAGCGGTGCTCAGGCTGGCCGCGGTGCCGGCCCCGGGCACCGTTGCGCCGCAGCCCCCGCAGGCCTTTGGTCAGCGGACCGCCTGGCTGGCGGCCACCTGCCCGCCCCAGGTCTTGATCGAGGCGATGGGGCTGCGCCAGGTGCAGCCGTGCACCTGGGAGGACGGCCTGGCCGGACACCGGGGCGTTTTCGTAACGCCGCAGGTGGGCGATTACACGTTCGCGGTCGGGCTCCCCTACCCCGATCCTGAATCGGACGCCGTTTCCGACCCGTTGCTGCTGTTCGTGGAGTCGCTCTCGCAGCGCGCGCGCCGGGTAGCCTACTTCGCGGCCGATCCCCTGGTGGGGCTGGCGGCCTGGGCGCTGGCCGAGGAGGGCACGATCGTGCGCGCCTATGCCTACCTGGGCGAGATGGCCGTCACGTTGTGGAGGCTGGGCATGCGCACCGATGCCGAGGCCACCCTGCCAGCCTTCTTCGATTCGGGCGACGACGACGCGGACGATCCCGCCTACTGGCAACGCTCCGACCTGACCTACCCCGAGCCCGAGCACGTGCTCGAGATGGCGCGCGCATGGACCTCGTTGGAGCTGGGCTCGGAGCCCTCCAGCGGCTGGTCCGGAAAGCTGAGCGTGGCGTGAAAGCGGTCCCCCTCTCCGAAAGCAGCCTGTGGAAGCTGCAGGAAAACTACTATCAGGGCCTCGGCATCCAGGCCTGGAACGACCGGACGCCCTACTACGTGACCAACAGCGTGGTGATCGCTTCAGCTTACGCCGACCTGATCGTGGCCTTCTTGCTCGACCGTCCGCTCGAGCATCCCGAAGAGCCGCTCACCTTGCTCGAGCTCGGCACCGGGACGGGCCGCCTGGCCCACTACCTGGCGCGCGAGCTCACCCGCAAGCTGAGCTACTTCAAGGCGACCCGCGGGGTCAAGTTCCGCATCGTGATGACCGATCTCTCGGAGGACACGCTGTCTTTCTGGGCGGGCCATCCGCGTCTGCGCCCCGAGCTCGACTTCGCGCTCTTCCGGGCCGACGCCGATCCGGTCCTGAAGCTGCGGCGCTCGGGTCTCGAGCTGTCCGCGCTGAAGAACCCGATCGTCGTGATCGCCAACTACTTCTTCGACTCGCTCGCGCAGGACGAGTTTCGCGTGCGGGACGGCCAGCTCGAGGAGTGCCTGGTGACGGTCGAGACGCTGGTCAAGCCGCCCAAGGATGCGCGCGACGTGCGCGTGCACCGCACCTATCGGCGGATCGACGGGCAGCGCCGCTACAAGGATCCGGAGCTGACCCGCCTGCTCAACGCCTACCCGCAGGGCTGCTTCACCCTGCCCGTGGCCTCGCTGCAATGCCTCAAGAACTTGCGCCGCCTGGGCAAGCTGGTGATGCTGAGCTCGGACCGCGGCTTCACCTCCGACGATCACATGCTGCGCTACAGCGACCACCACCACGAGATCCACGAGGGCGCCTTCTCGCACCTGGTCAACTACGGCGCCCTGAGCAGCACGTTCCAGACCTCGTTCATGACCACCCACCTCTATCTCGACAGCGTCCAGACTGTGTGCGCGCTCGACCTTCCGGGCCCATTCGAGCACCTGGCCTCCGTGTTCCACGAGCAGATCGACCACGCCAACCTGATCAACACCTGCAACGAGATGTTCGCCCTGGTGCGCTCCCGAGAACAGTTCTACAAGACTGCCCTGCCCGGCTTCGTGCGGCTGAACATGATGGATCCCCAAGCCTTCAGCGCCTGCGCGGCGCGCATCGCCGAGTACATCCCCCGCATGAACTTCAGCGAGTCCGCCGACCTGGGGCGGATGATCGAGGCCGTCTGGGACCACGACTACAACTTTCCGGGCGCTCCCAACGTCACGTTCTGGCTGGGCCACCTCAGCTTCGGGCTGGGTAATTATGCGCGCGCGCTCGATTTTTTCGACTACACGATTCGCCGCACCGGCGAGGACGAGGTGCTGCTCTACCTCAAGGGTCAGTGTTACGGCAACCTGGGGCGCACTGAAGAAGCGCAGGCGTGCTATCGCCGCTCGCTCGAGCTAAACCCGGGCTTCGAGGAAGCCCGTGCGGCCCTGATCTAGGCGCGTTTGCGCAGGAAGGCGCCGCCGACTACCAGGCCGCCGGCGTTGACTGCGAGCCCCCCGCCGGAGGTCGCCGGAGCTCCCAGCAGGCCGCCCGCTGCCTGGCGGAAGGCGCCCTCCTCGTCCAGGCCTGCGGCGCGAGCGCCGCGGTAAACGTCGAGCGCGGACCGGGCCTCCTGGGGCGTGCCCGCTTCCAGCAGACGGTTGAAGACGTTCAGCTCGCCGCTGGCCAGCAGAGATTTGACCTCGTCCGACTCGACCTTCGTCAGGGCCTGGCTGGAGGCCGCGAGATCAGCGGCCACCTGACCGCGCTCGAGCAGCACCCCGGCCGTGGACGGGTCGACGCGCAGCCTGTGCAGAATGCCATCGTGCGGCGCGTCCCAGCGTTTCGTCCACTCGATGCGGTTGTCGGGGGACGGGTCTTTCTGAGCCGCATAGAACGCGAGCAGGGCCTTCGGCTCGTCCGGGACCTGACCCAGCTGGTGCGAGTAGAGCAGGCGTTGCAGGCGCGCCAGCTCCAGGGCCTCGGCGCTGTCGAAATCGAAGCTCAGCCCGGGCACCTTCTCGAGCAGCTCCTTCTCCAGCTCCGGAGAGGTCCGGGAGGCGACCGCCGCGATCAGGAAATCGCTGTCGAGCGCCAGGCGCCCCACGTTCTCGGGGATCTGCAGGCGGGTCATGTTGCTCAGGAGGAGCTGGTCGTCGCTCAGCACCTCCCACAGCCTGCGGTAGTCCCGCGCGGCTCGCAATCCTTCCGCCGGGGGCAGCGTGGCCAGCTCCGTCTTGAGGTCGCGGGAGGCGCGGTCGACCACGTGCAGGTGAATGCGCTCGAAGGGAGCGCCCTCGGGCAATTTCGCCCGGCGCGTGAGCTCCAGGGCGTTGCCATGCTGGGCCAACAGCATGTAAAGGTCTTTCTGGCGCGGCGAGCCGGCCGCCAGCTCGTCCATCAGCTCGGCCATCAGCTGTGGGTCGCGAGCGATGACCCGGCCAAAGCGCGTGCAGTCGTGGGCCGTCTTACGGTTGGGGGCGCCCTCGACGTCGTACATCCCGCGCTCGGGGCTGGCCAGCAGCCGGTCCAAAAGGACGCGCTCGCAGCCCAGTCGCTCGGGCAGCTTCTCCAGCAGGCCCATCAGAATGGCGTTCTCGGTCTGCAGCGGGGTGCGCTCCACCGACACGAGCGGCTCGTTCTCGGCCAGATTGGCGCTCAGGCGCGCCCGAATCGTCTGCGTCTCCTCGGCGGTCGGCTCCCAGCCGCTGTCGACGGCCGCCTCGAGCGCGTAGATGCGCGGCCACGCCAGGCGTCCGGGCGCCGGGAACCGCTCCAGCATCCCGTGGGCCACCACGGCGTTCTCTTCCGCCGAGAGGTGCGGTTGCACCTTGTGCGTTGCCGCGAACGTAATCGCGTCGGGCTGGCCGTCCAGCGCCGGGCCGAACTGCTGTAAAAACCACGTGCCGCTGTCGGGCGGGTCGACGTGGTTGGTCATCTCGGTGTAGAGCTTGCCGACGTGCTCGCGCTCCCGGGGCGCAAGCGTGCTCAGGTCCAGGTTCCAGAGCTTGTCGGCGCGCTCTTGCAGCAGCTCTTTCACCTTGAGCTGCGAGCTGCCGGCCATCGAAGCGATCGGTTCGAACTCGCGCTTCTCGAGGGCCCGGTCGAACTCTTGCAGCCCGCGCCCCTTGTCCCAACTCAGAACGCGCCCCAGCAGGGGACGGTCCTCGACGGGAGGATCGCTCGCGCCCGCCGTCTGGGGGCGCGAAGGCAAAGGTCCCGTGCCGAGGGGCCCGATGATCACCCTGTAAGAATACGCCGCCGGTGCGGCCTTACCATTTCCAGTCACGGATCTCGGGCATGTCGTCGCCGTACTGGCGCACATACTGGCGGTGCTCGATGAGCTTGTCGTGCAGCCACTGCTTGGCGTGGGCGCCTACCGCCTGCAGGCGCGGCACGCGATCGAGCACGTCATCGGCCAGCGAGAAGCGATCCAGCTCGTTGAGCACCACCATGTCGAAGGGAGTCGTGGTGGTGCCCTCCTCCTTGTAGCCGCGCACATGCAGGTTGTCGTGGTTGGTGCGCTTGTAGGTCAGGCGGTGAATCAGCCAGGGATAGCCGTGATAAGCGAACACCACCGGCTTGTTGATGGTGAAGAGCGAGTCGAAGTCGCGGTCGGACATCCCGTGGGGATGCTCGCTGGGTGACTGCAGCGTCATCAGGTTGACCACGTTGACCACCCGGATCTTGATGTCGGGGCAGAGCTGGCGCAGCAATTTGACGGCGGCCAGGGTCTCCAGCGTCGGGATATCCCCGGCGCAGGCCATGACCACGTCGGGCTCGGTACCCTCGTCGTTGCTGGCCCAGGTCCAGATGCCGGCGCCTTTGGTGCAGTGCTTGACCGCCTCGTCCATCGTCAGGAACTGGAGCGACGGCTGCTTGCCGGCCACGATCACGTTGACGTACTGGCGGCTGCGCAGGCAGTGGTCGGCCACGCTCAAGAGCGTGTTGGCATCGGGCGGCAGATAGACCCGCATGACCTCCGCTTTCTTGTTGACGACGTGGTCGATGAAGCCCGGATCCTGGTGGCTGAAGCCGTTGTGGTCCTGGCGCCAGACGTGCGAGGTCAGCAGGTAGTTCAGCGAGGCGATGTTGCGGCGCCAGGGAATGTGCCGCGTGGTCTTGAGCCACTTGGCGTGCTGGTTGAACATCGAGTCGATGATGTGGATGAACGCTTCGTAGCACGAGAAGAAACCGTGCCGGCCCGTGAGGAGGTAGCCCTCCAGCCAGCCCTGGCAGGTGGTCTCGCTCAGGATCTCCATCACGCGGCCATCGGGCGCGAGCGAGCCGCCCTGGGCGTCTTCGGGCAGCGTCTCGGCGTTCCAGGTGCGGTTGGTGCACTCGAACAGGCTCCCGAGCCGGTTGCTGGCGGTCTCGTCCGGTCCCACCACGCGGAAATTGTCGCGGTTGGCCTTCATGATGTCGCGCAGGAACTTGCCCAGGACGCGGGTCGATTCGGCCGTGACGGTGCCGGGCGAGGGCACGTCCACCGCGTAGTCGCGAAAGTCCGGCATACGCAGGTCGCGCAGGAGCAGACCCCCGTTCGCGTGCGGGTTGGCGCCCATGCGCAGCTCGCCCTGGGGAGCCAGCGCGGCCAGCTCTTTGAGCAGCGTGCCGTTCTCGTCGAAGAGCTCCTCGGGCTGGTAGCTCTTGAGCCATTTCTCCAGCAGCTCGATGTGCCCCGGGCTCATCTCGCTGAACGGAACCTGGTGCGAGCGCCAGGAGCCCTCCGTCTTCAGTCCGTCGACCTCGGCGGGACCGGTCCAGCCCTTCGGGGTCTTGAGGATGAGCATCGGCCAGCGCGGCCGGGTGGGGTCGTTCTTGCTGCGGGCGTGCTTCTGGATGGCCGCGATCTCGTCGGCGATCTTGTCCAGGGTCTCGGCCATCCGGTCGTGCATGACGTCGGGGTCGCTTCCCTCGAGGAGATACGGCTTCCAGCCATAGCCCTCGAACAGCTTGATCAGCTCCTCTTCGGGGATGCGCGCCAGCACGGTGGGATTGGCGATCTTGTAGCCGTTCAGGTGCAAGATCGGCAGAACCGCCCCGTCGGTGATGGGGTTGAGGAACTTGTTGGAGTGCCAGCTGGCGGCCAGCGGACCGCTCTCCGCCTCGCCGTCCCCTACGACGCAGGCCACCAGCAGGTCGGGGTTGTCGAAAGCCGCCCCGAAGGCGTGCGAAACGGCGTAGCCGAGCTCGCCCCCCTCGTGGATGGAGCCGGGGGTCTCGGGAGCCACGTGGCTCGGGATGCCTCCCGGGAAACTGAACTGCTTGAACAGTCGGCGCATGCCGTTGGCGTCCTGGGTGATGTTGGGGTAGAACTCGGTGTAGGTTCCCTCGAGGTAGGTGTTGGCGACCAGTCCGGGTCCGCCGTGGCCGGGACCGGCGATGTAGAGCGTGCTGAGGTGCCGCTGCTGGATCAGCCGGTTGAGGTGGACGTAGATGAAGTTCAGCCCGGGCGTGGTGCCCCAGTGGCCCAGCAGTCGGGGCTTGATGTGCTCCTTGACCAGCGGCTCCTTGAGCAGCGGGTTGGCGAACAGGTAGATCTGGCCCACCGAGAGGTAGTTGGCAGCGCGCCAGTAGGCGTGCATCTTGCGGCGTTCTTCGGCGGAGAGCGTTTGGGCGCGGGATTCGGTTGCAGGCGTCATGGACGCTGCTTCTTTATGACTTGCGGTAGGCCTGCACCAGTCTCTGACAGCGTATCCGATCCACCGGATTGGACCACAGCCCGCCTTCTTTCGTATAGCTGCCCACGATCATGTCGGCGTCGTGGAGGCAGTCGGGTGTCACTCCCGAGCCGACCAGCACGGGGAGTCGGGTGACGCGCTTCACTCGGGCCACGTCGTCTCTGTCGGTCGGCTCGCCAGTAGCCGTGCCCGTGACGATCAGCCCGTCGGCGCCGAAGAACTCGGCCGCTTTGGCGGCCTCCTCCAGGCTGATGTCCTGCGTGATCGCGTGGGAGGCATGCTTTTTCTTGATGTCGGCGTAGATCTCGACCTCGGTGGCCCCGATGCTTTTTCGGTAGCGCAGCAGCGGTCCCGCCTCGGCCCGCTCGAGCAGCCCCTCGTCGGCCACGTGAGCGAACACGAAGTTCTCCACCCGCACGAACTGCGCTCCCACCGCGTAGGCCACCGCCACCGCCTCCTTCGCCCCGCCACTCAGGATTTGGATGCCCATCCGCAGCTCGGGATGGCTCTGCCGCACCGCCGTCGCCACCCGCGTCATGCAGGCCACCGTCTCGGGCGGATGCGTCCCGTGGAGGTAGGGCACGTCGTGCATGTTCTCGAGGACGATCCCCTCGAACCCCGTCTCGGCGTAGATGCTCGCCTCCACCACGGCCTGGTCGATGATGCGCGCCATCGACGCCTCCGCGCGAGGACTCCCGGGTAGAGCCAGGACGTGCACCATTCCGATCAGCATGCGGGGTGGTTCTAGAGGGTGTCGAGCTTCTCCGCCTGGCTCAACGCTTCTGGGTCTGACCCCGCACTTTGAGCGCGACGTGGCCGAGCACGACGTGGCTGCCGGTCTCCTTCACCGCGGCCGCGGGGGACTGCCCGGTGACGGCGGCGGCCAGGTCTTCGACCTGCTCACGGACGCCTTTCACGGAGGCGAGCTGGGTAAACAGGTCCTTCAGGATGGCGACGTCGTCCTCGTAGGTTTCGGCTCCCGAGATACGCGAGGCGGCGTCGTCGATCAGGGCGTCCGCCTCCGGGTTGGCATAGAAGCCGCGCAACGCCGGGAGCATGGCCTGCCCGGCCTTCGAGCCCTGCTCCTCGTCGACGAGGGCACGCAGGATGGTGGCCGCCAGCTCGGGCGGCGTCTGATCGAGATGACGCAGGGTCGTTTCACAACACTCGGCGTCGGCATCGTAGGTCGTGGCAGCCTGGCCAGCCAGCATGCCCAGCGACGCCACAGGATAGTCCTTCTGCAAGGCATTCAGGCCAGCCTGGCCGATGCGCGCCCTGTCCTCGACCTCCGAGCAAGCATCCATGGTCTCGCGACAAACCTGGAGGGCCGGTCGGTCAGTGAACACGCTCTCCAGGATGGCCCGGTCGGTCTCGTAGTAGCCCGAGGCTGCGATGAGTCCGCGCGCCAGCTCTACCCGCTCGGGATGGGTCGCGGCCAGCTCGTCCAGCAGCCTGGCGCCAACGTTGGCCACGCTCTCGTCCTCCTGGCAGGCATCGATCATGGCCCGGCACACGACCAGGGGATCGCTCCCCGAGGCGTGTAAAAGAGCCGCTCCCGCGGCCGCGTCGTCCTCCCAGGTCTTGGCTGCGGAGGGGGCTCCGGCAAAAGGCCGGTTTGCGAGCAGGATGGGCATCGCTCTCGCCCTGGACTCGACACTGTCCATGCATTCGAGCAACTTTGTGGGCGTGGCCGAGTTGAGCGACTCGCGCAGCACGGCCCATTCATCGTCGTACGTTTCGGTTTTTTGCGCGATCTCCAGTCCCAGCTTGAACTCGCTGGCCCGGGCAGGCTCGACGCTCTGCATCCATGCGAGCGCCTCACGGCCCGCGGCAGCACGGTCCTCGACGCTGCCGAAAACCTCGCACAGCTGGACGGCCAGCCCCTGGCGATCGGAGCTCTGCGCGCCCTGGAGCCCGATCCGCAGACACTTGAGGTCGTCCTGGTAATCAGTGGTCGAATCCGCGACCTGAAGGGCGAACTTCAGGTTCTCGCTGGGCTCCTGCGCCTGAATCCACTTCGCCCCCGCCCGCGCCAGCGCGGAGCGCTCCTCGGCGTCGTAGCCCTTCTGCGCCAGAGACAGGACCAGTCCGGCCAGGCCCAGCGGGGCGGCCGCGGCCATCTCGGCGCTCTGCCGCGCGAGGTGAGCCTGGAGACGGGTCTGCGTGTCCTCGTACTGAGCGGCCGCGTCCATCGCCTGTCCGAGCGACTCGAGACGCGGCGGCAATACGACGTCCGCGATCGGCTCGGGCTCGGGCTCCGGCTCCCGGGTTGGGGGTGTCGCAGGCCTCGAGCCAGGTAGAACTTTGCGCAGCCAGGCAGGGATCTCCATGCTTCCAGGTTACCGGCGAGCCCTGAATTATACCGGAACGGAAGCCTTCCCCATCGGGTGGTCGGACAGGTGGAAGCCGTGCGAGTCGTTCAGGTGGAAGCCTTCGAACTCGACCGGCCCGGTGGCGCCACGCGTGTTGATCGAGTCGATGTGGTAGAAGTGCACCTCGTGGCCCGCCGCCCGCAGGTCGCTGGCCAGCGAGCCGTCCTCGCCAGCGTTGATGTCGCCTCCTCCGATTACGATCTGACCGGGCTCGGTTTGCTCGTCCAGCACGCGCATCGTGCCGGCGCGCGCGTCGATCCGCTGCTGGTCCGTGTAGTCCGTCGTGGGCTGGTGAGTATTCCAGAGCACGGCTTCCTTGCCGTTGGGCAGCTCGACCTCGACGGTCTGGATGCCGCGCGGCTCGGCTCCTCCGCCGTTGGTGGCCCAGTTCTCGAGGCTGCGCACCGCGTCGCCAAAGCTCCCGCCGCCGTTGAGCAGCATCTGGCTGAAATCCGCGTTGACCTTCAAATCCGGGTGGACCAGGATGAGGTTGCCCTGCATCATGGTGGTCTGCGAGTAGTAGCCGACCATCCCCGTGCCGTTGACGTAGTCGTCCACGTCGGTCGGGGCCACCTCTTGCATCAGGTAGACGTCCGCCTTCTGCGCGTGCAGGGCCCGGGCGATCTCGCCCACCTGGGGCCTGGCTCCCAGATCGTCCGGGCTGCGGCCGTGATGCACGTTGAAGGTGACCGCGGTCAGCTCGCCGTTCTGCATCAGCGGGGGGGCCTGGACCGAACCGTCGGGGTGAAAAACCTGGTTGGAATGGGAGTCCAGGCCCTGGATGGCACCCGGCAGGTGGGGAAGCCCGCTCAGAATGCGCCACCCGTGCGCGCCCGCCAGACCGATCTCCTGGTTGACGCACAGGCCGTCGTTGGTGAGGCCAATGGTCGTGTTCGCATCGGCGCAGATGGGGGCCGTCGCGGCCACGTAGGTGGCGCCCACTCCGGCCGCCCCCAACGCGGTGACCGTCAGCGCCCCACCCAGCATGAGCTTGCGCAGGAGATGTCGCTTCTTCTTCGGCTCTTCCTCGGAAGTCTCGGTCTTGCCGAGCACGGCCTCATCGCGGGGTATCCGATCGAGGTCCTTCGTATGGCGCGCGCCGGGAACTCCGGCGTAAACCGAGATGCCACGAATGGTGTTGTCCATCTAAGGGTCACGATAACACCGAGGCCCTCCAGAAAACCTGAAAGACTTGTTACCGTTTCTCGGCTTTTGTTAACTCGAGGAACCGATTCCGGTATGAATGCCCGGTCCTGGAGGCTGACTGCGCACGATACGCGATTCCGCCTCCAGCATCTCCTGCCAGCGCACCTTGACCTTCTTGGGAGGTAAAACCTTGTGGGCCAGGCGGAGGAAAACTTTGTAGTGTCCGTGCTCGGAGGCCCAGAGGCTCTTGTAGAGCTTGGCCAGCTCCGGGTCCGTCGACGCCTCGGCCAGCAGGCAGAAGCGCTCGCAGGAGCGCAATTCGATGAGCGCGCTGACCAGCAGCCGGTCCACCAGCTCCGACTTGCCCTCCCCCAAACGGATCTCCTTGCGCAGCGCGTTGGCATAAGGGTTCTTATGAATGCGCGAGAGCTCGCCCCCGCGCTTCCTCAGGAGGCGCGTCACGATGGCCAGGTGCTCGGCCTCGTCCTTGGCGATCAAAGTCAGCACGTTGACCCAGTCCTCGGGAGGGTCTGGCTCCGGCCACTGGTTGAGCAGGGCCAGGGCATTGGTGGCTGCTTTCTTTTCGAGATGGGCGTGGTCGTTCAGCAGCGCGAGCTGGTTTTGGAGGGCGTTCTCGGCCCACTCCACGGGGGTCTGCCAGACCAGCGGAAGATCTTCAAACGTGGCCATCGACCAGCTCCTTGAGATGCTCGGGTTTCAATCCCACCAGCGTATCGACGATGCGGGTGGCGTGGGTCAGCTCGGCGCGCGGACGGGTCGAGGTGATCGCCAGCACCCGGGTGCCCGCCGCCAGGCCCGCGTCCACGCCCTGCGGCGCGTCCTCGAGCACGACGCAGTGGGCCGGGTCCAATCCCAGGCCCGCCGCCGCCTTCGCGAACACCTCGGGATGGGGCTTGCCCTGGGTGACGTCGTCGCCGGTGACCAGCACGTCGAAGAGCTCGCGGATCCCCAGGCTCGTGAGCAGCAGCTCCACGTTCGGGCGCGGGCCGCTCGAGCCGACGGCCAGCTTGAAGTGCTGGGCCTTCAGCGCGCGCACCAGAGCTTGAGCGCCCGGCAGCGGGTTCACGTGGTCCTTCACGTGGGCGCGGAACATCTTTTCCTTCTCCTCAGCCAGGTCGATCAGCTCCTGGGCGGAGACCTCGCGCCCCAGCCAGATGGGCAGAATCTGCGCGTTGTGCGAGCCGAAGGTCTTGTCGAAGAGGGGTTTCTCGAACGGCACCCCGTGCCGCCGCCCGAGCTCGTGCCAGGCGAGGTAGTGGGACTCGTGCGAATCGACCAGCACGCCGTCCATGTCGAAAATTGCGCCGTAGGTCATGACGGGGGGCATTTTTCAGGTTTCTTTCAGGTTCTCCTGGCAGGATGCGCCGAACATTCGCTCCAGCGACGATAGGAGCGGCGAAAAGATTTTGGAGGATTTCACCGATGAACGTCAGCCTTCTTGGTCCGTCCGTCCCCGTGCAGCGCAAGAGCGCGCCCGTAGCCGCTTCCACCGCCCAGCAGGCGCCCCCTCAGCAAGGTCCCGATGAGGACAGCGCCATCATGAAGTTTTACAAAGAGAACCAGATGCCCATCCACGTGGCCGGCGGCGCCCTGCTGGCCGCCGGCATCTCCCGCCTGGCCGGTGTGCCGGGTGAGGCGCTCCTGTCCAGCGCCGGCGTGGGCGCCTTCGCTGGCTGGATCGCCGACAGTCCCAAGCGCGCGGCCTGCATGGCCGGCGGCGCCGTCATCGGAGCCACCATCGCCGGACTGGCGGGCCTCCCGGGTCCGGCCATCGTGAGCGCGGCCGGCACCGGCACCTTCGTGGGCTGGATGGTCGGCTGAAAGTTCACAGTTTGGGTAGGAACTTTCCCCCGCTCATGGGTTAGCCTCTGCTCGTGATGATACGCCCATCGGATCGCAGCTCGTTCCAGCCTCAAAGACCGACCCGCTCGGCGGGGAATCCCCCCCAGAGCCCCACGGATTCGGTCGAGCTTGGCAGGACGCGATCGGCCGATGGGCGTTTTCGCGTGAAGCGGGGCGACACCAAGCTCAAGTCGCTGCGCGAGACCTACGGCGCTGACTTCGCGGCCGGCCTGCCCGGCAACATGCCCCTGGCGGTGCTGCGCGCGGCCACCGGGATGTCCCTGACCAAGATGCTCGCCTCGCCCGAGAAGACCGAGGAGGCCGCCGCCCGGATCAAGGACGAGAAGCACCTGGTGCGCTTGTACGAGGATGGCCCGGGTGCCGGAGGAGGATATCCTCCCGTGGCCCAGGTGGACGGTCCTGGCAATGGAGGAGGATATCCTCCTTTCCAGAGTATCCTGCCCGACGGCACCTCGGAGCCGGACGAAGAGAAAGAGGGTCCCGGAAACGGCGGCGGTTATCCACCCGATGCCACCGAGGAGGCCATCGACGGCCCCGGCAACGGAGGCGGCTACCTGGTCCCGCAGGAGAACGTGGACGGCCCCGGCAACGGCGGCGGATATCCCCCGTTCCAGAGCATCCCGCCCAAAAAGGACGAGAAGAAGCCCGACCCGGAGCCCGAGAAGAAAGAATAGTCGTTCGACCAGCGTGGACATATCCGCGCTAACAGGCGGACACTCCCATGTCCCACGCCCAGCGTGGACATGTCCGCGCTAACAGGCGGACACTCCCAGGTCCCACGACCAGCGTGGACATGTCCGCGCTAACAGGCGGACACGAGCTTTCTCAGGCGGCGTTGTCTGCCAGCGTGGCCTTCACGCTCAGGCCCTCGCCCGGGGTGAGGGTCACCCCCGCCGGGTCCACGGCCCCAGCCTGGAGCACGTCCTCCAAGACGCTCTCCAGCGCCTTCAGGTCGTCGGCCCCCGCCACGATCTCGAGCCTGGCCACCGGCCAGCGCAGGTTCTTCTTGCCCTCGGTCTTGGCCATGCGGACCTTCTTCAGCACCTCGACCGCCAGCGTGTAAGCGCCCGGGTGCTCGATGCGGCCGCCGGTCTCGAACTCGCTGTCAGACGGCCAGGAGGCGCGGTGAATCGAGCCCGGGTGGCGCCAGGACCAGATCTCCTCGGTCACGTACGGCATCGTCGGCCCGAACAGGCGCAGCAGCGTCTCCAACCCGAGCTTCAAGGCGGCCAGGGCCGAACGGCGGCCGGCGGTATCCTCTTCCTCGTAGGAGCGACGCTTCACCAGCTCGACGTAGTCGTCGCAAAAGTTCCAGAAGAAGTCCTCGGTAGCCGCCAGCGCCCCTGCGTAGTCGAAGCGGTCGAAGCTCTCGGTTGAGCCGCGCACCAGGTCGCAGAGGTTGGCCGCCATGGCCAGGTCGAGCGGATGGGTGATCTGATCGGCCCCGCCGGCCGTGGCGCCCGAGCGCTCCATCACGCCCAGCACGAACTTGGAGGCGTTGAAGAGCTTCGTGCGCAGCTTGGAGCCCTGCTCCATCACCTTCTCGTCGAAGGCGGTGTCGGTGCCCAGACGCGCCCGCGCGGCCCAATAGCGCACCGAGTCGGAGGAATGCTTCTCCAACAGGTGCCCCGGAGTCACGACGTTGCCCTTGGACTTGGACATCTTCTTGCGGTCAGGGTCGAGAATCCAGCCGCTGATGGTGACGTGCTTCCAGGGGATAGTGTTCTCGTGCATCCAGGCCTTCACGATGGTGTAGAACGCCCACGTGCGAATGATCTCGTGCGACTGCGGCCTCACGTCCATCGGGAACAGGCGGTTATGCCGCTTGGCATCGAGGCCCCAATGGCTCATGATCTGGGGGGACATCGAGCTGGTGGCCCAGGTGTCCATCACGTCCGGATCGCCCGTAAAGCCATTGGGCTGGTGCCGCTGGTCCTCGCTGTAACCCGGAGGCGTGTCCGAGAGCGGATCCACCGGCAGCAGCCTGGCGTCGGCATAGATCGGGCGAGAATAGTCGGGCTGGGCCTCCGCATCCAGCGGATACCAGACCGGGAAGGCGACCCCGAAGTAGCGCTGGCGGCTCACGGCCCAGTCCTGGTTCAGGCCCTCGATCCAGTGCTCGATGCGCAGCCGCATGTGGTCCGGATGCCACTGGATCTGGCGGCTCATCTCGAGCAGCTTCTCCTTGTGCTCCAGGATGCGGATGAACCACTGGCGGCTCGACACGAACTCCAGCGGGCGATCACCCTTCTCGTAGAACTTGACGAATTGCTTCGTGGGCCTGGGCTCCCCCACCCCGGCGCCCGCCTCGGCCAGCATCTCGACCACGCGGGCACGGGCCTTCTTCAGGTGCTGCCCGGCCAGCTCGTCGTAGGCTTTCTGCGCCGCCGCAGGGTCCTGAGTGGTAAACGGCGCCGTCCCCCACTCGACCGGCAGCAGGGTTCCCTGCAGACCGATGATCTGCTTGAGCGGCAGGCCGCCCTTCTTCCAGAAGTCCACGTCGTTCGAGTCGCCGAACGTGCAGATCATCAGAATTCCGGTGCCCTTCTCGGGATCGGCGTGCTCCGCCGGCACGATCGGCACGGCCGCCTGGAAAATCGGCGTGATCGCATTCTTTCCAAACAGCGGCTTGAAGCGCTCGTCGTCAGGATGCGCCGCCACCGCCACGCAGGCCGGCAACAGCTCGGGACGGGTGGTGGAGATGACGAAGTCCCCTCCCCCTTCGACCTGAAAGCGGATGTCGTGGTAAAAGCTGTCCCGCTCGCGGTCCTCGACCTCGGCCTGGGCCACGGCGGTCTGGAAGTCGATGTCCCACATCGTGGGCGCCTCGACTTGATAGGCCTGCTTCTTCTCCACCAGGTCCAGGAACGAAAGCTGGGAGATCTTGCGGCAGTGAGCATCGATGGTGGCGTAGGTCTGGTTCCAGTCAACCGAGAGTCCCAGACGGCGCCACAGAGCCTCGAAGGCGGCCTCGTCCTCCACCGTCACGAGCTGGCAGGCCTCGATGAAGTTGCGGCGGGAGACCTCCTCCACGTCCCTGTCGTCTTTGTCCCGCCGGGGTTTCCAGTCAGGGTTGTAAGGAAGACGAGGGTTGCAGCGGATTCCGAAGATGTTCTGCACCCGGCGCTCGGTGGGGAGCCCATTGTCGTCCCAGCCCATGGGGAAAGCGATGTTCTTGCCGCGCATGCGCTGGTAGCGGACAATCAGGTCCTGATGCGTGTAGGAGAACACGTGCCCCACGTGCAGGGAGCCGCTGACCGTAGGAGGAGGCGTGTCGACCACGAATGTTTCCTCACGAGAGCGCGTGGGATCCCACCGGTAGATACCGGACTCCTCCCACAGTTTCATCCAGCGCTCCTCAGCGGTGTTGTGGTTGTACTTGTCGGGAATCTCGCTCATAGAGGCGGTCGCTTCGCGCGGTTCGGTCGGGTTCCCTTGTGAGCCAGACCACAAACGAGCTGTGAGGGGCCCTACAGAATAAGGCGCCGAATAACGCTACGATAGCTCCGTTATGAAGGAGAAAAACCGAATGTCGTTCGTAAAATGGGTGGAACGCACGATGGAAGTCATGGCCTACGCCTGGCGTCTCGCGGCCGATGAAGATTATTGCCTGATGGCGGACTTCATCGCCGAGCCGGACCAGAAGCTGACCTATCCGGGCCTGAACCTGCGCGCCAAGCTCCCCACGACGCGCAAGATTCCGACGGCTGATCTGGCCTGGCGCACCATGGTGAACGAGGTGCGCGCCAAGCAGCAGCTCGAGACGCGCAAGATGCCGGTCGGACGCATCACCAATATCATGCCTGTGACCGAGCTCAAGCGCGTGCACCTGCCCAAGACCATCCGGATGGAGCTGAAGACCCGTCCGATGCCGATCAGCGCTCTCACCAACCTGATGCCTTCGCCCAGGCCGGCGCCCAGCCCGGTCGTGGTGGAGACTCCGGAGTACGAGCCCGACCCGCCGGCTCTGCTGGGCGAGTACGAGCCCGACCTCTCGCTCCTCTTCGACTCGCAGCGCCTGCTCTTCCCCGAGCACGAGCTGGGCAACTTCGACCCCCCCGACTACATCTACGAGAACTAACTCCAGTCAAGAGTCGAGAGTCTCCCTGCGAGACTCTCGTTTCTTTTGGGCCAAGAGCCTCCGCTACCGGACTCTTAACTCTCGACCCTCAACTCTCAACTGCACAGAACCTCAATTCTTCGGAACGGTTACCTCGAACTGAACCTCGGCGCGGTTGTCCTCGGTGGTGGTCTCCTGACCGGGGCCACCACTTTCCACTTCAGCCACGCATGTGCCGGCGCCAGGCTGGGTGGGGGTGAACTTCAGGGGGATCTTCACCTCGCCGCCCGGGTTCACGTAAGCCTCGGAGCGCTGGCTATCCACCGGAAGCCCGCCCTCCTTGAGGGTGACGATGCACGAGAAGGCAGGAATCTCGCCCGTGTTGGTCACCACCGCGGTGAACTCGGCGGGACGGCCCACCAGCACCTTTCCGGGCGCCTCGAGGCGCACGACCTTCAGGTTGACGCCCGGTTTGCCGAGCACGTCCACCTTGGAGGAGACGGAGGGCTGGCTGCTGCCCTCCAGCGAGGCGACCACGGGCTGGCTGCCCATGCCGCGCGGAACCCAGCGAACCTGAACCTGCGTGGTGGAACCGGGATCGAAGCGGCCCCGCTCGGTTTTACGGGCCACGACGTTGCCCCCCACGGTCAAGATGACCGGGATCGCATAGGTGGGAGCGTCTCCGCGGTTAATCACATTCACGGTCACCAGGCAGGCCGCGTTCTCGCGAGGCGGAGCATCGAAGGAAACTTTGTCTACCACGAGCTGGGAGACACGCGCCGGGGCCACTTCGACCTCGGCACTGGCGACCGGGTCGCCCTCCTGCGGGGGCGAGGGCGGGTCGAACGCGCCGCTCAGCGAAACCTTACCTTCCTTACTGGGAGTCCACTTGAAGGTCACGCCCTCGCGCGAGCCCGAGCCCAGGCGGCGGAGCAGCCGCTGACGGGCTACCTCCTTGCCATTCTCGAGCAGCACCACCGTGGGCCCGCCCACGGCGCCCTCGCCCAGGTTGGCGACGCGCACCATGATGTCGACCTTCTCCCCCACGTGGGCCTCTTTGGGCACCTCGACGGCTTCCACGCCCAGGCGGCCGCGCAGCATCTCCTCCACGGAGAGCTGGCCGTTCGTCTCGCCCGTCTGGAAGGCATACATCTGGCCTGTGGACAGGCTGGTGGTGCCACGCAGGGCGATCTGGCCCGAAACGGGCGACGCGGCGTTCAGAGGGCCTTCCAGCTGCGACTCCGCACCCGGAGTCAGGGTGGTGCGGCTCTCCAAGACGCCCAGCAGCTGGTTGCCCGCGGTGATGCGCACGCGCGCCCCCGCGGCCGGGGCATCGCCCACGTTTTTCACGCGCACGCGAGCCTGCGTGCCGTTCCAGTCAAACCAGGTGACGGCCAGGTGCGGCTCTTTGTCGCCCGCAGCCCAGGCCACGGTCATGAGAGCGATGAGCGCCAGGAAGAAACGTGCCATGAGGAGCCCCCTTGAGAATTTTTCCGCCCGCGATTTGACACCGGGGCCCCGGTTCCTCTAAAGTTCCCGGCACATGAAAGCCGAAATCCTGGCCGTGGGCAGCGAGCTGCTCACGCCTTTCCGCACCGATACGAACTCTCTGTGGCTCACGGAGCAACTGAACGAAATCGGGATCGAGGTTCAGGCCAAGGGCATCGCCGGCGACGAGCGCCGCCTGCTCTGCGACGTGCTGGCCCGCGCCCTCAACCGTGCCGACCTGGTCCTCATGACGGGTGGCCTGGGTCCCACCGAGGATGATTTGACCCGCGACGCGGTGGCCGAGGTGGCCGGGGTCGAGCTGGTGCTGCGGCCCAAGATCGTGGAAGAGTTGCGCGAGCGCTTTGCCAAACGCGGATACACGATGACCGCCAACAACGAGCGTCAGGCGATGCTGCCCGAGGCGGCCCGCGTCTTACCCAACCCGAACGGCACCGCGCCGGGCTTCACGATGCAGGTGGGCGGCAAGACCCTGGTCGTGCTGCCGGGTCCGCCGCGCGAGCTGAAGCCGATGTTTGCCGACCACGTGCGGCCGATGCTTCCCGGGGGTGCCTTCGTGCTGGTACGCCGGGTCCTCAGGGTCAACGGGATGGGCGAATCGGCCCTGGACACGTTGATCGCCCCGCTTTACAGACATCTCACCAATCCCAGCACCACCATTTTGTTCACCGAGCACGACATCGAAATCCACCTGAGCGCCCGCGCCGAGACCCATCCCGAAGCGGCGGCGCTGGTGGACGAGCTGGCCGAGAAGATCGTCGAGCAGGTCGGCTCGAAGGTCTATTCGCGAGAGAACGAGTCGCTGCCCGAGGTGCTTTGCCGCGAGTTGGGCCGGCGCCGCTGGCGCATGGCCAGCGCCGAGAGCTGCAGCGGCGGCAAGATCGCCGCTCGCATGACGGCTCTGGAGGGCTGCGGCGAGGTTTTCGCGGGGGGAATCGTGGCCTACAGCCTGGACGCCAAGCTCGACGCTCTGGGCGTGCCCGCCGAGCTCCTGGAGACGAAGGGGGCATACAGCCTCGAGGTCGCCGAGGCCATGGCGCAGGGCGCGCAAAAGCTGTTCAAAGCTGATGTGGGGGTCGCCACGACCGGGGTGGCGGGCCCCATGGGAGGCACCGAGGAGAACCCGGTCGGCACGGTCTACCTCGGACTGGCCGGACCGGAGGGCGTGGAGAGCCGTAAAATCGCCCTGCTGGGCGACCGCGACCTGATCGCGAGCCGCGCCTCGCAAGCAGCGCTGGACTGGCTGCGGCTGCGCTACCTGAGTTGAGGGAGATCCGGGGCTCGAAGGGGAATTTCGAGGGGATGCGTCGTCCCCTCTGGTCCCTCTGCGCCTTGCTGCTGCTGGCCTGCAACGTGGCCTCGTCCACCACGCGGGTGCTCACGCCCGTACCGGGCACTCAGACGGTTACCATCACGGTGGGTCCGTTCGACATCCATCGTCGTTACCGGTCGATGGAAGGCCCCTACGTGCTCGAGAAGATCCGCATTTCGGACCTGGTGGCCAAGAAAGACTCCGTCCTGAGCGCCAAACGGGTCAAATACGTCGAGGGCGGCACTTATGCCAGCATGACCGGCGCCCAGACCGACACCGTGCCGATCCATTGCTCCACGCGCCGCCGCACCCTCTACTGGCTGCGGTCGATGTCGCTGGAAGTGCTGGACGAGAAAGACCAGCCCATGCCGACCGCCGAGTTCATCTGTCACATGAACCTCGACGTGGACAGCGCATTTCGCAACCAGGTCTTCCCCGAGAGCACACCCTGCAGCGTGGAGCGCCTGTTGACGCTGACCCAGGGGCAGACCACCGTACGCTTTCCCGAGGGTTATGGCATTCCGATCGCCAGCGACGAATCGTGGACCTTTACGTTCCAGGCCGCCAACCGCACGACCGACGAGCACCGGGTGCTGCGCCATCGGCTGAAGATCGAGCTGGTGGAGGACAAGGACCTCCTCGAGCCCATGCAGGCGCTGGCCTGGGTGACGCCCTACCTGTCGGTGGTCGTGGACAAGAACTCCCCCGAGGCGCGAGCCAAGGAGCTCAAGGACATGCCGGGCTGCCTGCCCACGACGCTGGGGCTGGCGGCGCCCAACTCTGTTCCCGGCACCAATTTCGACAGCTGGTGCGGACAGCGCCGCACCGGCCACTGGGTGGTGGCCCCGGGCCGCCACACCTACCAGACCGGCGTTCCCGAGCTGCACGTGCCCGATGATCGCGTGCTGCGCATGGTTTGGAGCCACGTGCACCCGCTGATGGAGTCGTGCGCTCTGGTCGACTGCGCGACACGCCAGCCCTTGCTGACGGTCAAGTCCTCCACCAGGACCAGACCGGGGCTCGAGATCGAACGGATCGACTTGCTCGAGTTCCCCCAGGGCCTCACGCTCAAAAGCAACACCAACTTCGAGTTGCAGAGCACCTACGACAACACGACCGGCGTGGGCCAGGACAGCATGGTCACGATGGGACTCTTCTTCGACGACCTGAAGTTCGCGCGTCCCAAGTGGGTCATGGAGAACCAGAACGAAGACGTGAATTGCGCCATCCCGAACCAGCGCAAGCCCGCCGATCCCGTGGTCGACCTTCCCCTTTTCGACAAAGCCAAGGACGGGCCGTTGTTGACCGAGGACCAGCAGGTCACGCTGATGACCACCAAAGGCCCGATCCAGCTCGTTCTGGAGCCGAAGCTGGCCCCCGTGACCGCCACGCAGATCTACCGGCTGCTGAAAGCGGGAGCATATGACCAGACCCAGGTCACCCGGTACGACCCCAACTTCGTCCTGCAATTCGCCAATGCCGAGCAGAAAGCGGGCGGTCGCAGCCTGGAGAAGAGCCAGGCGAAGCTGCTCCGCCGCCTGCCCCTGGAGGCCCACCCCGAGCCCCTGCACCAGAAGAACGTGCTCTCCATGGCGCGCTACCAGGATCCGACGTCCGGGGTCTCGTCCTTCTCCATCCTCCTCTGGAATGCGCCCCACCTGGACGGACAGTACACCGTGTTCGGGCACGTCGGCAGCGATGCCCAGACGCAGGCCACGATCGCCGCGCTGTGTAAGGACTTCCGCCCCAACGAGCAGGTGATTACGGGAGCACGTTAACCCAGGGCCTTGAGCTTGAACCAGAACGTGGCGCCCGAGCCCAATTCGCTCTCGACGCCGATGCGGCCCCCGTGGGCCTCCACCACCGTCCGGGCCACCGAGAGGCCCAGGCCCGTGCCTCCCAGCTCGCTGGCGGGGCCGTGGTCGACCCGGTAGAACTGGTCGAAGATCTTGCCTTGCTCGGCGGGCTCGATGCCCACTCCCGTGTCGACCACGCTCACGACAATCTCGCCCCGCTCGGCCGTAGCCAGCACCTTCACGCTGCCCTCGCCCAGAAGGCCGGTGAACTTGAGAGCGTTGTCCACCAGGTTGTCTAACACCCGCCGCATCTGCTCGGGATCGACTTCCACCAGCGGCAGATCGGGCGGTATCTCGTGCAGCAACCGGACGTTCTTCTCGTCGGCCGACTCGCGGAAAAGCGCCAGCGAGCCCTCCACCAGCGACACCAGGGGCAGCGGACGTTTGTTCAGACGCGGACTCTGGTCCGGCTGAGCCGCGCCCTCGAGCGACAGCACCAGGCGCGCCAGGCGGTTCGTCTCCTCGTTGATGACCTTGAGGAAGTGATGGGTGATATCAGCGTTCTGATAGGCGCCCTCGAGCAGCGTCTCGGCAAAGCCCTTGATGGCGGTGAGAGGAACCTTGAGCTGACGGGTGACGTCGGTCACGAACTGCTCGAGGCTCTTTTCAATCTTCTGCACCCCGGCCATGTCCTTGAGCGTGCAGACCACGCCGGTGCAGCGATTCTCGCTGTACACAGGGAGGAACTGGGCCACGAACAGGCGATCTCCCGGAAAGACCACCACCTGCTCCTTGGGGTCGGGGTCGCTCTCGTTGACCAGCGAGGAGAGCGAGCGCGTGAAGTCGTTGATGGGCAGCACGTCCCAGAGCTTGGCGTCGAGCGCCTTCTTGGGATCGACCTGAAACAATTCGGCCGCCTTCGGATTCAAAAACCGAACGCGGCTCGATTTGTCCACTCCCAGGGCAGGGTCGGATAGCCCTTCGATGAGGGCGTCGACGAGCTGTCCTCCGACGCGCTTAGCTATTCGGACTCCTCATACTGGAACTTATACCCGATGCCGTGCACCGTCTTGAGGAGTTTGGGCGAGGAGGGCTCGTCCTCGATCTTCTGGCGCAGGCGCCGCATGTGCACGTCCACTGTGCGGGTGTCGCCCAGGTAGTCGTAGCCCCAGAGCTGCTCGAGCAAGAAATCACGGGTGAAGACCTTGCCGGGGTTGGTGGCCATCAGCTTGAGGAGGTCGAACTCCTTCGGCTTCAGCTCCACCTCCTTGCCGTTCTTGCGCACTTCGTGCTTGACCAGGTTGATGGAAAGGTTGTCGAAGCTGAGCTCGTCCTTCTCCTCGGCTTTGCCCGAGGTGCGGCGCAGCACCGCCTTGACGCGTGCCACCAGCTCGCGGGGGGAGAACGGCTTGGGCACGTAGTCGTCGGCTCCCAGCTCGAGGCCGAGGATTTTGTCGATCTCCTCGCCCTTGGCGGTGGCCATGATGATGGGGGTCTTCATCTCGCGCCGCAGGATGCGGGTGACCTCGAGACCGCCCTGGCCGGGCAGCATGATGTCGAGGATGATGAGGTCTGGACGGTCTTGCTTGGCGATATTGACCGCCTCGATGCCGTCGTAGGCGCAGATGACTTCGTAGCCCTCTTTTTCGAGGTTGTACTTGATGAGCTCTACGATGTTCCGCTCGTCATCGACGACGAGGATGCGTTCTTTGGCCATTTGACCCTCTCTCTCCCCAGGTTAATGAAACCCATTCAACATGTTACAGGACCGATTCCTGCTACCCGGGAAGGATCGCCGCCACCATTCGACCGGTCAGACCGCGATCGCGTCGATACGAGAAAAACAAGTCCTGACGGCACGCGGTGCACAGGTCGCCCACCGCGATGTGATCAGGACGAACTCCCAGGTCCTGCAGCAGAAGCCGGTTGGCCTGCCAGAGATTGATCCGCCACTTTGTTCCTAGTCTTGCGACCAAATCCTCCCCCGGGAAACGGGCCTCGAAGGGCTCGGCCACATCGGCGTCCACCTCGAAGCAACACGGCCCGATCGAGGGTGCGATGCCCACTCGAACAGCCTCGGGACGGGTTCCGTAGTGCTCTTGCATGGCCTGTAGAGTGGTCTGGGCGATGCCCGCCACGGTGCCGCGCCAACCCGCGTGCGCCACGCCCACCGCCTTATGCTCGGGGTCGTGGTAGAAGATGGGCACGCAGTCGGCAGTCGTGAGGCTCATCCCCAGCCCCGGCCGGTCGGTGACGCAGGCGTCGCCGTCCCTGCGCTCGCCCTCGCGCACGGGCTCATGCATCACGGCCACGTCCACTCCGTGCGTCATCTTGAGCGTGGGCGGGGCCGCAAAGCCGACCTGCCGGTCGAAACGCTCCTGGTTCTGGCGCACGGCCTCCAGGTCATCGGTCGTCAGCCAGCCCAGGTTGAGGCTGCTGAAAGGTCCTTCGCTGACGCCCCCACGCCGCGTGGAGAAGCCGTGTGGCACCTGGATATGGTCGAACACCACCGTGGTGACGTCGTGGTCCCCTGTGACCAGCCGGTAGCTCATCGCACCGACCTCACCAGGTCGCGCACCAGGCGCTCGGGAGCCCAGCTCGCGCCCAGGTGATCCCAGGGCTGCGGCTCCTCGGGCGAGCGCTCGCGGTAGACCAGCTCTTCCAGCGGCAGCCCGTGGCGCTCCAGGGCCTGCATCCAGGCGCGGAAGGTCGGCTTCTTGTAGACCTCCAGCAGCGGTCCGCTCAGCCGGCGGTCGCCGCGCGCCAGCAAGCCCTCCAGCAGCGAGACCTTGGGCGAATCGAAGTTGACCTTGACTCCGCCCACGCGCGCCAGCGCCTTCTGGACGCGCTTCATGCGGTCCTCGGCCAGCTTGCTGTCAGCCATGGGGGCCCACTGGAACGGGGTGAGCGGCTTGGGCACGAACAATCCCAGTCCCAGCGTCACGATCGCGTCCCGTTGCAGGCCGCGGGTCGTCTTGACCATCTCGACCAGCGCGTCGATGTCCTCTTCGCGCTCGTGGGGCAGTCCGACCATCGAGTACATCTTGATCTTCCTGATTCCCGCCTGCAGGGCACGGCGGGCCGCATCGTAATACTGAGCATCGCTGAACCGTTTGTTGATCGCCTTGCGGAGATCCTCCGAGCCGGTCTCGGGAGCCAGAGTAAGGCTGCGCGTGCCACCCTCCACCATCGCCCTGAGCAGCTCGTCCGGCAGCTGATCGGCCCGCAGGCTGGAGAAGCTGACCGGGATGCGATGCGTGCGCAGGCGCTCGCACAGCTTGTCGATGTCGGGATGATTGCCGACCGTGGCCGAAACCAGCCCCACCCGCTCGAAGTCGAGGCCCCCCGCGCGGGCGCGCTCGACCGCCTCCCAGATGCGCTCGATCGGCTTCCAGCGCACCTTCGGGTAGCTGAAGCCCACGGTGCAGAAGCGGCACACGTAGGGGCAGCCGCGGCTGACCTCCAGCAGCAGCGAGCGCGAGAACTCGGTGTCATCGGTGAGGATGAGCGAATGCGTCTCCTGAGCGGCGAATTCTTCGGCGCTGATGTAGGTCTTCTGAACGAGCGGTCGAGGGTCTTCGAAGCCCACAAAGCGGTTGTTCTCGTAGCGCGGCGTGGACAGGCTGGGGACGTAGAAGCCGGGAATGCGCGCGATGGCTTCGAGCTGCTGCTGGCGATCGCTGGTGGAGCGGATCGCCTCCACCAGCTCGGGCATGCGGCCCTCGGCCTCGCCCACGCAGAAGACGTCCGCGAAATCGGCCACCGGCTCGGGGTTGAGCAGCGTCAGAGCGCCGCCCACCAAGACCAGCGGGTGGTCCTGACCGCGGTCTTTCTGAAGCAACTCCAACCCCGCCAGGTCGAGCATGCGCAACAGATTGACGTAGTCCGGCTCGTAGGCCAGGGTGAAGGCCACCAGGTCGAAGTCGCTGACGGGGCGCTGGCTCTCCAGCGTGAACAGCCGACGGCCGTGGCGGTCGAACTCCTCAAGCTCGTCCGGGTCGGGCAGAAAGAAGCGCTCGCAGGAGACGCCCGGGATGCGATTCAGAAAGCCGTAGACCACCTGGAGACCCAGGTTGGACATGCCCACGTAGTAGGTGTTGGGATACCCCAGGGCCACGCGCACGTCGCCTCCGGAGGCGGGGCGCACCAGCGCCGTCTCGCGCGCGAGACGCCGGTCGGCGTTTTGAATGAGTTTCCAGGACATAGGCTGCGGGTGAAGTATACCATAGTCTTGCGAATCAACCGTGTCGTGACCAAAGGGGGAGACAAAGGCCAGACCTCGCTGATCGGCGGCGAGCGCGTCAGTAAGGCCTCGCTGCGCATCGCCTGCTGCGGCGACGTGGACGAGCTCAACTCCTGTCTCGGATTGGCTGCCGCGCTGCTCAAGGACGAGCCCATCCGCCAGGTGCTCTACGAAATCCAGAATCGCCTGTTCACCGTCGGGGCCGACGTCAACAGCCCGATGGCGGTGGCCGTGCCGCGCGTCACCGAGGAGCACGTGAATGACCTAGAGCAGGTGATGGAAGGCTTCATGGATGAGCTGCCGCCCCTGGAAGAGTTCATTCTGCCCGGCGGAGGACCGGGCGGCGCCGCTCTGCACGTGGCCCGCACCGTGGCCCGGCGGGCCGAGCGCACTTGCGTGGCGCTGGCGGATGAGGCGGAGGTGAATCCGCAGGCGGTCATCTACCTCAACCGCTTGAGCGACCTTTTGTTCGTGCTCGCGCGCGTGGCCAACAAGCGTGCCGGCGAGCCGGAGACGCTGGCGAACTTCTCCCAGCGCAAGAAATAAAGCTTTAGCTTTCCTTCAGGTTTCCGACAACGATCCCTCAAACAGTTGTTTTAATCTGTCCACAGACCAGTTGAGTCTAAGGAGATTGGAAACGGACATGAAGAAGAGTATCTTGGCAGTTTTTGCAGCCGCGTTCATGCTGCTCGCGGCCTCGCCGGCCAGCGCCCAGGTGAGCATCGGTATCCCGGGTACCGGCATCAACGTGCAGCTCGGTCAGCCAGGCTACGACGGGGGCTACTATAACAACGGTTATAACTACAACTACAACAACGGTTACAACAGCAGTGGTTATAACTACAACAACGGCTATTACAACCCCCAATACAGCGGATACCAGAACGGGAACTACTACCCCTACAATCAGAGCAACGGGTACTACCCCAACCCCGTGAACAACAACGGTTATTACTACAGCAACGGGCAGTACGTGCCGACCAACAACGGATACTACGGTGCCAACCCCTACAACTACGGGCAGTCCAACCAGTGTAGCCACCAGAACAACGGCTACTACAACAACGGCTATAATAACGGCTACGCGAACCAGAACGGCTGGTACAACAACGTTCTCTACCGCAACGGCCAGGCCGTGAAATACCGTCAGAACGGGCGCACCTACAACATCCGCTAGGGAGCGTGGTTCCTCCGGGCAGACCACACGGGCGGGCCTCGAGCAAAGCGAGGCCCGCCTCTTTTTGGTCGGTCGACGGCAGACGGTAGACGGTAGGAAATTCCTCACAGCCTGGAAGGGGCCGCCCGGAGGCGCTTGAAGGGCCTTTGCGAGATGAGTGTGGCAGAACGGATCGAATCCAAGTTGCGAGCAGCCCTGACGGTCGAGGCGCTGATTCTCGAGAACGAATCGCATCGGCACGCCGGGCACGCCGGCTCGCCCGGCACCGGCGAGTCGCACTTCAACCTCAAGCTGGTCTCGCCCGATTTCGCGGGCAAGTCCCGCGTGGAGCGGCAAAAGATGGTCTACGCCGTGCTGGCCGAGGAAATGGCCGGGCCCGTCCACGCCCTGGCGCTGAAGACGCTGGCTCCCGGCGAGTAACGCCGATGCACGCCCTCAAGGTCGAGAAACTCCGCAAGGTCTACAACAACAAGCTGGAAGCGCTCAAAGGCATCGACCTCGAGGTGACCGACGGCGACTTCTTCGCTCTGCTCGGTCCCAACGGCGCCGGCAAATCCACCCTGATCGGCATCCTGACCAACCTGGTCACCAAGACCTCCGGCACCGTCTCGGTCTACGGTTACGACCTGGACAAGAACCTGGCCCAGCTCAAAGCTTCGCTGGGCGTGGTGCCGCAAGAGTTCAACTTCAACTTCTTCGAGTCGGTCTACAACACGGTGGTGTTCCAGGCCGGCTACTACGGGGTCGACTTCGCCGAGGCGGCCCGGCGCGCCGAGCGCCATCTCAAAGCCCTGGAGCTCTGGGAGAAGCGCAAGGAGCCGGTGCGCAACCTCTCGGGCGGCATGAAACGTCGCCTCATGTTGGCCCGCGCGCTGGTCAACGACCCGCGCCTCCTCATCCTGGACGAGCCCACCGCCGGTCTGGACATCGAGCTGCGCCGCTCGCTGTGGGAGTATCTCAAACAGCTCAACGAGGCCGGCACCACCATCATCCTGACCACGCATTACCTGGAAGAGGCCGAGAACCTCTGCAAGAACGTCGCCATCATCGACAAGGGCGAGGTGCTGCAGAACACCAGCGTGCGCGAGCTGCTGACGCAACTGACCAAGCAGACGTTCTTCCTGGACCTGCCCGACGCCCATGAGAAGGCGCCCGAGATTCCGGGCTTCGATGTGCGCCTGCCCAACTCGCACCTGCTCGAGGTCGAGGTGGACAATGACCAGCGCCTGAACGACGTCTTCGCCGCCCTGTCCCAGCAGGGGGTGGCCGTCTCCAGCATGCGACCGCGCTCCAACCGCCTCGAGGAGCTCTTCCTCAACCTGGTCGGCAAGGGTACGAAGCTGTGAACCCGACCCAGCAATACAACGCCTTCATGACTATCGCCCGCAAGGAAGTCACGCGGGTCATTCGCATCTGGACCCAGACGCTGCTGCCTCCCGCCATCACCATGGCGATCTACTTCATCGTCTTCGGCGGCCTGCTGGGCAAGCGCATCCAATCGGTGGGCGACGTCAGCTACGTGGCCTTCATCACGCCCGGGCTGATCATGATGGCCACCATCACCAACTCGTTCGGCAATACTGTGGGCTCGTTCTTCAGCGCCAAGTTCATGCGCTCGATCGAGGAGATCCTGATCTCCCCCATCCCCAACTGGCTGATCATCGCCGGCTTCGCGGCCGGAGGCGTGATCCGCGGCTTGCTGGTGGGCGCCATCGTGCTCTGTATCGCGCTGTTCTTTACCCACATCCCGGTGGCGCATCCCCTGGTGGTGTTCGCGTTCATCTTCCTGACCTCGCTGGTGTTCAGCCTGGCCGGCATCACCAACGCGGTCTTCGCCAAGAAGTTCGACGACGTGCAGATCATCCCAACGTTCGTGCTAACCCCGCTGACCTACTTCGCGGGCGTGTTCTACTCGATCAACATGCTGCCCCAGCCCTGGCGCACGATGAGCCTGTGCAACCCGATCTTCTACATGGTAGACGGCTTCCGCTTCGGCTTCCTGGGCAGCTCTGACGCCAGCGTCACGGTGGGCTTCATCCTGCTCAGCGTGCTGACCGCCGGGCTCTACTTCTTCAACCTCGAGCTGCTGCGCCGAGGGATCGGGCTGCGCAGCTAGGCCTTCTTCTTCTTGATCACGACCCCGCCGATGGTCACGCTCTCGGCGGACTCGCCGACCGCCTGCTCGGTGGCCAGCAGATCGGGGAGTTTGGCCAGGGCCTTCGTGATCCACGCGGGATCGTTCGTGTCCGCGGTCAGCCGCGACTGGAGCAGCGCGTTCATGGCCTCGGCCAGGGTGATGCTCTCGTGCTCGGCGCAGAAGGCCAGCAGCGCCGAGCGGTGGGTCTCGCTCAGCTCGGTCATGAACTGCAGGTAGGCCGTGCGCTGCGTGCCCGAGAACTGCGGGTCGAGCGCCAGGTCGAGATACGGTGTCACGTCCTCGAAAGGCTGCGCGTCCAGGTGCAGCACCACTTTGTCGCCATCGCGATCGCGCGCCTCGATGCGGGGCGCCGCCAGGCTTACGCCCGGGCGCGTGCCCGAGCTGTCCGAAGTGAGCCGGAAGCGCACCTGCACCCGCTTGCCCGCAAACTCGCCCAGGTCCAGCTTGCGCCGCGAGATCACGTTGCAGCCCGAGTAAGATTCCAGCCTCTTCCAGCTCTGGCCGTCCGAGGTAACCTCGACGCGCAGGTTGTCGTAGCCCGACTCCAGGTTGTGGTGCTCCGAAAAGCGCAGCACCGGCTCGTGCAGGTCGGTCAGGGAGACCGGGGCGGAGGTCAGGCTGCTGTCGGCGTTGTTGCGGTAATTCTTGCCCGGGCTGTCCTGCCAGACCTCCCGGAATCCCCACCAGGGCGAGCGCACCTTGGACCAGGTGTGGGCGGCGTTCATGCTCGTGTCCTGGCGCTCCCCCACCAGCTTGCGCAATGCGTCGGTGCCCTCGGCTCCCAGGCCGGAGGTTGCGAGCTGGTCGCGATCGAGATGCCGCACACGCCCCTCGAGGCGAGCCGCCAGCTCCTCCGCCTCGACCCGGTCCGCCAGCGTGCCCACCTTGCCCGCGCGCAGGGATGGCCAGCGCTCCAGAGCCTTCTCCTCGCCCAGATGGCCGATCAGGCGCTGCAGCGCCTCGGCGCGCTCCTTCAGGTCGGGCTGCGCGATGTCCCCGACCAGCGCGCCCCAGCCCTTCGGACAGGCCCGGGCCGCCTCGAGCACGTGCGGGAGCTGCGTCTTGGGCATGCTCGCCAGGTCATTCCAGGCCTCGAGGGCGCTCTCCACGCCGACTTCGCAGGCCAGCGAGGCCGCCGTCGCCCGGCGGTCCGGGTCGGCGCCCTTCACCTTCGACCAGAGCGCCAGCGCATTGCGCGTGCCCCCCGCCTCGCGGGCGACGGCCAGCAACTCGGGCAGCTCCGAGGGGGCGTCCACGGCCATGCGGGCCAGCGCCGAGCGCGTCTCGGCGGCGCGCGGATCCACCGTCTGACGCCGCGTTCGGCCGGCGGCGTCCTCCCCCGTCACCACCAGCTGTCCGAAGGTGATCCCTTTGCCCTGACCGCTGCCGTCCGAGGTCAGACGGAAGCGCAGCTGGACGACCTTGCCCGCGTAGGCTTCCAGGTTGACCGTCCGCCGGCTGCGCAGGCCGCTCCCCGTGTAGGATTGCGCTTGCCCCCAGGTCTGCCCGCCGTCGCTGCTGACCTCGACTTTGACGTGATCGTAGCCCGACTCGAGCCCGAACGACGACCAGAACTTGACCTGCGCGTTCTGCAAGCCGGCCAGCGAGATGGGCGGCGTGGTCAGCGCCATGTTGGAATTGTTACGGTACCTGCCCTCGGGGTTCGACTTCCAAACTTCGCGGTAGCCCCACATCGCCGGGCGGACCTGTCCCCAGGTGCCCTCCGGACGCCAGTCCTGGACGTGGGCCTCGAGCTGCGCGAGCACGCTCGCGTCCACGGACGAGGACTTCAGTTGCTGCCAGAGCTGCTCCGACCCGTCCGGCTCGAGGCGCTGGGCCAGGTCGTGCAGCTGCACCGAGCGCTCCACTCCCGACGCGCCGGCCGGCGCCAGCGAGCCGAAGCGGCGCACGGCCGAGGCGACGCCTTCCTGGGAGGCCAGCTCGACCAGCGACTGGCGGTAGCGATCGAAATCCGGGTGGGCGGCGGCCGGGGCCAGGGCGCCCCAGAGGCGCACCACGTCCTTCGTCGGGTGCGACTTGCGCAGGTCCTCGAGACAGCCGACAGCTTGCGCCCGCTGGGCGGCCGTGAGCCCCGCCAGCGACGGCCACACCACGTTGGCACCGCGGCTGCCCAAACAGCCCGCGACGCGCAAGAGGTCATCCCCGCCGGGCAGGAACGGCCAGAGCGCCAGGGCTTCGTCCGGCGAGCCCAGCCGGTGGCACGCATCCGCCAGCGCGGCCAGTTTCGCGGCCCGGTCCGGAGAGGGGGACAGCGCGCCCCAAAGCGCGGAGTGCGTCGCGGCGGAATGGTCCTCGACCCGACTGCTCCCCTGCGCCGACTCGAGCTGCATCGCCCCGATCTTGATTCCTTTGGCCGTGCCCGAGCCATCGGAGCTAAGGTGGAACCGCAGGTGCAGCGGCCCGCCCTCCCAGGCGGCCAGATCCACCTTGCGCTTTTTGAGCCAGGCCGAGCCGGTCCAGCGATCGAGCTTCTGCCAGCTCTTGCCGTCGCGCGACCCCTCCAGCGTGACGAAATCGTAGCCCGACTCGAGCCGGTGGCTCTCGCGGAACACCAGCTTCGCCCCCGTGGCCTCGTTCAGGTTCAGCACCGGCAGGTGCAGGCTGGAGCGGGTGTTGTTCTTGTAATTCTGGCCGGGGCTGTCGTCCCAGCCACCCCCCGAGCGTGCCCAGGTGCCCTCGGCTCGCCAGCCGCAGGGAGCGTCCAGCAGCGCCTTCACGGCCGTGCGCTCGTCCTGGCTCAATTTCAGCGCGGTCAGGTCGTCCACGTTCCAGGAGCCCAGCCGGGCCAGGTCGCGCAGCTCGAGGCGCTCGCCCAGGCCGGTCTGGCCCGGCATCAGAGTCGGCCAGGCCTGGGCCGCCGTGGGAATGCCCTCGCGCCTGGCCAGCCCGATCAGCTCGTTGCGCTCCGCGTCGGTGGCGTTGGCTCCCAGACTGCGCAGCAGCTCGGCGCCCGCCGGCCCGAGGTCGCGCACCAGCCCGCCCACGTGCGCCACGCCCGAGGCGATCTGCCCCGCAGGCGCGGTTTCGAGTGCCGGCCAGGCGGCCCGCGCCGCCTGGGCATTCAGGGTCACCAGGGCGTCGCGGCGCTGGGCGTAGTCGGATTGGCCGAGGTGCGGCTCCAGGTCGGGCCAGAGCTCCAGCGCGGGAGTCACGCCGCCCACGCGGGTGGAGAGGTCGCGGACGGCCAGCACCGCTTCGGGCTTCAGCTCGTCCAGGCGCGCCAGGCTCTTGCGGGCCTGCTCCTCGGGAGTGAAACGAGCGTTGCTCCCGACGATCCGGATGGGCCCGGTGGAGATGCCGTTGGCCGGACCCGACCCGTCCGAGGTGAGCCGCAGTCGCACGCGGATGCTCTGCCCGGCGAAGGAGGAAAGGTCGTAGGACCGCTTGCTGTTGAGATTGGAGCCGGTCAGTTTGCCCAGCTCCCTCCAGTTGCTGTCGCCCACCTTCTGAGCTTCGACGCGCACATAGTCGTAGCCCGATTCGAGGTGGTGGTGCTCGCGGAACTCGAGCCGCGGGTCGCGCACGCCCGCCAGCGACAGCGGCCCGCTGGTGAGCGAGCTATTGGCGTTGTTGCTGTATCTGGCGCCGGGGCTATCGTTGAAGCCGGGGGCCCAGCCGAACATGAAGCTGCGCTGGGGCGTCCAGGTGCCTTCGGCCGTCCAGGGTTGCAACTCGGCGCGCATGGCTTCGCGGGCCCGCTCGACCTCCAGGCGGTCGGGCGCGGCGGGGCGAGGCCGGAAGACAAAAGCCGGCGTTTCGGAGGAGATCCTCACGCCTGCCAGACTAGCCTGCCGGGCGGAAAGAAGCCTGAAAACCGAGCTTTGAGTGATCTTTGAGCCGAACCCGATAGGCTGGCGACAGCATGATTGGGGACCGGCTTTTCGGCGTTGGCTCGTGGTTCGGCTCGAAGGACTCCAAGAAGTCGGAGAAGCCCGCGCCCGCCGTGCAATTCGAAGAGTGGGCCCAGCCGCTGGCCGACCGGGGCGTGATCGATAAGTCCCACCTCTACCTGATCTCCGAGATCAAGAAGCAGAATCTCCAGCACCCCGAGGCAGTGCTCGAGGTGGCCGCGGGGATCCCCGGGCGCGAGAGCACCAAGATGGGCTGGGACATCTACCGCCTGGCCAACCAGACCAAAGACGGACCCACCGTGGCGCTGGCTGTGAAGGCCTACCAGACCGTTCTCCAGGGCAGCGACGACCTGACCCCCACGCGCCGGGAAACGCTCTTTCTCAATATGTTCAAGCTGCATCAGAACGCCGACCAGGCGCTGAGCAGCTATCAGGGCTACCTCAAGGGCGAAGGGAGTCCGGACGAGAAGCTGCTGGGCGACCTCTGCACATTCAACCCCGGTTACGGGCAGTTCCAGTCGGCCGAGACCATCTTCGAGACGTTCCAGTTTGCCAGAGCCCTGAGCCCGGAAGACCGGCAACTCTTTCTCTCCCTCCACGAGGCGCACGGATTCATCGCCAATCCCGAAGACCAGCACCTCTTCCGAGACGTCTGGAGCACCGCCTGCGCGCAGCCCGACAAGGCCCAGGCGATCGCCAACTTCCACGAGCTCCGCCAGCATTTCGCCGAGATGCACCCCCGGCAGCCCCACCACCAGGCCCGCGAGATCGAGCGTTGCTGGTCGGGTTTCGCCAGGCGGGTCTTTTCCGAGGAGAAAGAGGCCCTGCCCGTCTATTTGCGGCTGTGGAAAGAGGTGGACTCCGACCCGACCGCCTGCAGTCACACGATGGAAGTGCTGCGCCAGCGGGTCGCCAACGGCCAGGCCAGCCTGACCCTGGACGACGCGATCGCCGTGCGAAGGGGCCTGGTAGCCTCCGAGACGCTTTCCAAGATGCTTCACCAGGACGACCTGCGCTGGCTGAGCGGGGAGTTCTCGGCTCAGGAATTCGGCCACGTGGCCTCCGCGATGGCCTCGGTAGGCAGCCGCAGCCAACCCGCCCTGGAGCGCCTGGTCACTCAGCTCAAGCAAATCAGTCAGGGGGCCACTCCGGAGCAGAAGAAGCACCTCCACGCCCGCCTGCACGAAATCTGCGCCCACGCCCTCTTGTTCAATGGCGACGCGGATCTGGCCCTGGACGAGGTGGCCGCCGACCGGCGTGGCATCACCGTCACCGACAACCGGGTCCAGGTCGGCTCGGTCTCGGTCAAGCGTCGGGGGGTCTGAGGGACCGTCAGGGCGAAACTTTCCCCTGTGCGGATGGTTCCAGATCGAGTGACCCGTACCTTCATCCTGTTCCTGTTGCTGGCTTTGGGCGTGGCCCTGGCCGAGCCCCTGGCGAACCGGGCGTTCGAGCCCGCCGGCTTCTTCGACCCCTACCCCGGCCGTCCGGGACGCATGCAATCCTACGAGAGCTTCCTGCGGCGCCGCCACAATACCCCCACCGAGCAGCGTCACACGCTCGTCCTGGTGCCGATGGGCGGCCTGCCGGCCCAGCTCGACCTCAAGCCCGTCGAGACCTTTCTGGAGGCTTTCTTCCAGGTTCCCGTGCGCGTCGCGCCGCGTCTCGAGGTCGGCTTGAGCACGCAGGGCGGCAAGGTCTCGGCCGACGCAATCCAGCGCCGTCTGGGTGCGCAGCTCCCCGCCGACGCTCTGAGTATCATCGCGCTGACCGACGTGGACATCTATGCCGAGGACTCCGGTCCCAATCGGCTGCTCTTTGGCCAGGGCCACTACTACAATCGCACGGCCGTCGCCAGCCTCAACCGCCTCGAGAGCGACCGCCTGGATTTGCTTTATCACCGCGCCTTCAAGCTCACGGCTCACGAGCTGACCCATACCTTCGGTCTGCGGCACTGCACCCACTATCGCTGCCTGCTCAACAGCTCCGGCAGCGTCGCCCAGAGCGATGCGCGCCCGCTGGAGCTCTGCCCCGACTGTCTGCGCAAGCTGCACGCCGTGCTCGGGTTCGACCCGGTGGAGCGCTGCCGCGACCTGGATGCCGCCGTCCAGGTGGCGCTGCCGGGCGACCAGGAGTGGTTCCGTGCCCGCCTGAGCTACCTCACGGCGCCGTAAGTCCTCGCAACAAAGGGCGAGTGCAGCACGGGTTCGAATCATGTCCGGATGAGCGTGATTGTGAAGAGCTTCCATCCCAAGAGCTACCTGGAGCTGGGTCGCCGTTCCGGCTGGGCGACCGCGTTCCACTACGTGCTGATCATCTGCGTCATGAGCTGCCTGTACGCGGGAGCAACCACCATGGCGCTCGTGTCGTTCGTGCACCAGGTCACGCCCGAGCTGCTCACCAGGGCCCCGGTGATCAATATCAAGAACGGCATGGTTTCAAGCCCCGTCCAACAGCCCTACGTGGTGAAGTTCGAGGGCGGCGAGTTTATCCTGGATACCACGCAAGATGTCCGCGACCACCTCGAGGATGCTCCCGCGGTCGTCATCGTCGGGAAGAGCAGCATTCTGACCAAGAAGCCGTCCGGCGAGATCCGCGAGCAACCGTTCAACAAAGACGTCAACCTCGACTTCGACTCGGCCAGGCTCAACGAGTGGATCGGCGTGGCGCAGACCTGGATCTTCCCGGTCTGCGCGTTCGTGGTGCTGTTCTGGCAGGGCCTCTGGAAGCTCATCCAGGTGCTGCTGGTGGCCGGGATCGTGACCGGCGCGGTCGGCGGCCGCCCGGGCTTTGGCACCGTGCTCAAGATGACGGTCCACGCCCTGCTTCCGGCGATGGTGTTCGGATTCGCGGTCTACTGCGTATGGATCGCTACCAGTTTCGAGGTCCCGATGGCCTGGGTCGGCTTCTACGCGCTGCTGGGCGGGCTTCCCCTGGTGGCCGCTCGCGAGCAACAGGCGCGCGAGCAGATGCTGCAGCGGGCCGACTTCGTGCCCCCGCAAGATCTGCCCTGAGCCATTGTTATCGAATTGTTATCCAAGCGTCACCGTTGTGAGCTGAAGTTGCTCTAAACTGGCCTCATGGGGCAAATGATTCGGCCACTTCTCCTGGCGGCTCTGGTGCTGGTGGTCACCTGTCGTCTCGCGGCTCTGCGGCTGCAGCGCGAGGGTTTCGAGTGCCAGTGCCAGATGGCAAGGTGGGGAACCTGCCCCGCCGGGGGGACGTATCATTACACAAACGGACATTGGTGGTGCGATATCCACCATTGGCAGGGCGGGGAGCTCTGACGCCCTCTCGCGAATGAGTCCATTCATGGTCGAAACCGTCCTGATCGTGGACGACGAGCGGGCCCTGGTGGAAGGGCTGAGCTACACCCTCGGCAAGGAGGGATACCGGGTGCTGCACGCCCCCAATGGCCCGAGCGCGCTCGAGTTGACCTTCAAGGAGCGCCCGAATGTCGTGCTGCTCGACGTCATGCTGCCGGGCCTGGATGGGCTGAGTGTTTGCCGCGAGCTGCGCGCGCGCGGCTTTCTGGGCCCCATCTTGATGCTGACCTCCAAGGTCGAAGAGGTCGACCGCGTGGTCGGCCTGGAGGTGGGAGCGGATGACTACGTGACCAAGCCGTTCTCCAGCAAGGAGCTGGTGGCGCGCATCCGGGCCCACCTGCGCCGCGAGCAGCGCCAGCAGCCGAGCGACCCGACCGAGCTGCGCTCCGAGGATCTGCACCTCCAACTCGAAAGCCGTCAGGTGCAGCGCGGGGGCAAACCCGTCGAGCTCACGCCGCGCGAGTTCGACCTCCTGGCTTACTTCATGAATAACGCAGGGCGCGCCCTGAGCCGCGACACCCTGCTCGAGCAGGTCTGGGGCTACGACTTCGAGGGCGAATCGAATATCGTCAACGTCACGGTCGGTCGTCTGCGCGACAAGATCGAGCGCGATCCTTCCCGCCCCCGCTTCCTGCTGACCGTGCGGGGCGTAGGCTATCGCTTCGCTCCGAGCGTGCTGTCTTGCTGAGGCTGAGTCACCGCCTGGCCCTCTCGATCTCGCTGGTGGCTCTCATCTGCCTCGGCTGGCTCGGTGGTGTGCTGCTGGTGCAGACGCGCGCGCAGCAGTTGAGCGACGCGCGCGAGGAGGTGGAGCAGCGGCTCCAGAGCCTCACCAGCCTGCTCAACAGCCAGGATGTCTCCCTCAGCACCCTGCAGCGTCTGGCACTTTACGACGGGCTGCGCATCCGGCTGTACGACCGACAGGGCCGCGAGCTGCTCGACACCGAGCAGCCGGTGCTGGCACCGCCCGATCCGCAGCCGGTGCTGGGCAGCGAGTTGAGCGAGGCTCTCCAGGGGCACACCAGCATCGCGTTCCGCGACCTGCCGGCGACCAACCGCCTTCCGGGCGAGCCGGAGACGATACCCACGCTGGTTGCGGCCGGCCCCGTGCCTCAGGGCGCCATTCACATCTCGCGCCGGCTGCTGGATCTGGAGCTGGCGCACCTCGACCTGGAGCTGCGTCTGCTCTACGCCGCCGTCGGCTCGCTTCTGTTCTCGGCCGTGCTCAGCTTCGTGGTGACCCGCTGGTTCTCCGACCCCATCAACCGCCTGAGCAAGGCCACGCTGAAGCTGGCGGCGGGACAGTTCGAGCCCCTGCCAACCTCCAACGACGAGCTTGGGGCTCTGGCCGCTTCTTTCAACTTGATGGCCGACCGCATCCAGTATCGTGACCGCGTCTTGCAGCAGTTCGTGACCGATGCCTCGCACGAGCTGCGCACTCCCCTGGCCTCGATCAAGACCCTGACCGAGGCGCTCGAGAACGGCGCCCTGGGTGAGCCCGAGCAAGCCCGCCGTTTCGTGCAGCTGATCCACTCGGAGATCGAGCGTCTGGAGTCGCTGGTGGCGCAGCTGACCAACCTGGAGAACCCGGTCTTCCAGGAGCGGCGTTTCGACCTGGAGCCGGTGGTGCGCGAGGTCTGCGAGCAGATGCGTCCTCTGATGCCGCTCCAGGTCGAGACGGAGTCGTTCGAAGTGGACGGCGATCCGGACCGCTTGCGTCAGGTGCTGCTCAATCTGCTCGAGAACGCCCGCCGGGCCGTGCACGGCCGCTCCTTTCAGCGCGTCTGGGTGCGCCTCGAGCCCGGGCGGCTCACGGTCGAGGACAACGGCGTGGGAATTCCCCCCGGCGAGGACGAGCGGATCTTCGAGCGCTTCTATCGCGTGGACCCTGTTCGCAGCCGCGACGAAGGCGGCTCCGGCCTGGGACTGGCCATTTGCAAGCGCCTGGTTACCGCCCACGGCGGAACCATTCGCGCCGAATCCCAACCGGGACGCACCCGCTTCGTGGTCGAGCTGCCCCAGAGCGAATGAAACGACTGCTGCTCCCGGCCCTGGTGGCAGCGCTGTTTCTGGGCTTGCACTTCGCGCTGCAACCGGGCGATCCGTATCCGGACCTGCAGTTCACCACCCGGGAGTATGCGCCCGGGCTGAAGCTGGACGTCATCGCCCAGCGGTCCAGGAACCCTGGTCCGAGGCCCGTGCTGTTGTTCTTGCACGGAGGGGGCTGGCGCACCGGCCACCGCGGCTGGCGCGATCCGCTGGTCGTGCGCCTGGTGCGCGACGGTTGGCTGGGGGTGTCGGTGGACTACCGACTCAGTCAGCAAGCGGTGTTTCCGGCCCAGATCCGCGACTGCAAGCTGGCGGTGCGCTGGGTGCGCGCCAACGCGGCTGACCTGGGGGCCGACCCGCGACGCATCGTGGCTTGCGGAGTGTCCGCCGGCGGGCACCTGGCGGCTCTTCTGGGCACCTCGGCCGGCGTGCCCGAGCTCGAGGGCGACGGGGAACGAACCGAAGTCAGCGCGGTGATCGACATGTACGGCCCGGTCGACCTGCTGGCGGAGCGCACGCAGGGCCCGCGCGACTCGGATGCTCCGGACAGCTTCGAAACGCGCTTCCTGGGCGCCCGCCCTTCGACCCGCCCCGACCTCGTACGCCTGTCCAATCCGATCACCTGGCTCTCCCCGGACGACCCTCCGACCCTCATCCTGCACGGCGCCGACGACGTGCAGGTCCCGGTCGAGCAAAGCGAGCAGCTGGCCGAGGCCCTGCGCGCAAAGGGCATCCCGGTGACGCTTGTGGTGGTGCCCGACGCGGGCCACGGCCTGGTCGGCCAGGGAGACCTGATCTACGCGGAAGCGAAGCGCTTCCTGAGCGAACGTTAGACGTCTTCCCGCGCCTCGCAGTCAGGCTCCAGATACTTTGCCGCGTGGTGATACGTGCAGTGGATCTGGCCACCTTTTTCGCTGTAGGTCCCCCGGAAAGGACACTGACCCTGGCCCGAACGTTGCCAAACCCTCGCCCGGCGCTCGCACTCGTCCCACCCGGCTTTCCCCAGGCCCACTGCGACAGAGTAAGTCAACGTGAAGATCGCAAGTCCGACGATAGCAACCAGCATCATGGAGAAGATGACCCGACTCATTCTCCCAGTCTACTGGGGTTCGGGGTCAATTCGGTGACCACGAAAGTGAATGACGAACCGGATGGCAGCCAGGCGAGCGTCAGCGTTCGAGCATGCAGGAAACGTCCGCCTGGCCGCGCCAGGCGTTGGCGTCGTGATAGGAGCACGCCCTCTGTCCGTTGCCCAGGGACACGATGTGCCCGAGGGGGCAGTGGCCCGCCTGGCACGCCTCGTAATCGCGCCGCATGCGGTGCACCTCCAGCTGGTAGGCGACCTCGAAGATCGCGACGATCAAAACGGCGATGGTTCCAACGGCTCGTAAGACTCTCATGCCCTCAGTCTAGCGAGCGACGGTCACGAAACCGTGACGGCCAGATAACAGTCCGATAACGGGACCTTCTCGGCGGGCCCCGAACCATCACGGTGTGAAACGCCTGTTGCTGGCCGCTCTTCTCGTGGCCGGATGCTCCGCCCCTCCCGAGCCGGCGGCCTCCAGCCCGATGACCGTGGCTCCGGATACTGCACTCGAGCGCTCCGTCTTCTACCATCCGAATAAGGAGCACTACTCCGACAGGCCCGAAGGGGTGGAGGCGATCACCGTCACCACAAAAGACGGCCTGCAACTCCAGGCCTGGTTCCTCAAAGCCACCGAGAAGCGCCCCCTGGTGGTCTACTTTCACGGCAATGGCGGCAACCTGACCGTGCTCAACGAGATGTTCGCCCTCTACAAGAAGCTAGACGTAGGCGTGCTGGCCATCGATTACCGCGGGTTCGGCGACAGTCCCGGCGAGCCCAGCGAGGAGGGGCTTTACCTGGATGGACAGGCGGCCTACGACGAGGCCGTTCGGCGCGGATTCAAGCCGGAGCAGATCTTCATCCATGGACGCTCGCTGGGCGGCGGCGTGGCCACGAAGATTGCCCGTGACAACGCTTGCCGAGGGCTCATTCTGGAATCCACCTTGACCAGCGCCCAGGATGTAGCCCGCTTCGCGAAAGGCGAGCAGGCAGCCAGGCTGATCGATGGGTTCAACTCCCTGGCCAGGATGCCCGACCTGAAGATGCCCGTGCTGGTCATGCACGGTGACCAGGACGATACGATCCCTTGCGAGCAAGGCCAGAAGTTGCACGAAGCGTACCCGAACTCGACCTACTGGGTTGCCAAAGGGGGCGACCACAACAACCTGAAGGAGAACCCGGACTACGAAAAGCAGCTCAAGAGCTTCTTAGATCGATGACGCCGTCGACGCCCAGCGCGCGGAAGCGCATGACCTCGTCGGGCGCGGGCTGGAAGGTCTCAGGGTCGTTCCAGATGGAGACCGTGCCGTAGGGCTTCAGGGCTGACACGACGGCCGCGTCCACGAACTCGGCGCGGAGCGGGAAGTTGATGGGCCCGCCCACGGCGGTGGCGATGGCGCGCAGACGCTCGAGTTGCTCGGTCGAGTAGCGCGTTCCGGCCGGCTGCGCCCCGGTGAGGCAGCCCAGCGACAGCACCGCCTTCGGAAAACGCCGGCGAATCTCGTGCAGTTGCTCGCTGGTAAATCCGCGGTTCTGGAAGAAGCGGACCAGCGGACCTTTGATACGCGGGCTTCCCGGCCCCGGGATGACATCGGAGTTGAACATCAGCTTCTCATCCGGCAGGCCACTGGCGGCCACCTTATCGAGGATCTCACCGAGCCCCGAGGAGCTCTTGAAATCGAGCTTCAGACCTTTGCCCGAGGCCACTCCCACCGCCAGCCACTCGTCCAGTGACAATCCCTGCACGTGATAGGGATCGTGCGCCATGATCGGCTCCTGCAAGCGGCACAGCCTGCGAATGCCCCATTCGCGCCCCACGTCACCCTCGAGCCAGTTGTAGGGACCCTTCAGAGCCCGCTCCATCTCGGGCACGGTGTTGGTGTAGTGGGCGTTGCGCGTCTCGGCCAGGGGCGTGCCAGGGGTCCAGTGGTCGGTCTGGCCCACCGCCTCGTCGTGCAAATGAGCCAGCTCCGCCGACGACCGCGGGCGGTGCACCAGGAAATTGCTGGCCCAACTGACCGGATTCACCCTCCCAGTGTAACGGACTCCAATCGGCAAAGCAGGAGCCGATCTGTTAAAACCCCGAATTCCTGCCCTGCCGTGTATTCGATTCCGCTCAACATCCTGTTCCTGGCACGCAGCGCCCCCCTGGACCAGGGCGTCCACGAGGCGCTGGATGGGATCATCGTCTGCGATGTGGTGGCGGCCGAAGATTGGAGCCACACCCTCGAGCTGATCAAGGAGGAGCCTTTCGATGCGGTGCTGCTGGACGTGGATGCCCTGCCGGCCGGCCTCGACAACCTGCAAGAGCTGAAACGGCGCGCTCCCTGGTCGGCGCTCGTCGTGCTGACCGAGGACCACGATCACCAGACAGGCCTGGCGGCCCTGCGGCACGGGGCGCACGATCACCTGTGCCTGAGCGAGTTCGACCACGGGCAGCTCTACCGCATCGTTCGGTACAGCGTCGAGCGGGTCAAGTCCGAGCGCAGTCTGCATCAAAGCCAGCAACAGTTCTACCAGTCCCAGAAAATGGAAGCCATCGGGCGCGTCTCCGCCGGCATGACCCACGATTTCCGCAACCTGATCGCCATCATCCTCAACAACTGTCAGCTGATGATGCGCCTGACCGAGGACCCCAGGCTGCGCGGGAGCGTCGACGAGATCGCCCTGGCCGGCCAGAAGGCCAGCAACCTCGTCAGTCAGCTTCTGCAGTTCGCCCGCGACCAGTCTCCGACCGAGGTGCATCGGCTGGGACTGGGCGATCTCCTCCCCCAGCTCAAGGTGCTCATCTCGCCCCTCCTGGGCAAGAATATCGAGCTCCACTGGGAGGTCACCGATGACCCGCTCGAGGTCGAAGTCCACCCGACCCAGTTCGAGCAAATCGTTATGAATCTGGTCGTCAACGCGGTGGACGCCCTGCCGGGGGGCCGTGGCCACCTCGGGCTGGAGGCCCGCCGCCTCGACCTCACCAACCGCTACAGCGGAAGAGGGCTGGCGCTCCCCGCCGGCAGCTACCTGGCCCTGACGGTCTGGGACACCGGAGAAGGGATCAAGCAGGAAATCCTGCCACACCTCTACGAGCCCTTCTTCACCACCAAGGCCAAAGGCACCGGCCTGGGGCTCTCCACGGTCTACTCCCTGACCCACTCGATGGACGGCGAGGTCGGCGTGGCGACCCGACAGGGCCTGGGCACCGCCTTCCGAATTTTCCTCCCCTGCCGCGGCCGGTCGGCCCCTCCTCCCGAGCTGGCCGCCACGATTCTCCTGCTCGACGGCCACAGCCTCGAGCGTCAGGCCCTGCGCGACTGCCTGGAAGATCTGGGAGCGCAGGTTCTGGAGGCGCGCACCCCCCGCGAGGCGTTCCGGGTGCTCCGCTCCAAGCAGCGACTGGACTGGGTTCTGGCCGACCTCTTCACCCTCGATGGCGACATCGAGGCTCCCCTGCAGGCCTGCCGGGAGCTCCGCCCGGATACCGGATTGGCCCTGGTCTCCAATTTCCCGGCCGCCTTTCACGAGCCGGCCGGGTGGCGCACCCACGGCCTGCCGGTGCTGGAGAAGCCGGTCAGCTACGAGGCCCTGCGCAAGCTCTTCTCAGCCCGCCAGCCTCAAGCCAGTTTGCCCAGCAGCCCGTAGAGCGGCAGGAAGATCGCCACCAGCCCGGTCCCCACCATGATGGCGACCACCATCAGCAGCAGCGGCTCGAGCAACGCGGAGAAGGCCTCCAGGCGATAATTGACTTCCTCCTCGTAGTAAACGCCGAGCTTCTCGAACATCATCTCCAGGTTGCCCGACTCCTCGCCCGCCGCCACCATGTTGACCATCGCCAGCGGGAAGAAGTTGCCGTGGGACATGGACTCGGCCAGCGGGGAGCCAAGCTTGAGCTCCTCGAGGATCAGTTTGCCCTCTTCCTCGAGCACGGGGTTGGCGCTCGACTCCAGCGCCAGCCGGAATCCCTGCACCAGTTGCACGCCCACGCCCAGCATGGCGGCCATCGAGGTGCACATGCGGGCCAGCGCCGTGTAGCGAAGCAGACCCGAGAGCGCGGGAATCGACATCAGCACGCGGTAGATCTGGACCCGGCCGGCCTGGTGCGACATCCGTTCGCGCAGCAGGTAGATCGCCTCGGCCACGATGGCCAGGACGGCCACCCAGCTGATGGGGTCCCGCACCCGTTCGGTGATCCACATCATGAGCCGGGTGATGGCGGGCAGTTCCTGGTTCATGTTGTCGAACATCCGCACCATGACGGGCATCACGTAATAGAACATGGCCGACATCAGCCCGATCCCGAGCACGATCACCAGCACCGGATAGGTCATCGCCGAGCGCACCTTCTGCGCCGTGCGCTCGTCGCGCTCGAGCCAATCTCCCAGCCGGTCGATGCTCTCCACGAGGCTGCCCGTGGTCTCGCCCACCCGCACCATGGACAGGTAGACCTTATTGAAAACGCGCGGGAAGGCGCTCAACGCCCCGCTCAGCGTGGCGCCTTCGCCCAGCATCCGCCAGACGCCCTCCAGGCATTCCTTCATGGCCTTGCTGTCAGACTGATCCTTCAGCGTTTCGAGCGAGCGCGAGATGGGCATCCCTGCCCCGAGCAGCGCGCCCAGCTGGCGCGTGATGAGGAGGCGGGCCGTACTGGGAACGCGGAGCTTCTGCCAGCGTGGGGGACGATGCTGGAGAACGCCACCCTTGCGGGGCTCAGAACCCTCCAAGATCGATCACCTGAAGATACTCGTAGTAGGCGGTGCCGTCGCGGGTCGAATCGAGCCCGATCTCCCCGTACATTTTGGCCCGCGCGCTGGGATTGAGCATGGTCCCCGCGGTCCCCACGCTGGTGACGCGGAGGACGGAGAACGGAGGGCTCTGCAAGCTCAGATCGACATCCACGGTGTAAAACCCGACCGAGTTTCCACCACCGACCTGCCGGACCTCCTCGGTATATTGGAAATGCTTGGCGTTGTCGTCGCTCTGGGGTACGAATCGATAGTCGTGCTGCAGCTTGGTGCGCACGTCCTCCAGGCCGGCCCGGGCCAGCGCGCGCGCCTGGACGGCCAGCGTGGACTGATAGGAGCCTTTGTATTGCAGCGTGCGTTTGCTCAAGAGGCCGACGCCCAGGCAAAACAAGATCAGCGTGACCAGCAGCACCACGATCAGGCTCGAGCCGCGTCGCCTCACCACACCACCGCGTCTCCGATGCACAGCTGCACCTGGTAGGATCTGGTGATCTTGTCCTCCTGCACGCTCCCGGTCAGCGTCATCAAGCGGCCGGACTGGTCGGCCTGGAAATAAGCGCACGAGCTCAGGACGGTCTGCGCGCCGGCGCCGTTGACGGTGCGCACCAGCAGCCCCCCTGGATTGCGCTCGTATTTAATGACCACGGTGTCGAGCTTGGGATCCCACACCGGCGGCGCCGGATTCGGGGACGGGGTCAGGACAGCCGGAATCCCCCGTCCAGAGGTGGGGTCGACGCGCAAGAACTCCAGCACCCCGCTGGCGCCCGCACCCAGAGTCGGGCTGGTGATCTCGACGGCCGACATCAACTCGTGGCGAACGGACTCGAGCCCCTGGCGCAACTCGGCCGAGGCGTCCTTCTTGGAAGCGTGGCGGGTAATTTCGGCGTACTGGTGCATGAGCGTCGCCACGACCGCCAGAATCATCATCATGATGAAGCAGGTCAACAGGGCTTCGGCGAGGCTGACGCCTCTATGGCGAGAGCGTGATACCACTGTATTCTCCCGAGTATTCCTGCCCGCAATAGCGGGTGTAGACGCGCAGCTTGCAGTTGCGCGTGGGCAACGCCAGAATGGCGCTGTCCTCCGAGTAGACGTGGTTGATCAGCGTAGCCGCACGTCCGGAGCGGCTGGGCTCGATGGTGGCCGAGCCCGGGTTGGGAGTGACGGGAATGATCTCCCAGGCATAGGTGAGACCCATCACGGGGTCGCCGTCAGCGTCGTAAGCGCGGGCCGCAAAGTTGGCCGTGCCGCCATTGGGGAGTGGATTGGCCACCCCTCCGCTCGGCTGCACGTCAACGGTCAAGGGCAAGTTGCGCCGGGGCGGAGAGATGTAGTAGACCACCTGCAACTGGCGGTTGGAGTCGATGGCGTCGCTCCAGTCGACCTGAATCTGCACCCGCCTGACTCCGTCCTCGACATCGACGCGGTTGGCGGCCGCGAATTCCTGCTCGAGCTCGGTTGAGGGCGACAGAGGGGCCAACCAGTCGCTCTGTACGGAGACCTGCATGTCGGGATAGTACGGGTCGGTGGTCGGGCCCAGGAACGTGTTCCAGTTGCCGGTCACGTAATTGGTGCGCGCCCAGTCGCGGATCTCCTCGTATTTGCGATCGGCCACGCTGGCGGCCTGATTGCGCTTCTCGATCTGCGCGTAATAACGCAGCGCGGTGTCCACCAGCGCGGCGAAGATGACCAGCGTAGAGAAGAGGATGAACGTGGCCACCATGGTCTCGGCCAGTGTAAAGCCCCGCCGCTTCATCGCACCCTCCGCTCGGGCCGCTTGATCAGGAGCCGGGCGGCCTCGCGTTTCTTGGCCAGTTCCTTGAGCTCGGCCATCCGCGTCAGTCGGCGTTGCTGATCGGCGGTCAATTTGGGCTCGGGCTTGTCCTCGGCGGCCACCAATTTGACGGAGGGAATGCTGATGACGTCTCCGTGGAGCGGCGCCTGAAGAGTGCGCGGCGCATACCCTTCGTGCTCGACGCGCACGACCAGCGTCTTGGGCTCGCGCGCACTGGCGAAGCTGAGCTCGGTGGCGAACGCGCCGTCTGGTCCCGACTTGATCTGGCTCTGGCGCCGGTCGAACTGGACCGGGATCTCGGGCAAGATGAACGCGAGCTGGCAATCGCCCGGCGTCACCGCGCCTTTGACCTTGAAGCGGTATTCGTGGGCCACCGGCTCTGGCCGGGCCGCCGGAGGTCGATGGGCGGCCCGGAACGTCTGCACCACGATCAAGACCGCGCCCAGCGCCAGGGCGACGCGGAAGGCCGTCCTGGTGGCGGGCAGGTTCCAAACGGCCTGCAGGCGGTCAAAGACGGTCGGGCCCGAGCCGGGGGGCGGCGGAGGGGGTTTGGCGGCTTCTTCGGCGGCGCGCTGCTTGGCCAGCTCCTCCAGAATGCTCGGATCGGCCTCGCCCAGGTCGACCACGAACAAGCCCTGGAGCTCCAGGCCACGGCGCGCCGTGTCGAGGTCCTCGGCCTCGAGAAAGCCATCGCGACTCTTGCTGGCCGCGTCCAGCACGCGGTAGCGGATAATCATCTCAGTGGAACCTCATGCAGGCGGGCGGAACGTCGTGGCCGACCGGTGGAGTGGCTCGCACCAGCGACACCGTGGCTCCCCCGCCGCTGGGAACGCGGCACAGCGAGGGCGTGCCGCCGGTGCGGAAGAAATAGACCTGATCGCCGCCCGAAGACCAGGCCGGAAGCCGGTCGCCGGCCGCGTTCGTGAGCTGGGTTTCGGCACCGAGGGCCAGATCCCGGGTGAAAACGCCCGTGGCATTGTCGTAGGCAAGCCGCGGCAGCGCAGGCGGGGGTTGCCAGACAGGATTGTAGTCGCCCCGGCCGTCGACGGCCGAGACTTTGGTGCACACAAAGGTTGGCGTGGGAAAGGCCGTCAGGTCGACAGCGGCGCTCCAAATCTCGGGAGGACCGCCGGACGTGCTGCCCGAGAAGGCGATCTGGGCTCCGTCCGGACTCCAGGCGATGTTGCTATCACCCACGGGGACCACGGTGGCGGCGCCGTCGGTCAGTCCGACCACGGCCGGGACCGCGGTGCCGCGCACCCAGACGCACAGGCGATTGTCGTCGCGCACGAACGCCATCTGGTCGCGATTGGCCGGGTTGTAGGTGGGACAGTATTCCCCCACCGCAGGGTCGGGACTGAGCTCGGCCGGAGCGGTCACCGTGCCGTCCAGGTTGACGATCTGCACGTCGTAATTGGAGCCGTTGTAGATCATCACGGCCACCTCGCTCGAATCGGGGGCCCAGCCGATCGGGCGGCAGTTGGTGGTGAGGTTGCCGATGGGTCCGGCGATCTGGCGAGCTCCCAGCCCGTTAGCCAGGCGCTGGTAGTAGTACATGTCGGGCGAGGCGGAATCGGTCTGGTAGAGATAGGCCACGCGCGCGCCGTCGGGCGAGGGAACGGGGCCGGTCTCGTTGGAGGCCGTGCGCGAGAGATAGCGGAAGCCATCCCCTTCGAGGTTGCAGGCGACCAGGTCGTAGTTGCCCGCTCCGCCATCGTCCACGCTGAAGACCATCTCGTTGGGGGTCGAGACGGCGATCTGCCTGGTAGCGGTGTCGGTCGCCTGCACGACGCCGTTCTCGACGTCGGCCACCACCACGTTGAGGGTGAAGGACGTGGGCGGCAGCGAGCCCAGCGTCGGGATCCACTCCCAGTAGGAGACCCACGCGCCGGTCCCGGCCGTGCCGGCGGTCGGGTCCCACTCCATCCGGTCCTCCTGCAGGCTGGAAAAGGCTCCGTCGCCTGGGACGGCGGCGGTCCACTTGCAGAAGAGGGGATCGTCGGGGTCGAGGTCGGTCGCCTCGACCTTGAGCAAAACCTGGTCGTTGGGGGCCACCATGGCGTCCGTGCCAGCAGGGGTCGTGGGAGGACGAGAGACGAGCGTCATCCGGTCGATCACGGGAGCGTTGTTGGCCGGGACCGCCAGCACGGGGGCCGCGGCCCGCGGGGCCGAGCCGGGCCCGGCTCCGTTGCGGTCGTCGATCACGCCGCTGCTGTTGAGCACCCCGGCGGTGACGCTGACCGAGCCGAGGGGGGTGATCGTGATCGTGTAAGCCGAGCTCACGTGGGTGGCCTGAAAGAAGGCCAGGGGAGAGCCGCCCGGGGGCGTCCCGGTGGCGCCATACTGGATGCCCTGCGAGACCACGATGTGGTAGTCCTCGCCCAGACGCGCCATGCCGTTCGACGTGACCGTGCCGGAAGGGGTGAAGATGAGCAGAGGGTCCGGGTTGGCGGGCCAGGAGGGTGGGAGTTGGTCGAAATTCGTCGTCAGGATGGGCGGGGCGGTCGTAAAGCTGCCCGACGAGGGGTTCCAGATCGAGCTGAAGATGACGGCTCCGGGAAAGTCGCCCTCGTAATTGGACACGCGGGTGATCCTGGGAGTGACCTGTCCGATCAGATTGTACACGGACTGACTGTGGGGAACCGTTCCGTTGGCGCTCGGAAAGCCGACGGCCACGGGCACCTGCCGGGCCAACGCGGTCTGACGGGCCAGCCGCAGCTCCTCGGCCACCACCTGGGCCAGGCCCTGCGACTGCGCGCCGCCAACGCCTCGCCGCATGTTGGCCATTCCGACCAGAATGAGCAGACTGACGATCACGATGCCGATCATCAGCTCTAGCAGTGTGAAACCCTTGCGCCGCCGCCCCACGATTCGATCATACGACGGGGGTGGGAGAAATTCCACTGCGCGTTCAGGATTTTTTCAGGGCGCAATGGCAACTTGCCCGGAGCAAACCTAGCGGGAGCCCCCCCATGAACGTCACCCTGACCCGTCCAGTTCCGGCCTGCACGCACCACCACGGCGCGGCCCCTCCGGACGCGTCCGGAGAGGCGCCGACATCCGACTTGCCGGGCGCGCTGGGCTGGCTGGACCGCTACACGAAGCCCCGACCCGGCACCGACGGCGATCTGGCCGAGAACAGCTACATCCAACCGATGTTCCACGCTATCCCCGCCGGGTTCGCTTTCATGGGCTTCGAGGGGGTAGCTGTGGCTTCCGGCGCTTCCCTTCTGTCCACTCTGGTGGCCCGCCAGACGGACAACCGCGGACTGGCTCTGGCGGCGGGTGCCGCCTTCGGCGCGCTGGCATGCGCGGGTCTGGCGGGCCTGCACGGCCCCGTGGGAGTGGCTCAGGTGGCCAGCGGGGCTCTCCTGGGCGGCGTGCATGCCTTCCGTGGCGACAAGGCGGCCCGCGTGCGCGACGCGTCCGGCAACGCGACCCTGATCAACGGCTTGTTCTTGCCCGGCACCTCCAAGCTCGCCGGGGCCATCGGCTCGGGCGTGGGCGCCTGCCTGGACGATGCGCCCGTCTGGAAGCAAGTCACCGTGGGAGCGGCCACCGGCGCGGCCCTGGGTGGCGCCCTGGCGGCCCTGGGTCAGGCTCCCGCCGGGGCGGCCCTGACGGTGGGCCTGAGCGCCCTGGCGGGCGGCGTCGGACCGTTGTTCGGCCCGCGCTTCTCGCAGGGTTTCCGCAACTTCGGCCTGGACAGCGGGCTGGCAGCCAATCGCGCGCTGCGCAAGCTGGGCGTGCCCGAGGAAAAGCTCAACGAGGAGTTGGCCAACAACATCGGCGCCTTCCCCAGCCAGTTCCTGAAGGAAGGCCTGCGCGGGTTCATCAACAGCGACATGCAGGTCAGCGCCCTGTTCGTGGGGGGGCTGGTCGAGTCAGCCGAGCTGATCGCCCTCTATGCCGAGCAAAAGAAGGGTCAGAAGGGGCACTCGCATCAACATCACTGAGCGGTACCCGGTGGGGCCGGACCGGATTCTTTGCCTGACCTCGACCGAGGAGTATCACGCCTGGGGCTATCTCGGCCCAGCGTTGCTGGTGGACGGGGCCGGCCAGACCGTGGCCGAGCTGCGCGGCGAGCGCGCCGCCTTGCTGCCCGGGGAGCGTTTTTTGCTGGGCCTGGAGGGCTACGACTTCTTCGACACCTGGATGTACGACCGCAACGGCGACGAGCTCGGGCACTGGCGCAGCTACGGGCACTACGTGGTGGAGGGTGAGGACGTGCGGGTGGTGGAGTGCGATCGACGCTCGCCCAGCGATGCGCGGGTGTCCCGCTTGCTGCCGGACGGCTCGGTCGCTCACGGTCCAAAGCTGGTGCACGGTCAGGTGCCGCCACCGGTGGTGCTGACCAACGGCATGATTGTGGTGCTGGACGCGGGGCGTCTCGTCGGCGTGGACCGCGAGCTGCGCGCCCGCGTGCTGGCCGAGCTTGTCGCCACGCCTGAAGGGGAAAGCTGGCGCTTCTCGGGTCGGCTGACTCTGACCGACGGGCAGCTCGAGGTCGCGGTGACCGAGCGCTCCCCCGACGCTCCGGTTACGACCCGATCCCGCACCTGGACTTTTCGCCTCTCAGATTGGCGGTGAGTCGCCGGGCAGGCGCCCGTGGCTGCTAAAGGGAAGACTCTCCTGATGCGCTGGCTGCTGTTGCTGTGCCTGTTCCTGCCGGTGCGGGCCGAGGTGCGCCTGCCGGTCGAGGGCCTCGACGTCCGTTTCCAGAACGCCGAGGTCACTTCGGACCAGCGTAACTTCCTGGTGCACGTGCTGATTCGCAATCCGGGCAAAGAAGTCCAGCGGGTTTACTGGCAAGACTACTTCACGCTTGTGAACGCGCGTGGCGAGGCTTTGCGTCCGCCCACCGACGGCGGGGTCGACCAGGGCCAGGGGCTGGTGCGCACGTTCGGCTCCTGGGAGCTGGCCCCGGGCGGCAAGGCCCGGATGTTGATCTACTTCCCGCTGGTGCCGGGCGACCTGCCCGTCAAGCTGCGTTTGAGCGACGAGCGCGAGCTGGGGCCCTACCGCTGAGAGCGGGCGGCCACCAGGGAGAGACCCAGGCCGGCGGCCAGGCAGGCCAGCGGAACGGCGGGAGACGGCTGGCTCTGAACCGGAGCGGGCTTCTTGGGCGGCTCGGCCACGGCCAGTTGGACCAACAGAGCGAGCATGAGCAGAAGACGGATGGGCAAAGGCTTGTCCTCCCTGGAGTTGCTATACTCCGATCGTAGGCAATTGCCGTTGCGCGCACTTTACCGAATCGTTTCCAAAGTGTGAACACGATCGACCCAGACCATGCAAAGAAGCCCCGATCGCTCGGGGCTTCTCGACTGCCGGTGAGGTCTAGCCTCCGGCGGCTTTATCGGCTGCGGCTGCGGCTGGCGCGGCCTTGCCCAGCATTCCCACGTAGGACTTGGCCAGCTGGTCGTACGAGGTGAACATCTCGTTGATGAAGTTCATCATCATGCCCTGACTGACGGAGGACTCGCCCAGCATACCGAGCATCATCCCCTCGATGTTGCCCTCGGGCGTGCCGACCAGGGGACCCGGCACGGCGAAACCGCCTGCCAGCGGGTTACCCAGCGGGTTCAGCCCACCACCGAAATTGAGACCGGTCGGAAAGATCTGCCCGGGGGCAAGTTGCGGTGCGTTGGTGAAACCAGCCAGCTGGCTGGCGACGAGATTGGTGGGATCTACAGCCATGGCATCAGTCTACCACAGACTTGTGAACGTGTCATTACAGGAGTGTTACAAAAGAGAAACCCATTTGTAACATCTGCCGGGAGATCGAACACAAGTTCTGAAGGAAATTCAAGCCGTGCCCGAATTCTCGAGCTTATGAGCAAGATCAGGATTGGCGTGGTTTTCGGAGGCCGCTCCGGCGAGCATGAAGTGAGCGTGCTGTCGGCGCGGTCGGTCATCAACGGGCTCGACCCGAACAAGTACGAGGTCGTCCCTCTGGGAATCACGCGCGAAGGCAAGTGGCTTCCCCCCGTCAAAGCCACGGCCGCCCTCGAGGCCGGGGTGGTGAACGGCAACGGTACCACATTGGCGGTGCTGCCGGGCGGCGAGCAAGCCCTGACGACCCTGAAAGACGAGGCCAGCATCCCGCGCCTGGACGTCATCTTTCCGGTGCTGCACGGCACCTACGGCGAAGATGGCACCATCCAGGGTCTGTTCGAGATGGCGGGTCTGCCCTACGTAGGGGCAGGCGTGTCGGGCTCGGCGGTCGGAATGGACAAGGCCCTGATGAAGGCGATCTGGACCGCTCACGGCCTGCCCCAGCTGGCCTGGCAGCAAGTCACCCGGACCGACCTCGAGATCCGGCGCGAGCAGGTGATCGAGAAGCTGCTGCAGTCGCCCGGGCTGCCCTGCTTCGTCAAGCCGGCCAACCTGGGCTCCAGCGTGGGAATCTCGCGCGCGACCACGCGCGAGGAGCTGGAGAAAGCCCTGGACGTGGCGGCCGAGTATGATCGCAAGCTGGTGGTCGAAGAGGCCGCGAAGAAACCCCGCGAGATCGAGATCAGCGTGCTGGGCAACGATCGCCCCGAGGCCTCGCTGCCCGGAGAGATCGTGCACGGCCACGAGTTCTATGACTACAAGGCCAAATACCTGAACACCAAAGGCCAGGAGACCGTCATCCCGGCCGAGATCACCCCCGAGCAGACCGCGCGCATCAAAGAGCTGGCCATCGCGGCCTACCAGGCGCTCGATCTGAACGGCCTTTCGCGGGTCGACTTCTTCCTCGACGAGACAGGCGCCATCTACCTCAATGAGGTCAACACGATGCCGGGCTTCACCCCGGTGTCGATGTACGCCCGCATGTGGGAGAAGAGCGGCCTGTCCTACGGCGCGTTGCTGGATCGCCTGATCGAGCTGGGCCTGGAGCGCTTCTCGGACCGGCAGCGGAACCGCGTCGATCGAGGAGTCTGAAGGCAGCGAGAGAATCCCAGTCCGGATGAGGCTTTCCGGGCTTGGATTAGCGCTGGCTCTGGTGTTGTGTGGCTGCGGCACGCAACCTCCGGCTGCGGTTGTCAGCGCTTCGCCGGTGGCCGTGGTGCCGCCGGCCCCCCTGCCGGTCGACAACCTCAAGCAGGCGCGGGCGCTGGCGTCTCGTGGCGACTGGCGGGCGGCTGCCTCGTTCGCCCGCGAGGCGCTCAAGACGAAGCTGAATGAGTCCGATGCATTGGAGGCACGCGGCATTCTGCTGGAGACCTCGCTCCGCATCGGCGACTACCGGGGCGCGCGCGAGCTTCTGGCGGCGGTGACTCCCGAGGAGAGCGAGGGGCTGGCTCGGCAGCAGCTGCTGCTGGCCCGTCAGGCGCTTGACGGCGGCAAGTATCCGGACGCCATTCTGCGCGCCCGGACGGTGCAGGAGATCGAGCCAGCCGCCCACGAGGTGCTGGCACGGGCGTATCTGGCCACCAACCAGACCGAGCTGGCGCTGGCCGAGCTCAAGCACGTTCCCGGGTCCGGGCCGCAGATGCAGCTCTTGCGCGAGGAGGTGGCCGACCGCGCCAGGGGTCGCTCGGTCGAGCTGGCCGGGCGCCAGCTCTCTCTGGCGCAATTGCAGGCCGAGCACGGTCAGTGGGGGCAGGCCGCCGTGGCCGCTCGTAAAGCCGGTGCCATGTTCGAGCGAATGGGGGGCCACAAAGGGGAGCGCGCACTGGCCGCGTTCATCGAGGCCCAGGAGGCCGCCTCGCGGGGCGAGTTCAAGGCGGCCGCGCGGCTGACGTCGCAGGCGGTCGAACTGGACCCGCGCGCGGAATACAAAACCAAGCTGACGTTCTACCAGGAGAAAGATCGCCTGCTGGTCTCTCGGGACGAGATCGTGGACGTGGAGGGCTTCCAGTTCCCGCCCACGATCGAGGAGGGCGCGGCGCGCGACACTCTCTATCTGCTGGGCTCGACCCCGGACGATCCCGTGGTGGGCGGCCGCGAGCTCTTCTACGACGTCAAGAAGACCCGGTTCAGCGGCTCGGGCGACGCCATGGTCAATCTCAAGACCGAGGGGCCGGGACGGGATTATTGGAACCTCGTGTTTACGGGCCCGGGGCGAGCCGATCTGAAGCCCGGGCTTTATGACCGCGCCGGCTCGGAGGATCCCGACGCCGCCGCCCTGGACATCAGCGGCTGCGAGCGAGGCGCTGGCCATTCCATCGGCAAGTTCCAGGTTTACGAGGTCGTCTACGGCCCGAAACACGAGCTGCAGCGCTTTGCGGCCGACTTCGTGGTCAGCGCCGACGGCCACAAGCCGTTCTTCGGTAAGGTCCGTTATCACTCCAGGTATCGCTAGGATCCGCCCCGAACGGCATAGCTCCGGCCGCAAACCTCCCGGTGGTGACGGAGGAAACTCCGCCGCCACCAGACTTTGAGGGCGGCTCGGAGCCAAGCACAATGGATCGATCGGCGCGTCCTTCCGGCCGCGCCTCGGCAGTCTCACTTTCGAAGGAGCCCCCATGTCCAAGCACATCCTCGTGGGAGTGGCCTGGCCTTATGCCAACGGCCCCCTTCACCTCGGTCACCTGGCCGGCTGTTATCTGCCCGCCGACATCTTCTCGCGCTATCACCGCATGGCCGGCAATCACGTGCTGATGGTCTCAGGCTCGGACCAGCACGGCACGCCCGTCACGGTGCGGGCCGAGGCCGAGAAATGCAGTCCCCAGGAGGTGGCCGACCGCTACCACGCCAGCTTCCTCGAGTCGTTCGAGCGTCTGGGCGTGCAGTGGGAGCTCTTCACCAAGACCACCACCGAGAACCACCGCAACGTGGTGCAGGACATCTTCCGCAAGCTGCACGCCAAGGGCTACCTGTATCCGGCCACGCAGACGATGCTGTACGACCCGGAGGTCGAGGCTTTCCTCCCCGACCGCTTCGTGGAGGGCACCTGTCCCCACTGCGGCTTCACCCACGCGCGCGGGGACCAATGCGACAGCTGCGGCCGCACGCTGGATGCGCTGGAGCTGAAGAATCCGCGCTCCAAGCGCTCCAACGCCACTCCCGTGCCCCGCGACACCACCCACCTGTTCTTCAAGTGGTCGGCTTTCAACGACAAGCTCGAGGACTACGTGGCCGGCAAAGGCTGGTGGCGTCCGAACGTGATCAACTTCACCCGGCGCTACCTCAAGGAGGGCCTGGTGGACTCGGCCGTGACTCGCGACATGGCCTGGGGCATTCCCGTGCCCATCGAAGGGTTCACGGAAAAGGCGATCTACGTCTGGTTCGAGGCGGTGATCGGCTATCTGAGCGCGGCGGTCGAGTGGGCCTCGATTCAGGGCACGCCGGATGCCTGGCAGAAATGGTGGAAGGACCCCTCCGCTGAGACCTATTACTTTGTCGGCAAGGACAACATCCCGTTCCACGCCATTCGCTGGCCGGCCGTGCTGGTGGGCCTGGAGGAGGGCCACAACCTGCCCACCAACGTGCCCGCCAACGAGTTCCTCAACCTCGAGGGGCACGCGTTCTCCACGTCGCGCAACTGGGCGCTGTGGGTCAACGAGGTACTGGACCGCTACGATCCCGACCCGCTACGCTTCGTGCTCACGGTGAACGCCCCCGAGAACAACGATGCCGACTTCACCTGGCACGAGTTCCTGCGCAAGAACAACGACGAGCTGGTGGCCGCCTGGGGCAACCTGGTGCAGCGCATCACGACGTTCAACAACAAGAACTTCGAGGGCAAGGTGCCGGTGGCGGCTCCCACGGCCGAGGACGAGGCGATCTTGAAGTCCTGCGCGGACACGTTCCCCGCCGTGGCGGAGCTGATCGAGGCCTGCAAGTTCAAAGCCGCGCTGGGGCGCATCTTCGAGACGGTCCGCGAGGGCAACCGCTACATCGACACCCAGGAGCCCTGGAAGACCATCAAGGTCGACCGGGCGCGAGCGGCGACCTCGGTCGCCACGGCCTTACGGCTCATCGCGGGCCTGAAGGTGCTGCTGACGCCGTTCTTGCCCAACACGTGCCGCAAGCTGCACGAGATCCTGGCGTTGCCGGGGACTTCCGACACGGCAGCGTGGTCGATGCCCGAGCTGGCCGAGGGCCACGTCCTGGGCACGCCGGCTCCGCTCTTCAAGAAGCTGGACGACTCCATCGTCGAGGAAGAGCGAGCGCGGTTGGGCCCACCGCCGGAGTGACAGACATTTTTAAAGGCCTACTTTGGAATCGCATAGAAATTCTAAAGTAATGCTTCAACGCGGATTATCAACGACGCCGAAGTGGCCGTCGAGGCCAAAGCGGTTTCCAATGTCCACTCAGACCATCTGAAGGGGTTACGTCAATTTCGTCAGGACCCGGGCGTCAAACAGCTCTACCTTGTCTCGTTGGAGCGGTTTCCTCGCCGGACGGAGGATGGCATCGAGATTGTCCCCGCGCAGGAATTTGTTGGGCGGCTCTGGGGTGGGGAAATTCTCGGCTGAGGTAAGCAACCACTCGTGTGAACTCCGCCGAACTCGGCGGCGTATTGTCGTTGTGCGATGGATAAGATACTCGTGGCCACCGCTTGCAATGCTGCTCGCCTCGGCTGTTCTGATGGCGCTATGCGTGGAACCCCCATCCCAGGAAGGGGTCAGTGGGTTTCCTTACCCTTTCATACCTGCTGACTATGTCCACACGAGCTATTACTGGCACACACGTCCATCGACGCCCGCCAGCTATCCACAATACAGCTCGTATAAGTGCCTCATCCTCCCCGCTCCCCCTCTCCCCTTTCCTGACACCCCCCGAAAAGCGAAGGGTGTGCCAGATCACAGAAGCGAGGTCCCTCCCAGGCCTAAGATAGTCCTCGAAAGGTAGGTCATACGTTCGATGGACAGTCAGATGGTGCAGGCCAGAATCAATCTCGCGCTCGACGAGTTGGAAGAGATGCTCGAGCAGCGGCGCGAGGAGCGCGTTCAGGAGAGCGTGGCTCAGACGGTCTTCCGCCACCAGGTGCAGGATGCCCGCATCGAGCGTGAACAACGCCGCAGCGAGCGCGCTCTGGAGACCTGGGCCAGCCTGCTCGTGCAGCGCTCGCGCCTGCTGCGCCACGAGACCGACCGGCTCAGCCTGAAGACGGCGTAAACTAGTCGACCGGCAAGAAGACGGGCGGCGGCGCGGGGGTCTTGCCCCGGAAGAAGATGGCCGCCTGGCGATATTCCTGGCGTTCCCCTTTGGGTCCGACCTCATAGTCGTGCCACCGCTCCATGAACTGCTCGCGGGGAATGAATCCCTTGCTGTAGTCGAGCGACGGGTCCTCGAGATAAACGTTCTTGGAATCCACGCCGACGGCGACCATATAATGGCCGTCCTCCCAACGATCCTTCCAGGGAACTAAAGAATCTTCGCGCCAGGCCTGCGCATCCACGATGACCGGCCGCCCGGCAGCCGTCTCGCGAGCCAGGTCTTCTAAAGACACGTTCTGACGCAACTCCGCCTGCAAGCCATACGACTGCGCCACCCGCAAGATCGCCTCGGGACGCGTGCCCTGATCGGGCGTCGTGCCGAGCTTCTCCATCAGGTCCTCTTCGGTCTCCTGAATGCCGTAGTAGGCCAGCACGGCCTGCAGAGCCGCGGCGCCACACGAGTAGTTGGTCGACTGGCGCGTGTCAGGCACGTTCAGCACCGGGGTCTCGGGAACCACCGACCGGGTGAAGGTGTCCGTGGGTCCAGCAGGCTCCGCCGAAGCCGACCGAAGGGGGCTCGTCAGCAACATCGTGGCCAGCGCCAGGCTCTGGATTCTCATCGCGTCCAGAGTCTACGCCGGGGCGTGTTACAAAACCAGGGAAGGGCTGTTAACAGACCACCGTGAACCCCTTCACCATGCGCCAACTCCTTCTCACCCTGATGCTGACCGCGGTCGCCTTCGCGGTCACTCTCCCCTCCGACCTCGCCTGGATCGCCCAGACCCCCGGCCTGAAGCCCTTCGAGACCCGCTCGACCTACAACGTGGGCTACGCCGTGACCGGCGATGGCGCCAAGCAATTCGCGGCCGTGCGCGAGGGTCTGGTGAAGCAGGGCTGGACCGTCACCGATAAGCCCGCCCACGACATGGTACGCGACGGCAAGGTCTGGATGACCACCCACAAAGAGCTGCGCGCCGTCAAGAACGGCCACGCCGTCGAGGTTTTCCTCTCCACCGTGAACGGCCGCCCCGACTGGCCCGCCCCCATCCTTCAGGTCGGCCTGGCCGACTGGAACCTCCCCTGAAAGCAAAGAAGCCCCGCTTCTCTCGAAGCGAGGCTCCCAGGGCCACCAGCGCTTACTGGCGCGGGCTGCCGGCGATCATCATGTTGTCCACGTAGAAGCCGTCGCCCACCTGCGAGCTGTCGGCGCTGAAGCGGAAGCGAACCTGGACGCTCTGGCCGTCGTAGGCCGACATGTCGATCTGGTTCTTTTTCCAGTCTTCCTGACCCGTGAACTCGGCCAGCGAGGTCCAGGTCTGGCCGTCCACCGACGCCTCGACCACACCCTTGTCGTAGCCCTGCTCGCTGTCGATCTTCGAGTCGAAGACCAGCGTCGAGCCGGACAGGTTGGTGAGGTCGATCGGGCGCGAGGTCAGCGACGTGTTCGTGCCGTTCGAGTACTGGCCGTCGGGCGAATCCGTCCACACCTTACCGCGGCCGGGAACCTCGACGCGGCCCCAGTTGCCTTCGGGCGTGAAGTTGGCCTCCTGACCCTCGAAGTCGTCCTTGAAGGCCACGGTGGCGGCCGGCACGGTCACTTCGGTGGTGCGGATCTCGGAGCGGTTGCCGACGTTGTCGGTCACCTTCAGGGCCACGTAGTAGGTCTTCTCGGTGTCGCTGAGCGGCACGCTGACGCGGGCGCTCTCGATGGTGCCGGTGGCCGACGGGGCGCCCGACGGGACCGCATCGGCGGCGTCGAAGGTCACCTGGTTCTCGGCCGCTTCGCCATCCACGATGGGCTTGTCGGCGAGGCGAACCTCGTAGCCCGAAGCCTGGCCGCACCAGCCATCGTCACCCGTGGCCGTCCAGGCCAGCGAGATGGAGTTGGCGGTCGCGTTGAGCGAGCGGAAGTCGTTGGGAGCGGCCGGGGCGACCGAGTCGTTCTCCAGCGAGTTGGCGGCGTTGAGCAGGCCACCGGTCACCGTCTTGCCGGCGAACTCGGGCACCTTCACCGCACCGTTCATCAGGCGGGCTTTGATCTGGTCGTTGGTGGCATCGGGATACATCGTGGCGATCAGGCCGGCGACGCCGGAGACGTGCGGGGTGGCCATCGAGGTGCCCGACAGGTTGCGGTAGCCATTGTTGGGAGACGTCGAGTAGATGTCCACGCCGGGAGCGTGCAGGTCGACCGACTTGGCGCCGTAGTTCGAGAACGAAGCCTGGCGATTGTTCTTGTCGCTGGCGGCCACCGAAACGATGCTCGGCACATCATAGCTGGCCGGGTAGGAAGGACGGCGGTCGTTGTTGTTGCTCTCGTTGCCGGCCGCAAAGATGTTGAGGCAGGGCGAGCTCTTCAGGGTGTCCAGCAGCGCCTGGTTGAAACCGCCGCCGCCCCACGAGTTGCTGGTGATGCGGGCACCGTTGTTGCCGGCGTAGACGAGCGCCTTGATGGCGTCGGCCAGCGTGCCGCTGCCCGAGCCGGACAGGAACTTGACCGGCATGATCTGGGCCTGCCAGTTGACGCCCACGACGCCGGCGCCGTTGTTGCCCTCGCCGCCGATGGTGCCGGCGCAGTGCGTGCCGTGATAGTGGTCGTCCATCGGGTTGCCCGAGTTGGTGATGGCGTTGTAGCCGTGCACGTCGTCGATCACGCCGTTGCCGTCGTTGTCGATGCCGTCGCCCGGGATCTCCTTGGAGTTGGTCCAGATGTTGTTCTTGAGGTCAGGGTGGTTGTAGTCCACGCCCGTGTCGATGACCGCGATGACCGGGCCGCTGCGCGAGCCGGTGCTGATGGCCCAGGCTTCGGGAGCGTCGATGTCGGCGTCAGCCGTGCCGCCGCCCTGGCCGGTGTTGTTCAGGCCCCAGAGCTTGGGGTCGAGGTCGTTGGGAACGACCGGGGTGGCATCGCCGTAGCTGTGCAGGATGTCGTTGGTGACCGCGTAGGCCACGCGCTCGTCCTTGGCCATCAGCGCGATCGCCTGGGCGGCGGTCATGCCGGGCTGCAGCTTGAGATGAACGAGCTCACCGCCCACGCTTTTGGTGATATCCTGGGGCAGCTGGAACTTCTGAATCGTGGTGGCGCCATACTCGTTGGCGAAGCCGTCCATCAGGCCCGCGGAGTCGGGGCGCAGCTTGACGATGACCTCACCCTCGACGTGCTCGTTGAGCTTGGTCTCGAGATGCAGGGCTTCGGCGGCCACCGAGGCGATGCGCGACTGGAGCGTGATGGCGCTGGACATCTTGGGGGCCTGGGAGCTCTTCGGCTCGAACGAGCCGCCGCCCAGCTCGACCGTTTCCTTCGGGTCGGCCTTGGCGGGTGAGCATTTCGCGCACGATCCACACGAGCAAGCAGGACGCGTGACGGCCTGGTTGGTGTTCAGTGCAAAGTTCTGGAGCTCGCGGATCATGGGATTCAGTCCTCCTGTTTTTTGTGTGGTGCTTCTCCCCCGAGATGACTTTTGCAATCTAACCGATCCGGTCGGGGCGGTTGGTGACATGGTTATGAACATTCAGCATCTTTTCAGGGTGGACTGTTACCCTCGACGGGCATATGCTCCCCACGATCAATGGCGTGCGTCTGACCGAGCAAAACGGCTCCGTAAAAGTGTCCGGACGCAACCTGGTGCCCATCGAGCTCGAGCCGGACGAGGTCCAGCAGGTCGAAGCCGTGCACCTTGGCACCACGACGGACAACCTCGCCCTGGCCGTGAAGGATCTGGGCGACGCGGGCTTCGTGACGCTCCAGATGAAGACGGCCCAGGATGGGGCCCCGGTCGATCGCGTCGCTCTTTACCGTTTTGCCAACGGCACCCACCGCAATGGAAGGATGGGCGTGCGCCCGCCTCGCCAACGCCAACCGATCGACATCCGGAGCGAGGAGACCGTGCTGGCCCTGAACTACTTCATGGGCTCGGGCAAGGATTACGGACTGACGAAACCCGCCTTCGCGCAGGGTCTCAACGTGCTCGAGCAGCACGATTTCCGCTTTCATCCCGACGGCGTGGACGCCATCCACATGTCTCCCTTCAAAGCCTACGAGAGAGACCAGAAACTGCTCTGGGTCAGCCATGAAGGCGGTCCCCACGTCCCCTTCAAGGCCGAGCTGGCCGAGCGCCCGGACGAGCTCAGGCACCTGTACCAGCAGGCGCGCGAGCTGGACCAGGTCATCCCGAAGAGTCTCACGGGCAGCGAGCGCGCGGCTCTGTGGGAGGCGGGCTACGCGGGCCGAGATCCGGATACGCGCCTGCGCTGTCTCGCCAAGCTGACCCAGGTGGCTCCCCTGAAACAAGCGGTCGAGCACTACGACGCGGTGTCGGCCAACTTTGACAACGACCAGCACCAGGAGGCCACCCGGGCCTTCGTCGAGCTGGCCGCGATTCACGGGACGCAGTTGGCCGCCGAGTCCCTGCCGCTGATGGCGGTGCAGGTCGAGACCGAATCGCTGCAACAGCGCGCCGAGCTGTTCGGGGAGATCCTGCGCAGCCCCGCGGGTCAGCCGGGCGCCACCCCGACCGACCGCCGCATCGACTACGTGCGCGGGGCTATCCAGCGTTTCGCCGAGAACGATCCGGCCTCGGCCCGGGCGCGCCTCTCCAACATCTTCGTGCTCGAGCGCGGCCACAAGCCCCCCGAGCAAGCCCAGGCGATCGGCACCAACGAGGGCCGTCTGGTCATCGGCGGGGTGCTGGTCCGAGGCAAGCGGTAGTGCAGATCAGCTGCCCCAGTTGCGCCTCCCCCATCCCGAGCGAGGAGTGCAACATCCAGTCGCTGGTGGCCAAATGCCCCGCTTGCGGGAACATCTTCTCGTTTGGGGATCAGGTCGTCGCCAGCCAGGCGCCGCGGCCCATCGTGCAGCGCCCCAGCGGAGTGCAGGTGAGCGGCTCGGGCGAGGTGCTCACGCTGACCCAGCGCTGGTTCAACATCGGGGTCCTCTTCCTGGCGTTCTTCGCCTTCTTTTGGGACGGCATGCTGATCGTGGCCTATACCGTAATGCTCACCAGCAATCACGTCGACCCGAAGGCTTTCCTCTTTCCGCTCATCCACGTGGCGGTGGGAGTCCTCATCACGTACATCTGTCTGTGCGGTTTCGTGAACAGCACCATCGTCACGGTGACGCGGCGCGACGTCTCGATCGCGTTCAAGCCGCTCCCCTTCTTCGGTGCCTGCACGCTGGAGATCGCCCAGGTCGATCAGTTCTACTCCGAGGAAATCCGCGGCAGTAAAGGCTCTCGCAGCTATACGCTCAGCGCCTTGCTCAAGAACGGGCAGCGCAAGCGACTGCTGGGAGGGCTCAGTTCGCCCGACGTGGCGCTGTTCTTCGAGCAGACCCTGGAGCAGTGGTTCGGTCTCGAGGACCGCCCCGTGGACGGCGAGCTAGCGCGCTGACGCCATCAGCGTCTGGGGCTCCTGCTTCTGCCAGTAGTAACCGGCGTCGGGATCCTTCGACCGCTCGCTGATGATCTGGTGGTTCTTGCGATCGTTGTTCGAGCCGATGGTGTTCAGACCGCCGTCGGTGGAGACCAGCTCGGTATGGCTGCCCTGCTTGGCGATCCAGATGTCACCCGAGCGCGCCTGCTCGGCGGGAACCTTGTGATAACCCTCGGTCGGGAGCATTTTTTCGAGCTCGCGCACGTTCATCTCGGTCCTGCTCAGGTCGCCCGAGTTGAAGAGGTTAGCGGTAACGAAGGCCGCGCAGTTGTTGGTCTGGCCGCCGGGGGCGTCGAAATTGGGCAGCTCGCCCTTGACGTCGATCGCGTTCTGGCCAACGAATTCGCGGGCTTTGGCCACGGCCGGGTGCGTGGAGCCGCCATAAGCCGCCGCGAGGTTCGGGACCCCGCCGGCTTTGGCCGCCGCTTCAGCCCCGGAGACCTCGGCGCTGAGGGTGACGCGGTCCTTGCTGGGCGCGGCGGAGGTCTTTTCGGGAGCCGAGCTGCGCGTGGCAGCCGCCGAGCTGCGGGCGGGGGCCGAAGTGTGAGCGGGCGCGGATCGCTTGGAGCTGACGCTCTCGACGGGGCTGGCCAAGGCTGAAGTCCCTCCAGAAGTTAGTCTCTTGAGGCCAGTATAGGCTGGCTCCGGACCGCCTCATGAAAAAAGCCTGTAACAAAATTGTTACAGGCTTTGCCGATTTCGGCACAGATGTTACCGTTGTTACCGAAGTTGGAAGGTCTTTGCCGTTTCGCTCAGAACCCGCTCCAACTCGTCGTCGAGCTCCCATCCGGCGGCCGTTCCATGCAGGGCCCCCACGGCCGCGCCTACCAGGGCGCCCAGCGAACCCGCCTCCAGGCTGGTGCGGGTGGCCGCACGCAGCGCCTCGTCCGGATGCGCGCCGTGCCGCTCGAGAATCCAGAGCAGATCGGGAACCATCTCGAACACGAACGGGCCCGAGCCCCATTCGCGCAGGGCTTGCTCCGCGTCCAGCCCGCGCTGACGGGCGTCGGCCAGTCGCTCGTGCACGAAGTCGCGCAGACTGCCCTGCCAGCCGTCATAGCGCGGTGCCGTGACGGTGTAAGTCTGTTCGGTCTCCAGCCCCTCGATCGCCTCGAGGAAACGATCGCCGTACCAGGTCGGAGCAGGCGGGCGATCCATCGCCAAGAGCTCCCAGAGCACCGCGGCGAAGCCCAGACAGCTCGCCAGCGAAGCGCTGTCGTTGTGGGTCAGCATCGCGCCGATGGCCACGTTGGACCACAACCCTTCGCCGACCACCAGCAGGGGCGCGACCCGGCGCAGAGCGCCGCAGCCGGCCGACCTGGCGCCGGCCTGGTGCCAATCGTCCCCTTCTTGCATGGCCTTCCGGAAGGCGCTCAGCGAGGGGCTCACGCGCGCCACGGGAGCGCGCCGGAGCTCGTTGGCCAGGCGCGCGGCGTTGAAGCCGCCCCAATCGGCCAGGTGCCGGAGCGTGGCGATCGTCAGTCCGGTCGCCTCTCCTACCCCTGGTCGCGAGGGGCCGTCCACGTCGGCCCAGGCCTGCGCGTTGCCCCGCGCTTCGCCGTGAGCCAGCCCGCGCAGCATCCCCTGAAAGCGGGCCCAGGGGCGCGCTCCGGGCGCGGGCCGGCTGGCCAGCAGCGGCCCGGGGCGCAGGGCGATCCGCCCCCCGTTCATGAGCGCGGTCAGGGCGTCGGCGCTGCTGCGCGGACGTAGCCCGTAATGGCCGTGCCCCTTGGAGTGGCCGTGGCCGTGCATGGCCGCCTTCTTGTGCCCGGAGCTGTAGTCGCGACGCTCCAGCGTCTCGATCAGGTCCTGCAGCAACTCGTGCTCCTCGGCGGGGAGATGAGGCGTGCGCAGGGCCTCGCGCAACAGGCGCATCGCGGCGCCTTCCTGGCGCTGCTGCACCAGCTCCATGGCCTCGGCCCGCAACCTGGCCACGACGGCCGTCGCCACGCGAGCCCGCACCTCCGTTTGCGGACGGATCTCCTCGCGCTGGGCCGCGCTGACAAGCATGAGCTCGAGAGAGGATTCCAGGCTCTCGGTGCGCTCCGTGTCGAGCGAATGGTAGCTGAGCCGCGCGGTCAAAACCGGCCGCGTGACGCTCTGGGCCGGCACCCGCAGGCGCACCAGGACCTCCAGCGGATTGCCGACGACCAGATCACCCAGCATGAAGCGGCCCTGCTCGTCGGTCTCCATACCGAACATGGGCTCGACGCTCACGCCGGGCAGCGTTTCCAGCGCCAGACGCACGCGCGTGCCCCGCGTGGCCGCCAGTCCGCCCAGCTCCATCTGGAAGAAATCTGCCAGTTGATCGGGGCGCTCCACGTAGAAGTGGTTGCCTTCGCCGCTGGCGGCCATCGAGCGCAGCAGCGTCTCGTTATAGCTGGCTCCGAAACCGAGCGTGGTGGTCTGCACCCCCTGAGCCGCGAAGGCGCGGACCTGAGTGCAGATGGCGTCAGCATTGACCTCGCCCTTGTTGGCCTCGCCGTCGGTCAGCAGCACCACCCGGTTGATGCGACGGGCTTCCCGGGCTGTCGCGGCTTCCTCGACGCCCCGCCGCCAACCGTCGCAAAGAGCGGTGGAGCCGCCGGGCTGCACCTGCTCGAGCAGGCGGGCAATACGCTGCTTGTCGACTGCGGGACCACAGGGGACGAGGGTCTGGACGTTGTCATCGAAGACGACCACGCTCACGCGGTCCTCCTCGCGCAGTTGGCGCACGGCCAGACCGGCCGCTGCGCGGGTCATGGCGAGCTTCTGCCCGGCCATCGAGCCGGAACGGTCGAGCACCAACGAGAGATTGATCTCGGGACGCTCTTTCTCTTGGGCGGGTTTGTCGGGGGTAATGCGGATCAGGAGATCCAGGGTCGTTTCGCTGTCGTGGCAGAGGGCGGGGCGATCGGGAACGAGCGCGAGCATCAGGGGCAGGGCCTCCTCTCAGCGTGTCGGGAACACACGAAGTATACCCTGTCAGCCCGGTTGTGTCAACCTTACATTAACTCAGTGGCCCAGCTTGAGGATCATGTCGCTGTCGACCTTCCAGCCCCCAAACTCGTTCACGAGGACGACGTGCATCTTGCCCGGCACTTTATCGCCCGGCTCGCGAGCGGTGAGGTCCACGACGGCGTGGTCGCCCTCGATGCTTTCGCGCACCACCGTCCAGGTGCTCCTCTTCCAGATCCGCATGAACTCGAGATACATCCCCAGGATGAAGGGGTTGCGCAGCGAGGTCGCCACCTCCGATTCGGAGGCCCCCATCGTGAACGTAAAACTGCCCCCGGTGCCGTCGGCCAGCTCCCGATCGCACTCGGCGCGAGCCCTGGCCGAGAGATAGGGACGCCGGCCGAGGTAGTGACGGGCGGCGACCGCGGCAGCCTGATCCACCGTCGCGCTGGTCCAGGCGTCTATATCCTCGGGCGTGGCGGGGATATCGACCGTGGTCAGCTCGATGACCTTCAGCACCACCTGGGCTGGCTTGAGGCCCCGCGTCGGGTCCGGCTCGGCCTTCTTCGGCTGAGGATAGTAGTCGACCGAGCTCAGCTCGGAGGAGACGACCAGCCTCGCCCCGGCGGCTTTGGCGAAGTCGCCCAGATGCACGAGATCGCCCTTCTGCCGAACCGCGGTCGAGTCCACCGAGAGGCCCGCCGGCCCCGTGACCACCCAGCCCCCGTCGCGCGAGGTCTGGCCCGCGTCCAGCAGCTTGACCAGCACGGCCAACTCCACGTAGACCTCCGCACCTTTGCCATCCACTTTTCCCGGGAAAGGCTTGTTGCGCACGCTGACCGTGTCGCCCAGCGCCAGGCTGACGAGACAGACGAAGAGAACGAGAATGCGAATCAAGGCCTACTCCAGTGTGTAGAGGTGCTGGGGATGCCCCGCCAGATGGCGCAGCACGTCGAAAACCGTCAGGATCCCAACGGGCCGAAAATTGCCGTCGATGACCGGCAGACAGCTCACTTTCTGGGCCCAGAGCCCCTCGCAGGCGAGATAGAGCGGGGTGGAGGGAGAGGCGACCAGCACCGGGCTGGTCATCACGTCGGCCACGGACTGGTGAGCCCCCGCCGCCAGGATGTCACGGTCGGACAGCACTCCCACCAGGCGGTGCTCCTCGTCCACCACGGGCAGGTGGTGATAGTGCCCGTGCTCCATCGCCTGGCGCGCCTCGGCCACCGTGGCCGTGCGGATGAGGCAGTCGGCCGGCCGGCTCATGACTCGCGAGACCAGCACGGGCTGCTCGGGACGATGCCGATCGGGGCTGGAGTCGGGGTCGACCGGCTCGACCTGACCCAGGTCGGGGGGAGCCACCCCGGTGCGCGGAATGTGCACCAGCGGCCGAAATTCGGACTTGGCGGCCACCTCGGAGTTGCCGCTGGGAGGCGCCTTGGGAGCGGGAGGGACCGCCCCCCCGAGTTGCCACAACTCCATCAAGCCCGCCGGCACGGCCATCGGACGGGGTGGCTCGGGCGCCGGGCGGGAGAAAGCTGGAGGGGTCCTCGAGGTCGCCGGCGGCTCGGGCGGCGGATCCTTGGGTGCCGAGAGAATATCGAAATCGTTGGGAAAGGCCGGCTCCCAGGCCCGTCCGGCCTGATCGGGGGTGGGCCGCGAGCGGTAAAGAACCCCATCCAGCAGCAAAAAGACGCTCATGCTCGCGCCTGTATTCTTGACGAGGGACCGGGGGCCCCTGCCGGGAAGATCGCTCCATGGCGCTGAGCTGGGTGACGCCCGACTTCCTTCTCCAGGCCTTCGAGCCGGCCCCCGCCGAGGCGGCCTGGCCGCCCGCGCTGGCGCGCCACCGCCTGCCCCCCGTGTGCCGGCCGGCCCAGGAGGTGCAAGACCTGATGACGCGCGATCTCGCGACCATCGGGTCAGAGGTGACCGTGACCCGGGCTCTGCACCTGATGGCCGAGCGCGGCTTTCGTCATCTGCCGGTGCTCAAAGGCTCGCGCCTGGTCGGAATCCTCTCCGACCGCGACGTGCTGCGTTTCGTGCACCGGCCCGAGACCCCGGTGGCGACGGCCATGACCCGTAAGCTCTGGACCGCGGCCTGCCACACGCCCATCCTGACGGCGGCCCGCCTGATGGCCGAGCACCACGTCGGCTGCCTTCCCGTCGTGGACGAGCGCGGCGACCTGGTCGGCATCCTGTCCGCCAGCGACGTTTTGCGCTGCCTGTCGTATCACGCCCCCGTGCAGGCCTGGCTGTAACCTAGAAACAGCCGCCCTTGGGTTTGGTGTTCTCGTCGCGGGTGCCGGTGATCACGACGTTGTCGATCCACACGCCGTCGCGGCAGCGCGAGTCGTCGGAGTGGAAGCGGAAGCGCAGCTTCACTTCCTGGCCCTGGTAATCGGACAGGTCGATTTTGAAGTTCTTCCAGTCCTCGATGCCCTCGAGCTTGCCGACCGAGCGCCACTTGGTGCCGCCCCAGAACTTCTTGCCGTAGATCTCGACGTCGCAGCCGTCATAGCCCTTCTCGATGTCCGTCTTGGCCTCGAAATTGAGCACGGGCTCGGTCCAATCTTTCAGAGAGATCGGGCCCGACGTGATGGAGTCGTTCCGCTTGGGCGCGTAGTCGCCGTCGGGCGAATCGGTCCACACTGCACCGCGGCCCGGCACATCGACCTTCCCCCAGGTGCTCTCGGGGGTGAAGGGCGAGTTGCCATCCACCGTGTCCTCGAAGGCCACCGGGGTGGCCGGGACGCGCACCTCGACGATGCCGGCGTCGGAGCGGTTGCCGACGTTGTCCACCACCTTCAGGGCGAAGTAGAGTTTGCGCTCCCGCCCCGAGGGGATCATCTCCACGCTGGCCGTCTCGGCGCTGCCGCTGGCCTTCGGATTGGCGATCTTGACCGCCGTGGCGTCCTCGAAGCTGATCTCGCCCGGCTTGGGCTGCTGCGAGTTGGCCGCGATCGGCGAGCGCGAGTAACGCAGCTCGTATTTGACCGCGTTGCCGGTGGTGCCGTCGTCGCCGGTGGCCGTCCAGTCGAGCGTGACCAGATTGCCGGTGGCTTTTCCCTTCAAGTCGGACGGGGCGGAGGGCGCGACGGAGTCGTCCTCGAGAGCTTTCATCGCATTGAGGCGGCCACCGGTGATGAGGCGCTGAGCCCAGCGCTCGGGCATCGGGTCCACGCCGCTCAGGATGCGCGACTTGATGGCGTCGTTGTCCGCGTTCGGATAGGCGCTGGCGATGAGGCCGGCCACCCCGGTGACGTGCGGGGTGGCCATCGAGGTGCCGCTCATCAGGCCGTAGGTGCCCTCTTTCATGGTGGAGTGGATGTTCACGCCGGGCGCCGCCAGGTGCACCGACCTTGCGCCGCGGTTGGAGAAGCTGGCCAGCTCGTCCTTGTTGTTGTGGGCCGCCACCACGATCTGGTTGTCCAGGCCGAAGCTGGCGGGCCAGGACGGACGGCTGTCGTTGTCCATCCCCTCGTTGCCGGCCGCGCAGATATGGAGGCAGGGCGAGGCCGCCATGGCGTCCTTGCAGGCCTGGCTGAACTGTCCGCCGCCCCACGAATTGTTGACCACGCGAGCGCCTTTGGCGCTGGCATACATGATGGCCTTGATGGCGTCGGCGGTGGTTCCGCCGCCCCCGCTGCCGAGGAACTTCACGGCCATGATCTGGGCGTTCCAGTTGATGCCCACGATGCCGCCGTTGCCCGCCTCGGCGCCGATGACGCCGGCGCAATGGCTGCCGTGGTTGTTGTCGTCGATCGGATTGCCCGTATTGGCCACGGTGTTGGCGCCGTGGATGTCGTCCACGTAGCCGTTGCCGTCGTTGTCGATGCCGTCGCCGGGGATCTCGTCGGGGTTGGTCCACATGTTGTTGACCAGGTCGACGTGGTTGTAGTCGACGCCGGTGTCGATGATGGCGATGACGGGGCCGTTCTCCTTGAGGCCGGTGGAGACGTTCCAGGCGTCGGTCACCTTGATGTCCACACCGGCGGTGCCGCCGTCCTGACCGGTGTTGCGCAGGCCCCACTGGGCCTCGACCAGGTCATCGGGGATCTGCACGCCCGGCTGTCCAAAGGATTCGACCTTGAAGTTGGGCTCCGCGAACTGCACGCGCGGGTCGCGTCCCATCGCGGCCACGGCTTCGGCGGTGCTCATGCCGGGGTTGAGCTTGAGGTGGACCAGCTCGCCATCGAAGGCTTTCACCATGGTGGAGGGGATGTCGTATCTGTGCAGCAGCTTGGCGCCGTAGTCGCTGGTGAAGCCGTTGATCGCGTTGATGGACGCGCCCGCTTTCAGCTTGACGATCACCTCGCCGGGCACGAAGTCCTGGAGCTTGGGCGCCAGCGACACCGCCTCGTCGTGCGAGGCCGCCAGTGCCGACTGGAGGCTGAATGTATCCTGCGGCTCGGCTGCCTTTGTCGGCGCCACGGCCCGTGGGGGAGCGCTGACGGCGCTCGTAACCTGCTGAATCATCATCACCCTGTGGTCCCTATCTCTTTGTTGGGGCTAGTCTATTCATGGGGGGACCCCAGGCTGTGGCCGATTTGTTAACGGTCGGTCTCCACGTGGAAGGTGCCGGCTTCCTCGGGGCCGTCAAGGGTCATCAAATAGAGTTCGGGCCTCGGATCGAGCAACTTCACCTTTTTGTCGCTCGCGATCTCGATCGCCAGGCGGACATTGCCCCGCACATCGTAAAAGGTGAATTCGCCTTCTGCATTGGTGGTCTGCACGGCGCACCACTCTTCCAGGCGAAAGTCCGAATATCCCAGTGGGTATTGATAAAAAAGAGCGACACGCGTATTCGCCCAGGCTTTGCCGTCCAGCTCGAGCCTGCCGTGAAGGGTCTTCTCTGGTGGAAGCGTCCAACTGCGGGTGATGATGGCCGGGCTGCCAGCTACCTGATCCGGCTGGAGGATGGGGAGGTCTTGCGCGTAGCCGTCGTCGCCCCGTTCGAGGTGCAGCAGCCTGCCCTGCCAGACGGCGGCCGGGTCCCAGTCAAGCCTGGCTCGATGCTCCAGGGCTTCGAGCCCCACCACCCGGGTCAGAGGTGACTCGCGGTACCACTGCAGCAGCTCGTCTCGCTGCGACGCGAGCACCCCGCAGTCGGAATGAGGGTGGAGGGTCGTGGGGTAATAGGCGTCTTGCCAGAGGACCTTACGGGAGGGCTCGGGGCCTCCCAGGCCGACCGGGAGAGACTCGAAGGCCGGCCCGGCCTGGAAGTGGGCGAAAGCAAGGACCCCGCCTGCACCAGCGAAGAAGGTGAAGAGCAAGCGTGTCCGCGCCAGGGTCTGGATCAGCAAGGTGGCCTGAAACCCGGCGAAAGCGAATCCATACAGCAGGCTCAGGTCCGTCAAGACAAAATCGTGCTTGGCCAGAGGCAGAGCCCCCACGCAAGCGAGCTCGGCCACCAGCACCACGCTGACCGGCACGGCATCCCATTGTCGCCGGAGGAGCGCCAGGCTCATCTGGCAGGCCAGGAGGGCCAACAAAGTCAACACAGTGGCCTGCGTGATGAACATCGTCTCCGATTCACGAAGGTCCAACAGTTTCATGGCGCGATCGAACAGCCAGAAGCCAGGCAACAGCACGACCTGAGCGGCGGCCAGGAGGCCCATGACCCGATTCAGGAGGGGGCCGGTCCTGAGCTGCTCGGCGGACCACAGCCCGAACCAGATCAAGACGAGGAAAGCCAGCGCCAGGGAGACGGGCTGGGCCCACAGGGGAACGTCCATGAACGCCCAGGCCCGGCGAAACTGGGGCTCTGTGTAAGAGTCAAGGGTCCAGGTCCCCAGGCGCGGTGCGACCAGCAAGAAGCCGAACCACGCTCCCAAAAGCATCCCGCGCAGCAGCTCGAGAATCCATCTCCTCACGGCTGCGACTCCGGGATGTAATGGAAAACTTTCCACTCGTTGGTGACGAGCCTGGGCACGGGCGCGAGAGCGGCCAGAGAGGCCCGGATTGCGAACCAGCCGCCGAACGCCAGCGAGGCAACGAGCAAGACGGTGCCGACCAGCCGCCGCGGGAGGGTGAACGGGTTCTGGTCCGGTTCCTCCGGCGGAGCTTCGGGTGCCTTCCTCTCGGGGGCGGTCTTGCGATAGCAGCTCAGGCACCCATCCGGATCGGAGTGCTCGTGCGCACAGCCCTCAGGCAGCTCGGGGGGACGACCCAGCACCTCGGCCGCCTCGCGCTCGGTCCATCCTTCCGCCTCGGTGAGCAGCAGCCAGAGGCGCGCCTCGCCGTCGTAGTGAGGCGGGTAACGCCGGAACACCCGGGCCGCCTGCGCCAGCCCGCCAGCCTTCAGGGCGAAGCGAAACGCCTCCTCATTCTCACCGATCATGTGATAGCCCAGGGCGAAAATTTTCTGGCGCATCCTCCCCTATTCGACGCGCATTTCCGGTTCCCGGTTCAAAGCAAGGTAACGGTTTGCGCGAAGGCGTCCACGCGCACTTTCTGGCCGTTCTGGATGCGGGTCGTCGCGTCGCCCGTGCCGATCACGCAGGGTTTCTTCAGCTCGCGGCTCACGATGGCCGCGTGGCAAGACGCGCCGCCCTCGTCGGTCACGATCGCCGCGCACTTCGCGATGGCGCCCATGAACGAGGGGTTGGCGTTGACCGAGATCAGCACGCGGCCTGCCTCGAACGGGTCGTCCGGATGAAGCACCACCTGGGCCACGCCCTCCACCACGCCCGGGTAAGCGGAGGAGCCGTGCAGCACCTTCGCGTCGCCGCCGGAGAGCGGCACCCGCGCGTGGTGCAACCGCGCCAGCAAGAAGCCCGTGGAAGGGTGGAAGCTGAGAGTCGGCGCGTCGGTCAGCTGAAACACGCTCAGCTGTCCCCGCGCGACGAGCTCGTCGCGGCGGTGCAACTCGGCCGGGTCGACCCCGTCGATCAGCTCGTAGACGGTGACGACGCGCAGGGGAAACTTCAAACCCTCAGCGCCCAGCTCTTTCAGGCGGTCGAGCACCAGCGGGGGGAGCACCGTGTCGGTGTACCAGGGGTAGAGCGACGCGCTGCGCAGCTCGCGCGCCAGATCCACCAGCGGCCCGCCCTCGGGCACGCCGTCCATCACGAAGAACGGGACCTGAGTGGCGCACACCACGACCTCGGCGAACGCGTCCAGAGCCTCGATCAGGTTCTTGAAGTTGGCCTCCCGCGGTGCCCGCTCCAGCTCGAGCCCCCGGCGCAGGATGGCCTCGATCGTGGCCGGATCGCGCCGGCACATCTCCCCCACCGCGTCCGTGACGCGCTTCGTCTCGGAGGGCACCAGGCAGACCTGGATCATCCCCTCGCACGGCTCCACCAACAACAGCGGAAAGAACGGGATACCGAGCCGCTTGAGACCCACCCGGACGTTGCGCGCGAACATCGTGCCCGACAGCGTGTTCCAGGGACGGCGGATGCTGGCCGCATAACCGATGCTCTCGTCATAGAAAGCGTGATTGTAATCCGGGTCGAGCGTGGTGATGGGACGCGCCTGCACCACGTAGAACTTGCCATCCGCCCGGGCCCACTCGGTATCCACCGGATGCCCGTAGTGCGCCTCGATGCCTCGTAGGATCCGTCCGTACTCGCGCGCCTCGTCGTCGGTCAGGCAAGGTCCGCTCCGGGTCTGAGCTTCCCAGTGGGGTGGGTTTCCGGGAACCAGCATGCGCTTCTTGTCGCCCACGGCCTGATCGGTGATGGCGTCTTTGGACTTGCTGATCACCCAGGTATCCGGGTTGACGGCTCCCGAGACGACTGCCTCGCCCAGGCCATAAGCGGCCTGGAGCATCATCAGGTCGGGCTCCTGGGTCGTCGGGTGCACCGAGAATCCCACTCCCGCGACCTGGGCGTCGACCATCTGCTGCACCACCACGGCCACGTCGATGGCCGTGCCCAGGAGCCCGTTCTCGATGCGGTAGAGCAGCGCGCGCTCGGTGTAGAGAGAGGCCCAGCAGTCGCGCACCTTGCCCAACAGATCGGGTTGCTCGACGTCGAGGTAGCTGTCGAGCTGACCCGCCCAGGCGGTGGAAGCGCTGTCCTCCGCGGTGGCGCTCGAGCGCACGGCGACCTTCGTGAGCCCTGCGAAATGGGTCAGGATCTCTTGCTGGATTGCGTCGGGAATCGGCGTGCCGTCGATGAGCTTGCGCAGCGCCGCCGCGCGCTCCCCCGCGTTTTGCGTGGTCACGTCGGCCAGCTCGAGATCGAGCGGCTCGGCGAACCTTCGGAAGGCGGCGGTCAGGATGACGAACCCCGGCGGGACGGGCGCCCCGGCTTGCGTCAGCTCGCCGAGCGACGCCCCCTTTCCCCCGGCGATCGCGGAGTCTTTGGAGCGCAGGCTCCGGAACGGCAGCACGTAAGTCATGCGAGCGCGTTCGATCCGTCGTCGCCCTCTCCCTCGCCTTGCGCGGAGCGTACGAGGAATTTTGGTCGTACGACAGCGGTGAGGCGGAAGGCGGTATACCGGGCTACGGAAGTCGTACGACGAATTTTTGTCGCACGCGCAGCGTGACTCGTACGAGACGGGGCGCGTATGGCCGCGCGACCTCGTACTGCCCGTGTGCGCACGCACTTCCCCGCGCGCACACGTCCAGCTGCGTACGCATGGTCAACTGCGTACGCACTCCAGCAGGGCGTATACCGACTGCCTGACTGCGTACGCACCTCCGCGCACGTACGCGTCCCCGAGCACGTACGCATTCCCAGATGCGTACGCGTGGTCAACTGCGTACGCTCTCCAGCAGGGCGTATACCGACTGCCTGACTGCGTACGCACTTCCCCGCACGTACGCGTCCCCGAGCACGTACGCATTCCCAGATGCGTACGCGTGGTCAACTGCGTACGCACTCCAGCAGGGCGTATACCGACTGCCTGACTGCGTACGCGTGGTCAGCTGCGTAACCGCGCGTGCGAGTCCGGTAAGGCGGTATACGACCGCACGTAAAGTCGGACGAGCAACGCCAGTCATACGACAGGGGCGGGTCGTACGAGCTACGCGAGTCGTACGACGATCATTGACCCGATTCAGCGGACGCGCTCGCCCGCCCGGGGCGTGAAGTCGACCACGCCCCAGCCGTCATTGCGCTCGGTATCGAAGGTCAAAAACGCGATCTTCGAGCCGTCCGGCGACCACGAGGGCAGGTACTCGTCGCCCGCCTGCGAGGTCAGCTTGCGCACTTCCGAGCCGTCGGCGCGCGCCACGTAGAGGTCGAAGTCGCCCGACTGGCGGCCGGCGGTGAAGGCCACCCACCGGCCGTCCGGCGAGAAGGCGGGCTCGTATTCGTGCAGTCCCAGGTCCACGAACGGCTTCATCTCGTCGCCGTAGGGGTCGACCATGGCGAGCTGGTCGCCGCCCTCCCACTGCTGCTCGAAGACGATCGTCGAGCCGTCGGGCGACCAGTCGGGCGACTGATCCCACGTCTTGTAGCCGGGCGGGAAGGTGATCTGGCGTGACTTCTCGCCGGTGGTATCATAAACCACCAGGTGCCGGCCGTCCTCGCCGTAGCCCGAGGTCAGGATCTCCTGACCGGACGGATCCCACACGTGCTCGGTCTCCAGGCCGCGGTCGACGTTGGTCACGCAGACCTCGTTCTTGCCGTCGGGGGTGCAGACCCAGGTCAGGAAACCCTGGTCGTTCAGGTCGCCGCCCGTGAAGGCGATCTGGCTGCCGTCGGGGCTCCAGACGGGCTTCCAGCCCAGGTTCTTGTTGAGCACCGTGGGGTTGGAGCCGTCCGCGTCGGCGACTTGCAGGCTCCAGGTGGGGAGCTCGTGGCCCAGGTAGTCGTAGGTGGCGTAGGCGATCTTGGTGCCGTCGGGGCTGAACGAAGGGTTCATGCTCCAGCGGCCCTCGGGCCCGACGGTGCCGAGCGTGGACTGGCCGTCCGCGCTCACGACCAGGATGTCGCGCTCGACCTCGACCGCGAACCGGGAGCTGTCGGGCGACCAGGCGGGCTTGCCACGGGTGCCCTGGGTGGAAGTGGGCTGTATCTGCATTGATTTGTCTCCAGACGTCGATTTCGTGGCTCAATGTAGGCAAATCAGCCTGAAGACATGTGGCCGAGATGTGAACATGCAACTCGCGCATGAAACGCAACGAATCGGCAAACCCGGTCACCGGAAGTTCATAAGAATTGCTCCGTCAGCCAGTCCCGATCGCCCAGCTCGCGCAGAGCCTCCACACAGGCAGCCTTGATGTCCTTGTGGCGGCTCAGCAGAGCCAGGTGGCGCAGCGGCTCGCGCAGATCCAGCCGCACGGCGGCGCGCACCGCCGCCGCCCGCACCGGCCAGTGCGGAGAGGCGAGAAAGCCCAGCACGGTCGCAGGGTCGTCCACCCTTGCCAGCAGAGCGGCCTGCACGCGAGGGTCGGTCTCCCCGGCCAGGAGCGCCAGAGGGTCGGACGCGAACCGCGCCGAGGCCGCCCGCACCGGGGCGGAAGGATGATCATGCATGGGCTCGGGCCAATGCTCGAGCAGCGCTACCAGCACATCGGGGGCCAGGTCGGCCCGCAGCCACTCGCGCCGAGGCGGCACGCTCTGCAGCACCCGCAGCTGGGTGGCCGGGTCGAGCTCGGAGAACTTCTCGGCCAGCTCGTCCATCAGCCAAACACCCGCAAGCATTCTTCCAGGGTGGCGTGGTGCAGGTCGAGCACGTTCTGGAATTGCTCCTGGTAGCCACCGGCCAGGTTCCACGCCACGGGAAGCGAGTGGTCGCGGCAATACTCGAAGACCAGGGCGTCGCGGCGGCGCATCTGGGAAGCGTCCATCCAGCCGCCCAGAGGGTCGTCCACGTGCGCGTCCGCGCCGGCCTGATAGATCAGCACCTCGGCGCTCATGGCCTGGAGAATCTCCGGCAACCCCGTCAGGAATTCTTCGGGGTCAGCCGTATTCTCGCGCCTCCCGGTGGAATAGTGCGCCACCCGCGTGACGCGCTTCTGGCCGATGATCTCATCGGTGCCGTTGCCGTAGTGGTAGTCACAGTCGAGGATGCCGACGCGCACGTCCACCAGCAACGCGGCCACCATCAAGCCGTTGAACGTGCAGAAGCCCTCGGGGTGGCGGTATCCCGCGTGGTGGAAGCCGCTCGTGGGCGAGCAGGCGGCCCCCCCTTGCTTCAACACGTGCTTGACCGCGCTGACCAGACTGCCCGTCGTGTAGGGAAGCGAGTCCGCCACGCTCCGCGACAGGTTACCGAAGCCGTTGCGATGGCGGCAGGCCAGCACGTCGCGGACGTAGTCCGGGTCGTGGGCCAGGGCGAGATCGCGAGCGCTGACGGGCTCTGGCTCCACCAGCTCGATGGGGTAGCGTTCCAACCATTGGGCGACCAGCTTCTCGGGCTTGCCGGCGCTGGGTGAGAACGAGGCATTCTCGGCCACGCTCTGCCGGGGCGTGTAGAAGACTTTCATGCCGTCCAGAGTTCGACAGGCACCCTTCTCGTTGACATCCGTAAGCTGCTTACAGATATACTCCGAGCCATGGACTTCTACGACCGCATCGGAGTCATGGCCCTCGGCAGCCGGCTGCGCCGCCTGGGGGATCGGCTGGGCGAGGAAGCCGCCCGCATCTACGCCCTCTACGGAACCGAGCTGCAGCCGCGCTGGTTCCCCGTCTTCTTCCTCCTGGGCGAGCGCGACGAAGAGTCGGTCTCGGCCATCGCCGAGGCGATCGGGCATACCCATGCCTCGGTCAGCCAGATCGTCAGCGAGATGGTCAAGCAGGGCTATGCGGTCACCCGGAAGGGCATGTCGGACGGGCGTAAGAGCTTCGTGACCCTCACCCCCCGAGGCCGGGAGACCATCGCGAAGGTGCGCTTTCAATGCAGCGACGTGGGAGCCGCCGTCGGCCGCATGCTGGCCGAGTCGGACACCGATCTCTGGGCCGCCATCGCCGCTTGCGAGCGCTCGCTCGCGCACCGGCCGCTCTTTGACCGCGTACTGGCGCAGAAGCTCGAGCGCGAGGGGATTCGCGTGGTGGACTTCCGTCCCGGCGATGAGGCCGCCTTTCGGCGCCTGAACCTCGAGTGGATCGAAGCCCACTTCACGGTCGAGGAGGCCGACCGCAAGGCGCTCGACCACCCGCGCCAGACCATCCTCGAGCCCGGCGGACACATTCTGATCGCCCTCAATGGCGAGGAGCCCGTCGGGACGTGCGCGCTCATCCCCCACGGCGACGGCTGCCTGGAACTGGCCAAGATGGCCGTGTCGCCCGCGGCCCGCGGGAAGAGGATCGGCTGGCTCCTGGGTCAGGCCGCCCTGGATAAAGCCCGCCAGCACGGCGCCCAACGCGTGTACCTCGAGAGCAACACCGTGCTGGAGCCCGCCATCGCCCTCTACCGCAAGCTGGGCTTCCGCGAGGTCACCACCTGCCGCTCCCCCTACTCCCGCTGCAACATCCAGATGGAGAAAGACCTCGCGTAGGTCGTCTCAGCGCGAGACCGTCTTGCGACTTCGGCCATAGCAATACCCTGAGTGCCACGCGACGAGGCCTTTCGGGGCCGTCCCCGAGGAGCCTTGCTTTCTTGGCGAGAGTGACGCAGGCTCTCCTGCACTGCCAACTGCCAACCAACCTACCTACAAGAAAATCAGACCTCGCCCGGTTTCGGGTCCCCCGCCACCACCACGTTGTCGAGGTAGAAGCCGTCGGCGTTGATCGAGCCGTCGGCCTGCATGCGGAAGCGGACCTGGATGTTCTTGCCGTCGTAGGCGGACAGGTCCATCTGGTTGGTGCCCCACTCGCGCGAGCCGGTCAGGCGGCCGAGGGTGGTCCAATCTTTGCCGTTCTCGCTCGCCTCCACGTTGAGGAAGTCGAAGCCCGACTCGATCTCGTAACGTGCGTCGAAGAGCAGCGTGGCGCCGGAAACGCCGGCCAGCGAGATCGGCTTGGAGGTCAGCGAGGTGTTCGAATCGTTGTTGTAGGGGGCATCCGGACTGTCCGTCCAGACCTTGCCGTGGCCGTCCCACTCGGTGCGGGCCCACTGGCCCTGCGGAATCCACTGCGAGGCGTCGCCCTCCATACGGTCCTCGAAGGCCACCCTGGCAGCCGGAACCTGGGTCTGCCCCAACAGGAGCGGCGACGTGTTCCCCACGTTGTCAGCCACCTTGAGCGCGTAGTACAGGGTGCGCTCGGAGGCCGACGGGATGAGCCCGACCGTCACCTTCTCCGCCGAGCCCGGCACGTTCGGCTGGCTGGTCGGGACGGTGCGAGCCTTGCCAAAGTTCTCCTCGGTGATGGGCTGCTCGGACACCTTCAGCACGTAGGCCGAGGCGCGCCCCACCGAGCCGTCGTCGCCGGTGGCGGTCCAGGCCAGGGTCACGGCCTTCGCGCCGGCCTTCTCCACCCGCAGGTCCGCGGGAGCATCCGGGGCCGTGGTGTCGTTGTCCAGCGAGTTGAACGCGTTCAGGCGCGCACCCGTCAGGCACTTGCCCTCGAGCGACGGGACCTTGTCCGCGCCGTTCATCAGGCGCGCCTTGATCTCGGCGTTGGTGGAGCCCGGGAACTGGGTCGCGATCAATCCGGCCACGCCCGCCACGTGCGGGGTCGCCATCGAGGTGCCGCTGTACATCTTGTAGTCCTGGTCGAGGACGGTGGAAAGGATGTTCACGCCGGGCGCGCCCAGGTCGACCGTGGTCCGGCCGTAGTTGGAGAAACCGGCCAGGCGGTCGTTCTTGTCGGTGGCGGCCACGGCCACGATGTTGTCCAGGTCGTAGGAAGCGGGATAACTGGCCCGCTTGTCGTTGTCAGACGAGCTGTTGCCGGCCGCGAAGATGTGCAACGCCGGAGAGGCCTTCAGGGCGTCGTAGAGCGCCTGGTTGTAGGCTCCCCCACCCCACGAGTTGGAGGTGATGCGAGCGCCCATCTTGCTGGCGTAGAGCACCGCCTTGATGGCGTCGGCCGTGGTGCCGGAGCCCTGTCCGCTCAAGAACTTGGCGCCCATGACGCGCGCCTGCCAGTTGATGCCCACCACCCCGAGGCCATTGTTGCCCTCGGCGGCGATGGTGCCCATGCAGTGGGAGCCGTGCGAGTGGTCGTCCAGTGGATTGCCCGAGCCGTTGATGGCGTTAAAGCCGTGCACGTCATCCACCACGCCGTTGCCGTCGTTGTCGATGCCGTCGCCGGGGATCTCGCCCGGGTTGGTCCAGACGTTGTTCTTCAGATCGTTGTGGTTATAGTTCAGCCCCGTGTCGATGACGCAGATGACCGGACCGCCGTCGCGCTTGCCGGTGGTGAGGGTCCAGGCCTCGGGAGCGTTGATGTCGGCGTTGGGGGTGCCGTTATCCTGACCGGTGTTGTTCAAACCCCAGAGGCGCGGGTCGAGGTCGTTGGGGATGAGGGTGGAGCCTTCGTCGCCGTAGGCCTCCAGCAGATCGTTGGAGGCGGCGTAGTGCACGCGCACGTCCTTGCTGAGCACGGCGATACCCTGAGCGGTGTTGACCCCCGCGGGCATGGACACGCGCACGAGCTGGCCGCCGAAAGCCTGGGCCATGGTCGGGGGGACTTCGATCTTCTCCAGCACCTCGGCGCCGTACTCGGACGCGAAATCCTCGATGGTGCCCAGGTTGGCGCCGGTATTGAACTTGACCAGCACTTCCCCTTCACGGTGAGGTGCCAGCTTCGTGGCCAGCGAAACGGACTCGGACTCCGTCGCCACCAGCATCGCCTGAAGGCGCGTGGTGTACTGCGGCCGTGCTTTCCCACCCCCGACATCCACGCGGTCTTGCGGCTCGGCGTTCTGCTCGGCGGCAGCCGCTCTCGGCCGGAACCCGGACGGACCCAGACTTGCGACATCCCGGATGATCACGGAATTGGCTCCTCGGTGTATTGCGACTTTGTCGTTGCGGTCCCGGAGGATAGAATACCGGCTCGCCCGGGCGGCGTAGTGACATGGTTGTGAACATCTGTGGACATGTTTCATGAGAGGCCGCGCAGCAAGCTTCGCGCACGTTCGATACGGGTAGGGACGTCAGGCTCCATGAGACGCTCTTTGCTCGCCAGCGTCACGAATTGTTCGAGCGCGTGACGGGCATCCTCGCGCCGAGCGAGCTTCAGGAGTTGTAACCCCTGTGTTTCCCAGGCCGACACGGGGCAGCCGGGCAGCTTCAGAGCCCGCTGGCTCTGCCGTACGGCCGCCAGGGGGTCGCTCAGGAGCCTCGCCGCCAGGGCGTTGGCGTCAGGCTGAAAGGCGTCCAGCCGCAGGGCGTCGTCGCAGCCTTTGAGCGCCTCGCGCTCAGAGCCCAGATACAGCAAGACCTGGGCGTGGTGAGCCAACAACCAGGCCTCGCACGAAGCGTCCGGGCCCAGCATGGAAAGCACCCGGGCGAGCATCTCGAGCGCAATCTCGGGTTGGCCGGCCAGGAACATCTCCTGAGCCGCGCGTCCTCGCGCCAGGGCCTCGGCGTCGGAGAGCGCCGAGGTGCGCCGCAGCTGCTCGCCCGTGGGCGGCTCGCCGGACAGGTCTTTCCAGGTGTCGGTGGTCACGACCTGATAGGCCAGGTCCCTGACCTCGAGCTGCTCGCCTGGCGACTCCTCCCCCACCAGCGGCGCGCAGGCCAGCCAGAGCAACTTGCGGTCCACGTGCATCTCGCGCAAGAGCTCGCGCGCCCGGCAGCTCACCTCCAGCATGGCCAGCACCAGCGTGTCGGTGCTCAGTCTCTTGCGGACGCCGCTGTCCTGGCGCGCGCGACTGAAAAGGCCCTTGGCGCGACTGGTGTAGCGCCGCGAGTGGCTCCCCGTGGGCGGCTCCCCGGCCAGCCGCTCGCGCAGCTCGGCCAGGTCGAGGACGTGAGCCAGGCCGCGCGCAGCAGTGCATTCGGGCACCGCCAGCACCGAGCGCAGGATGTCCACCGTATTGACGGGGCCCTCGCGTCGCGCGCCCTCCAGCACGCGGGCCAGCAAGGGCGTCCAGGGCAGGGCCGGCCGCAGCGAGCGCACGGGACGCAACAGCGCCGCCACGCGCGCCGCCTGAAGCTCGGTCAGGATGAGCACCTTCAAGTCGTCCCCCGGAAGCTCGTCCGGCGGGCAGTAAAAGAGCGGCTTTCTGGCCTTGCGCAGGCTCGCCAGCGGGATCTCGTCGTGACGATTGCCACGCAGCTTGACCTGATTCACCATGCGCCGCAGCCACTCCGTTCCCAGCTCAGGCGCCAGCTCGCGCGCGGTCTCGTCCTGCATCAGCTGCCACAGGGCGGGGCGGCCGAGGGGGGGCAGCGGCAGATCCTCGCGGGCCCAGGTGAGGAACTCCAGCAGGTGGGCCGTGACCAGCTCGCGCGGGGCATCCCGGTGGAGCAGGGCGCGATAGAGCGAGACCATCGGAATGGGCCAGTCGTCCGCGGGGCCGTCCAGGGGCAGCTTGAGGACCATCCCGGACGGCGCCACCCGGTGCCTCTCACGGACCTTGCCGGTGAACACGGTCAGAGTGCCCCCCGGCACCCGGTTCTCCAGGGCCACCTCGCCCGGGCCGTCCTCGAGCGGCATGCGCACCAGGTACTCGTGGTTACGGGGAAGGCGAACCCTGGGGCCTGCGGGCAGGTCGTCCACTTTCACCCAGTTGTCGAATGCCGTCCACAGCACCATCTGCGCCGCGGCGTCCGCCAGGACGAAGCGCGCTGGATCCCAGCCGGACCGGGTTCCCGTCCAGGGGGTGTCGCTGCGACCGAGCCAGCCCTCCTCATGGAACTGGCGCGTGAGCTCGTGCAGGGTCACGGGTGACTGATCGGCGCGCCGGAAGAGGGGCAGCTCACCCAGGCTCTTGACCCGGCGGTCGAGCAAGAAGGCCAGTAAGGGCGCCAGTTGCTGCACGTCGGGACTGCTTTCGAACAGGGGAATGGCCGCATCCGTCAGCGCCTCCGGGGCCCAGTGAAAGAAGCCCGGCTCGACCAGGGCGGCCCGGCTGAGGTCGAGCGGCAGGGTCTGGGTCCACCAGATCACCTGCAGGGGCCCGCGCCAGAGCGGTCGGCACGGATAGGAAACGCCACAGTGCACCACGGTCAGCTGCGCCGCCTTGCCCGGCTCGAAGAGCACGTAGCCACATCCCTCGGGAAGTCCGGGGTGCTGCCGGGTGGGGGCCTCGAGACCGAGGGGAGGCTCACCGAACTGCAGCGCGAGTAGAGGCCTGGCGGCCAGCCGCGGAGTGCCGGCCAGCGGTGCCAGGGTGGTGCGCCGCGCCAGCAACTCCTGCTCGCGGCAGCGTCGTCCCAGCAGGCGACGAATCAGGCCCCGCAGGCTGGGGGGGCGCTTGAGCCAGAGCGTGGTCCCGGGCGACTCTCCGGCCGGCTCGACGGACAGATTGTCGTTGCGGAGCTGCAAACGGTGTCCACCGCTGGTGAGCTCGATCTCGCCATAGAGGGTGCGGGCCGTATTCAAGCCCACCGCCAACTCGCGTAAGGCCAGTCGCTCGGGCTCCGAGCTCAGCAGGCTGGGCATCAGCTCGTGCAGCTCCCGCTCGGAGAACGGCTGACCGTCCCATTCGCACTGCACGACCCCGGTGCGGGCCTTCAGCTCGAAACGCGTCGCCCCGCGCACGATCGCAGCCGCAAAGACACGCAAGACGTACTCGTGCGGCTCCTCCAACTGGTGGCGCAGCATGCGCTCGCGGGCGTGCTCGAGGTCGAGCGTGAAACGCCCGCTCGAGTCGAAACGCCCCTGGCGCCGCAGTTCTTCGAGGAATGCGTGAGCTTCGGTCATCCCCACTCCTTTCGGCAATTCAGGTTTTTTTCAGTTTTCTCCGGTTTAGTTTTCTTAACAAAGCTCCACAACGACAGGAGCGGACTGAGGGACATCCGATGACTGCCACCGTATCGACCCGTTTCACGCAGGAGACTGCCTCTCAACTCTGGTCCGAGCACTCCGGCAAGGCCGTGCTCAGCCTGGACGATCCGCGTTTCCTCCAGCTTGCCCAGCACTTTCTGACCGGCTCGGAGCTCGCCGAGAAACCCGTTTCCCTGCTGGGACCCGGCTGGACCGAGGTGCGCACCAGCGGGCCCTCTTCCCGCTTCGTCTTGAAGGGACGCCTCACGCAGGAGCTGCGCTTCGTCTTCTCTTTCGACGAGCAGAGCGCGACTCTCAGCGCTTCCGGGGAGGAGTTGCGGGTGGACCCGGACCAGCTCGCGTCCCTGGTGTGATATACTGACCGGGTCGTGGAAGCCGGACCGATCTCGTCGACCGCTGCTCTCAGCGCCAGGCCTCTGACCGCGCGCGAGGCGCCCCCGCTTGCCTGCACGCCCGTCGATCGGGTCACCATGTCCGCCGACGAGCCCGAGCGCCGCTGGCTGCGCGAGCCTTCCCAGGGTGTCGCCTTCGTGAACCGCTTCAATGACGGGCTCCCTCTGAGTGCCGAGGATCGCGCCGCCAAGGACAAGCTCCAGCGTGAGTCGGCCATGATGTTCCTGAAGGCCAATCCGGCCCTGTTCTACGCCGACATGCGCGGCCCGTACGCCGCCCGGACACAGCTCTTGCCACGCGCCTGCCCCGAAGGCACGCTGGTGGCCGATTGCCACCTGCTCAATTTCGGGACCTTCCGGTCGCCCGAGGGCAAGCTGGTCTGGGGCCTCAACGATTTCGACCAGTCGGGCCACGGGCGTCTGGAGCTCGATCTCTGCCGGCTGGCAGCCAGCGCGGCCGTGCTGGGCGAGGAGCTGGGACTCTCCAAGAGCGATCGCAACCGCATCCTGGAGCACCTCGGCCAGGCCTACTTCGACGCTCTGCGCGGCCCGGACCGGGCCGCCTGGCTGCACCCCCACCAGACATTCGGCAGCGTTCGCACCGAGCTCGACCACGCGGCCAGAGGCTCGCGCGAGAACTTCCTGGCCGAGCACATGGACGGCCGCTCGTTGAAAATTGGTCCGCGCCAGCGGGCGGTGACGCCCGAGGTGCAGACCCGGGTCGAGGGCCTGTTGCACCGTTACGAGGCGGGACTGGGAGACGCTCCCTCGGTGAAGCGTCCCCTCGAGGTGTGGTCGGTGGTCGAGCGCCTCGGAAGCGGTGGCTCGAGCTTCGGTTTACCCCGCTATTACGCCGCCGTGGCGGGCTCCGACGGTCAGCCCGTCGTGCTGGAGGTCAAGCAGATCTTGCCGGCTCCGTTGGAGTCAGACTCCTGCGATCTGAGCCAGGCCGACGCGGGCGCGATGGTGTCCAACCAGAAGGCCCTGGGCGGCTACGCCAACCCCCTGACGGGTGGCGTCGACGGCTGGCTCGTGCGCGAGCGCGAGTGGGAAAAATCCAACCTCTGGCCCGACAAGTGGGGCTACGACGAGCTCAAGCAGGCCGTTCAACAGGCCGCCCTGGTCCTGGCCCGGGCCCACACCCAGACCCCCGAGGCCGCCCGCGCCGCCGCTCGCTGGGTGGGCGACGACAGCGCCCTGGCCATCCGCAACCTGCGCGAATTCGCGCGCGATTACGCCGCGCAGACGCGCGTGGACCACCGCGAGCTGGTGCAGTCCGATTTGCGTAAGGGATAGGCTCCAGCGGCGGCGGGGAGCCTCGTGGGCGTTTTAAGGAGAGGTGGGGAGTTCTGTCGGAACTCGACCCATTGGAGAGGTGGAGAGTTTTACAGGAGTGGCTCCGCCTCCACGAAAGTTAGCTTTCGTGCGCGCGGAGCACAATAAGTTCTTTCCGAGGGCTTGCCCCGGGGCTCTCCACCTCTCCAGGCACAGACCTGGAGTCGCCTCTCTCCCGAACAGGAATCTCCTACCTTACACACCCCCACGAGGCTATCTCGAGCTTACCCCGCCGTAGCCGGCTGCTGCTGGGCCTGGGCCTGCTCGAAGTTGGCCTTGATCACCGCCGGGTCGGTCGGCAGGCCCAGGCGCGCGGAGAGAACCAGGGCGTTCATCACGTTGACCTGGCCGGCCGCGGCCGGATCGCCGGCCTGGGCTTTGGTCATCCAACCGTCGAAGGCTTTCTGGGCCTCGGGGTCCTGCTTGGCAGCCAGATCCTGGATGCGGTGCGCCTCGCCCAGCTGCTCGGGGGTCGCCTGCAGCAGCGCCACCTGCGACTCGTGCGAGATCTGGCCGATGATGGCCTGCGCGACCTGATTCATCTGGGCGGCTTTGGCGTCGCCCTGCTGGGCGGCCTGCGCCAGGCGGCTCAGCTCGGCGTCGGCCTGCGGGTTGCCCTGGATGGCCGCCTGCACCATGCCGAGCATGTACTGCTCCATCTGGGCCTGCGTCTCCTGAGGCGTGACCGTCGGCGTGGGCTGGGCCGGGGCGGCAGGCTGTTGGGCCTGGGGCTCGGGCGTGGCAGGCGCGGGGGTCGGCGCCGCCGACTGCGTCTTGGCGTCCTCCACCACGCGGTTGGGATCGTCACCCTTTGCCAGGGCCTTCGAAGTGTTGATCACCACCTTGGCCAGCGAGGCCTCGGGAGAGTTCTGAGCGGGACCGTTCATCCAGCTGCGCACCGTGCCGACCGACTCCTGGTGGCCCGACTCGGACAGCAGCAGGGTGCGCAGCACGCGCGAAGTCTGAGCGTCCGTCAAACCGAGGTTCTCGGCCGAGCGGGTGACCGGTCCGGACGAAAGAAGGTCTTTGTTGAACTGCTCCTTCAACGCAGCGTCGGCGTGACGCTCCACTGCGCACTGACCCAGGTCGAAGAGGGCTTCTTTGAACTGTCCGATCACTCCGGGCGCGGCCGTATCGAGGGTCTTCTCGAAGCCGGTCAGCTCCAGGCCCGTCTTCTGCAGGTCGGCCTGCAGCTTGCCGGCCTCCTCGGCCTTGCCCTGAGCCTGCGCCATGGCGATCTTCTGACGGGTGGTATCGATCTTGGTCATCGAGCTGAGGTAGCCCTCGGCGGCCGTTTTGTCGGCCTTGAGCAGGTCGGCGCGCAGCCCCATCGCCTTGTCCCAGGCGGCTGTCTCTCGCGGCCCTTCCGGCTTGGCCTTGGCGCCGGAGATGGCTTTGTCCGGGGTGGGCGTGCGATCTTTGTGGGTGATCTTGTGCCAGAGCATTTTGCCCAGCATCGCGAGCGGCTTGCCCACCATATAGAGCATGCCAGCCATCGGCAGGAGCACGGCAGCGGCCGCCAGCAGCGGCGGGCAACCCACGCCCAGAGTGGCCAGGATACCGCAGGTCATGCCGAGTCCGCTGGCCGCCGCCTGGACGCCCTGCATCTTCACCTGACCATCGAGCTGCTTGATCTGCGCATCGAGCGGCACGTTCTGGACGCCCTGCGGGGTCTCCATCGGCACCACACCCACGCCTTCGGCCTCGAGGGCGCGCAGCTGGGCCATCGGCATCGTCAACTGCTCGCCGCGAGCCCCTTCGTAGTGCTGCAGCTGGGGAGCGAGCGCGGCCAGCTTCTCGTCGAACTTGGCAGCCTTGTCGGGCGGCAGCTGCGAGCGCACGGCCTGGACGGCCTCGGTGGCCGCGGTCAGCTTGGCCTGCAACGCCTCGACCTGGGCGTTGAGCTTCTCGCGCTCCTCGCGCAGGCCCTTGAGCGTTTCCTTCTGACCGGGATCGAGCTTGTCTTTCTCTTCCTTCTTGGTGCCGCGCTTGATGGCCGCGTCGTATTCCTTGAGGGTGGCCTGCGGCTCGAGCAGAGCCTGCTCGGCGTTGAACTGGCTCTTGAGCGCCTCGATGTACTTCGGACCGGCCTCGGGAGCCGACTTCAACAACGACTGGCGGCTCTCACCGGCCTCGTAGTTGCCTTTGAGGTAGACCACGCGGTCGCGCTCGTTGCCGGCCTTGCGCATCGCATCCAGCGAAGTCAGCACGCCCACGGCCCCGGCGACGCCGGCCAGGGTGCCGGCGGTGCTGGCCGCCATCCAGTGGTTCCAGCCGGCCAGGACCATGTTGCCGAAGTTGGCGCCGACCATGCCGATCTTACCGACCAGCCCGGAGCCCATCTCGACGATCTGGCCGAACTTGGAGTTGGCCACCACGCGGGTGTAGCCTTGCGGGAGCGCGTCCTTCTGGCCGCCCTCGTAGGCCTCCTTGAGGTCGTTGTGATAATCGCTGGGACGCTTGATGATGGCGTCGTGGGGCGTCAGCTTGGCGTCGAAATCGTCGATGCCGCGGCGCGCGGAGCCGTCTTTATTGGTCTCGCCGGTCGGCTGGAACAGCTCGTCGGGCACTTCGAGCGGCACCGCGATGAACTTGGAGGTGTTCGTGTGGGGGGGAACCGGCACCACCAGCAGGTCGCCCCCCTCGGGCGAGAACTGGGCGCTCTTCACGTGGGGCACGTGGGCCGGATCCTGCTTGGCCACTTCGGGCTTGGCGAGGAAGACGGGCTCGAGGTTCTGGATGGGCACGTTGCCCTGCGCGTCGGGGGTCAGGAGCGCTTCGTTGACGTCCATCTCGACGACCAGCTTCTTGAAGCGAGGCGGCTCAGGCGCGGCCGGCGCCTGACCGAGGGTCACCTGATCGGCCGGCGGGGCCTGGCCTTCGGTCTGCGCTTTGGGAGGAGTCCCGCTCGTGGCAGCCATCTGGAGACTGCTGAGATTCTGGATGTTGTTGGTCATCGCTTCGGGCTCCTCTGTATTTGAACTGAACTGAGTGGCTGACCTATCGCAGCTTGATGGATGATAACACCGTCCACTGAAAGATTACTTAACCGACCCGAGGGTGCCGAAAGGCGACTCTCCCCCAACTGACCGATGCCCGCAGTATACGTACGCGGACGAGGGCTGACAAGGCTAACGCGTGTTAACTTTTAACCATGGCCCTGGATTGAAGGTTCTGCAAAGGATGGAAAGAGCCTGCAGAACTCAGGCGCGAGCGAGCGCGAGGGCCTGGTCGGCGTGGACCAGGCCGGCGCCCTGGTCGTTCTCGCCGCCGGCGACATGACGGACCGCAGCCCGGCGCAGGATGGTTTTGAGCGCGGGCTGGTCCAGAGCCGGGTTGGCCTCCAGGAGACAGGCGACCAGGCCGGCGATCTGAGGCGCCGCCTGGGAAGTGCCCGAGAGCGCGAGGTAGTCGCGCCCGATGCGAGGATTCTCGGAGTTGTCGCGGCGTGAGCCGGGAGCCAGCGGACCGTAGATCAGAACTCCCGGAGCCACCACGTCCGGCTTGGCGATCTGCTCATGGGCCGTGGGGCCGCGGCTGGAGTCGCGCGCGACCGTGTCGTCGTCCGGCGAGGCCGTCTTGTGGTTGTCGTAAGCCCCCACCGTGATGGCCTCCGCCACCGTGCCCGGAGAGCTGATGGAGCCCGCGCCCGGACCCTCGTTGCCGGCGGAGATGACCACCACCAGTCCGGCATCGATGGCTTTCTGGGTCACCTGAGCCCACAGGTCCTGGCGCACCGGCAGGCGCGCCTCCTGACCCAGCGACATGTTGACCACCTGGATACCGAGCCGGTCCTTGTTCTCGATCACCCACTGCAGGCCCGCGATGGCCTCCTTGACGGTGCCGATGCGCACCCCCACCAGGCTGGCGTCCGGCGCCACCCCTTTGAGCTTGCCGCCGCTCCGCGAGCCGTTTCCGGCCAGGATGCCGCTGACGTTCGTGCCGTGGCCCACGGTATCGGCGGGCCCGGACTGCTTGTCCTCGGTCATGTCGGCCCAGCCCTTGATGCGGTCCTTCAAATCGGGATGGGGATAGATGCCGGAGTCGATTACGGCCACCGTGACACCTTTGCCGGTAAATCCAGCCGCGTGCACCTTGTCCAGGCCGGGCAGGGAGGGCTGGAAAGCGGTCTCGAGCGGCGGATCGATGGCAAAATCGTCGTCCACCATCATGGGACGGAACGTCACGGGCTCGTCCAGTTGCACCACCGAGCCGCGCGGGAGCCGGGCGCGCAGCTCCATCAAGTCGTCGTGATCGAGCTGCGTGCTGAATCCATTGACGGCCGGGAGACGATCCTCCACGTCCAGCTCCATCTGGCGCTCCAGGCGGTCGCAGGCGGCCTGGGAAGGCAACGACACGATGACGTCCAGCTTGGGACGCTTTGCGACCTCGCGGGGGTCGAGCCCCAGCGCCTGACAGGTATCCCGCAACCCGACTTTCACGCGCTCAGGTTACGCCAGGCCGCCTCCCCAGGTCCCGGCCGAGTTGTTAAATCCTGTCGACGGACTCAGCGCAGGCACTCGCTCACCGCGGCCATCAGCTGCTCGGGCAGGTAGGGCTTGGGCAGGAAGCTGCCCTCCAGCTCCTCCGGAGCCACCGAGCGCAATTCCTCGCGGCTGTATCCGCTGGTGTAGAGCACCCGCAGGTGGGGCTTCTCCTCCAGCAAACGCAGCGCCAGCTGCCGTCCGGTCATACTGCCCGGCATGATCATGTCGGTCAGCAGGAGTTGCACGTGGTGCTTGTGGTCCTTCCACACTTCCAGCGCGGCCGGCCCGGACTCGGCTGTCAGCACCAGGCGGCCGGACTGCGCCAGGATTCGCTTGAGCAGCATCCGGACGCCGGGGTCGTCCTCCACCACGAGCACCACCTCGCTGCCGGTGGAAGGCGTCGGCGCGGGAGCGGGGGCCTCCGGCGGCGGGGGCTGCTCGGCCGGAGGCAGGAAAATGCGAAACGTGGTCCCCTCCCCCACGCAGCTCTCCACCTCAATGAAGCCCCCGTGTTGCTCCACGCTGGCATAGGCGGTAGCCAGGCCCAGCCCGCTGCCCTGGCCGACCTCCTTGGTGGTAAAGAAGGGCTCGAAGATGCGGTCGCGGACGTTCGCGGGAATCCCCCGGCCGGTATCCTGGACACACAGCTCCAACCAGAGACCGGTATGGGGCTCCTCGGTCCGCGTCACCTCGCGCGTACGCAACAAAAGGCGCCCGCCCTGAGGCATCGCGTCCCGGGCGTTGAGCGCCAGGCTCATCACGACCTGCTCCATCATAGCCCGGTCGGCTTTGACCGGGGGCACGTCGCTCAGCTCGAGCTCGAGATGGACCATGTCGCTCAGGGTCGGCCCCAGCAAGAGCGCCAGCTCGCGCACCACGGCAGAGAGGTCCAGCTGGCGCGGTTGCAGCATCTGCTTGCGACTGAACACCAGCAGCTGCTGGGTCAGCTCGGCGGCGCGCTGGGCCGCCTGCAGGACGTCGGCCAGCACGGCCGCGGAGCCCTCGTCCAGTCCAGGTGTGGCTTGCAGGAGGCTGGTGTTGCCCTGCACGATGGTGAGCAGGTTGTTGAAGTCGTGAGCCACGCCCCCCGCCAACTGCCCCACGGCTTCCATCTTCTGCGTCTGGCGCAACCGCTCTTCGAGCTGCTGACGGCGCTCCTCGGCCCGCTCATGCTCGGTGATGTCGCGGCAGGTCAGGGTGTAGAGACGCTCGCCCGGCAGGCGGAGTTGGGCAATGGTCGCGTCCTGGGGAAACTCCTCTCCGCCCGCGCGCAGGCCGCGCTGAACACCGGCGCGATTCTCGCGCGCGGGCCCCTCGGGATCGAAGTGGCTGAGCCGGTCGCGGAACTCGCCCCGCAGTCCCTCCGGAACCAGGTCTAAGAGCGAGCGGCCCAGCGCCTGCTCGGAGGGGTAACCGAAGATGCGCTCGGCGCCAGGGTTGAAATCCAGGATGCGCAGCTGCTCGTCGGCCAGAATGATGGCGTCGGCGGAGAACTCGACGATGGCCTCCATGCGCAGCGCCTGGCGCTCGTGGACAGCGCGAGCGATCTTGCTGGCGGTGACGTCGGCCAGCGTGCCCAGGAACGTGGGACCGTCCGCCCGCAGCCGCCCCCGGCTCTCCAGCCAGAGCACCCGGCCGTCCTCCATCAGCACGCGGAACTCGCAGACGAAATCCTGGCGCTGCTCGATCGCCCGCCGGGCGGTGTCCATCACCACGTGAAGATCTTGCGGATGCACCCAGCGGGCAAAGCCATCCAGGTCGGGAGGCACCGAATCGCCGAAGAGCTGACTGGCCTCCTCGGACCAGGTGATGCTGCCGCCCTCCATGTTCCACTCCCACACGCACATGCTGGAGTCGGAGAGAGCCACGTGAAGGCGGGCCAGGGCGTCGTCCCCGGCCCGCTCGGCCAGCTTGCGGGTGGTGATGTCGGTGGCCACGCCGGCCACGCGGTAGACCTGGTCGTGCCGGTCGCGCACGGGAAAAGCGCGGTCGCGGATCCAGCGCACCTCGCCGCCGGGCCGCACCACGCGGTATTCCTCGTCGTAGAGGCCCTGGCTCTGCTTTTCGAGGGCCGCCCGCAGCACCCGGTCGCGGTCGTCGGGGTGGATCGACTCGAGCCAGGAACGAGGATTCTCCATCAACTCGCCACGGCTCCGGCCCCAGATGGCTTCGTAAGCCGGACTGACATACAGCATCTGGCTCTTGGCCAGGTCGGTCAGCCAGAAGACCTCGCCGATGTTCTCGGCCATCTGCTGGAACCGGTTCTCGGCGTGGTTGGCCTCGTGCTCGAGCAACTCGCGGCGCAAGAGCTCATCGCGCGCTCGTTGCTCCCAACGATTGAGCGCGTAAAGCAGTCCGCCGCTCGTGACCAGGACGAAAGCCCACCCTTTCCAACTCTGGAGCAAGGAAAGGGTCACCGTATCCGGCGCGACCCACTCCACAAACGATCCGACAACCCGATCCAGACCGCCGACAGCAAGACGTATGCCAGACAGATCCGGAGGGCAGCCGACCCCACGCGGGATGGGAACACATTGGGCACACTTCGACTATCGGCCGGACGCGTTCACCGTTAACGGCAAAGTCGCGCCGGCGCGGGACTGCGGGGCGTCGCCGGCGCAGGTTCCCAGAATGAGCAGGGCCAGCACGGCCATCAGGGCAATCTTTGCGCGTTCCATGGCCTTATCGTAATCCAGAGCCAACCCGGATCTCAGGGGGCGCCGTCCTGAATCAGGTGGTAAAGAAACCTGACGGTGTCGGGGATCGGCGCTCTCCAGAGCGGCCGTATTCCCATACTCGAGCAGACCAGATGCGTAAAGAACCCTTCGGATTTTGACAGCGCCCGAATGACCCGGGTGGCGACGCGCGGATGGGCGGCCAGCCACAGAACGATCGAGGTCACCTGGTAGTAGGACCGGGTCAGGGCGCGGTAAGACTTGCGGTAGAGCTCGAGATCGCCAGCCTGGATGGCGTCCGCCAAGGCCTCCGCCTGGCCGAGCGCCAGGCTGATGCCCTCGCCGGTGATGGCGTCGAGATAGCCCGAGGCGTCGCCCACCAGAGCCACGTTGCGGTTCATCAGGCCGGAGCGTTGCTGGAGCGGACCGACCGCGGCGGTCTGGCTGGCCCGCGGCAGGCTCAACAGGTGCGCGAGCTTGGGGAAGTGGCCCAGCAGAAACGGGATGAGCTCGCCCCGCGGCTTGATGCGCCGGGAGTCCCACAGCACGGAAGCGCCCACGACGCGATCCGAGACCGGGGTGAGGTAGACCTCCAGCCCGTGCCCCAGGTGGACCTCGACATACGGGCTCCAGGGCGCCACCTGAAAGTGCTGGCGCGCGCCCCAGCGATGGTGCCTGCGGCCGGGGATCTCCAGCCCGGCCAGCTTGCGGATGCGCGAGTGCAGACCGTCGGCACCCACCACCAGCTCGTCAGCCGGTAGCTCGGTGACGGGCGAGCCCAGCTGCATCGGGATGCCAAGCTCCTGAGCGCGGGCGCGCAGAGCCCTCGACAGCTCGGTCCGCCGGATGCCCCAGCCGGGCCCCTGGGGAAAACGCACGGTGGCGCGACTTCCGTCCAGCGCGTTGTAGGCGATGCCCACGAACGGGAAATGCTCGGGCTCTACTCCCAGCTTGCGCAGGTGGGCCACGCCCACGGGGGGGATCCCTTCGCCGCATGGCTTGTCCTGAATGCGGTCGCGCTTCTCGCGGATGTGCACGGGCAGCCCGCGCTGCGCCAGGTTGATCGCGGTCGCCAGCCCGGCGGGCCCGGCCCCCACTACCAGGGTCACGCGGTGCACAGCGGCGCCAGCTCGCCGCTCTCAACCTGGCGCACCGCCTCGGCCCGGCGCAGCTTGCCGCTGGTGGTGCGGGGCAGTTCGCCCGGGTTCAGGACGTGGACCGTCTCGGGCACCAGCCCCGTGGCCCGGGCGACGGCGCTCTTGACCTGGGCCGCGAAGGCGGGGGGGTCCTCTCCCTCCAGCTCGACCAGCACGATCAGCACCTCCGTGGCGCGGTCGGGACGAGTGACCGAAGCGGCCACGGCCCGGTAGCCGGCCGCCGCCTCCACGGGCTCGGGCTCGTGGTTGCGCCCGTTCAGGATGAGCACGTCCTTGGCGCGGCCGGTGATGAAGAGCTCCCCCTGGTCAAGATAACCCAGGTCGCCGGTGTCGAGCCATTCTCCCTGGGGATCGCTGCCCAGGTAGCCCTGCATCACCCCCGTCCCGCGCACGAAGATGCGCTGCTCGCGCAGGTCGAGCTCGACACCGGGAACGGGTCGTCCCACCGAGACGTGCCCCTCGTGCACGCGCGGCTCTTCGTCCCAGGCACTCATGGTGACGGCCAGCGTGGCCTCGGCCAGCCCGTAGACGGGCGTGAGAGCCCGGCGCACGAACCCGGCCGGCCGCAGATGCTCCGCAAAGCGGTCCAGAGTGGCGGGCTGCACCGTCTCGGCGCCCACCGCGCAGCAGAGCCAGCGGCTCAGGTCCAGGCGGGCGATCTGCTCGGGTCGCGTGCGCTGGATAGTGAGCTCCAGCGCGAAGTTGGGGGCCGCGCTGATGCTGGCGCCGGTGCTGGCGATGGTCTCCAGCCAGCGCATCGGGCTGAGCGCAAACTGCTCCGGCCGCATCAGCACGAGATTCTGGCCCGACACAAGACCGCTCAGCAGCACCCCGATCAGGCCCATGTCGTGGTAGAGCGGCAGCCAGCTCACGCAGCACTGCTCCTCGAGCGGTTGCGGCAGGCGACTCAGGATGGCCTGGACGTTGCTGGTGAGATTGGTCTGGCTGAGCAGCACCGGACGGGGGGCCGTGGTGGTGCCGCTGGAGAACTGCATCAGCGCCGGGTCGCTGCTGCGGAGGGGAGCGCAGGCATCGCCCTCCTCGGGCGCTTCGGTCAGGACGTGATCGCACTGCTCGCGCATCCGCTCCAGCCCGGCGGGACGGGGTCCCAGGCGGTTCGGCAGCGGCAGGCAGGCGGGAGTAGCCCCCCGCCACCACAGGGCCAGAAGCGTTTCGACCAGCTCGCGCGAGGTCGGCATCAAGAGGCCCACCCGTCCGTCCGGCGCGTAGCTGGCCCGCTTGCGGGCGGCCGTGACGAGGTCGCCCCAACTGGCCAGTCGTCCGTCCGGAAAAGCGATCCCGCGGTCGTGGTTGTGCTCCTGGCGCTGGAGGATCTCGATCACAGGCGCGACTCCACCAGCCGGGTCAGCTCGCCGAGCGTGCGGGGCGGGTTGTCGGGATCCTCTCCCAGCACGATGCGGTAGTGATTCTCGACTTCCAAGGCCAGGGCCAGCATCCGCACCGAATCGAGCCCCAGGTCCTCCTGGAATCGGGTTTCCGGCGTCAGGGGAGCGGTGACGCCGCACTCGCTTCTCAGGACGTTCTCGATGGTGGCGAAAACGCTCACAGGTAGCGCTCCTCGGCCCGAATGCGGAAGGTGAGCAGCAGGGCGTTCAGCAGGGTGAACGCGATGGCGGTGAGATAAGCTCCGTGCAGCAGCGGCACGGCGGCCAGCTCGAGCGCGACTCCCAGGTAGTTGGGGTGGCTGAGGTAGCGGTAGATGCCCGTCGTGACGCGAGGCGTGCGGGGCAGTGTGTAAACTTTGACGTTCCAGCGCCACCCGAGCGTGCGGATGGCGGTGTAGCGTAGAAACTGACCGGCCGCAAGCAGACCGAGGGCGAGCCCGGCGAGCCAGGGACAGAAGGGGCGATGCAGGCCGTACACCTCGAGCGGGATGGCGCAAAACCAGGCAATGTGCAGGAGGCGCATCCAGAAATACTGGTGCGGAACACGCTCCACGGCGCCCTCTTGCAGCAGGATGCGCTCGTTGGCGCGACTGCGCTCGAGCTCTTTCAGGCGCTGCCAGGCCAGCAGACCGAGGACGGTCCAGAGCAGGCCCCGGGTCACCATCGCAGCAGCACAGCCTCGGCGCAGAACGCCGGTCCCATGGCGAGCAGCACGCCGGTCTGCCCGGGCTTTCCGCGGGGCAGAGTGCGCTCGAGCACGTACAGCACCGAGGCCGAGGACAGGTTGCCCACCTCGCTCAGCACGGCCGCGCTGGTCTGCAGGGCCTCGGCGGGCAGGCCCAGGCCCTCGGTGAGCCCCTGCATCACCTTGGGCCCGCCCGGGTGGGCGATCCAGTGGTCGATCTTGCCCGGCGTCAGAGAATGCTCCTGGAGGAACTCCCGAATGGCCGGCGGGAGATGGTCCCGGGCGTAGAGGGGCACGTCCGGGCTCAGCACCACCCCGAAACCGTCTTGCGAGATGGTCCAGCCCATCACGTCCTCCGAGTCGGGAAAGAAGACCGAGCGGCTGTCGACCACGCGGGGCCCGCTCGCCAGCGGGTGCTCGTCCCCCACCATCAGCACGGCCGCTGCGCCGTCTCCGAAGAGGCCGCTGGAGACGATGTTGGCCACGCTCAGGTCGTCTTGCTGGAGGGTGAGCGAGCAGAGCTCCACCGCCAGCAGCACGGCGGCTTCGCTGGGATGGCCCTGCAGGTAGTCGGCCACGCGCGCCACCCCGGCCGCACCGCCCAGGCAGCCCAGTCCAAAGATGGGGTTGCGCTTGAGGCTGCGCCGGAATGGCAGCCGGTTCATCAGGCGGGCGTCCAGCGAGGGCACGCACAGGCCCGTCACGGTGGTGAACGTGAGCTGGTGGATCGCTTCCGGGGTCACCTCGGCCAGGAGCCGGGTGAGCAGGCGAGTGGAGAGGTCGAGCGCGGCCTCGATCCAGGCGTCGTTCGTCTGCCCAAAGGTCGTCAGAGCGGGATAGCGCTCCAGCGGTACGGCCAGATGCCGTCCTCCCACCAGCACGCTGCGGTGGAACTGCTCGAGGCGATCGAGGTTGAAATGGCGCTTCGACCAGACCTCGCGCAGGGCTTTGAGGAGCACTTCTTGCTCGTAGTAGTGCGGTGGGAACTCGGTCGCCGCCGCCACGATCCTGGGCATTCACGGCGATTCTTGGACGGTCTCGGCCCTCCTGCCCGCTGTTTACAAATCGGTAAACGCGCACGGGGCAGGCTGGCATACATTGCATCCCATGCAGATCACGTCCGCCCGTGTGCTCCCCGCGTCTCGCCCGGTGGTGGCCGCGCCCGCGCCTGCGCCCGCACCCGCGGCGCCGCCGCCCGTCGAGACGCGCGCCCCCGATCGCAACGAGCGCATCGCCAACTGGATCGGGGACCTGCAGGCCAAATCGGTGGCCAACCTGCGCGTCGGCTCGGCCGCCTACGCCGGCCAGCTGGTAGGCATGGCCATCGGCGCCGCCATCTTCGCCCCGATCGCCATCTCGACCGCCAACGTCTACGTGCTGACCGGCGGCAGCGCCCTGGTGGGCGGCGCGGCCTGCCTGGGCGCGTACTATCTGGACAAGCATTTTGCCGGGCGACCGGTGCATCAGAACGCCGTCCTGGACACGGCTCTGGGCGTGGGCGCGGCCTTCCGCGCGCTGCCCAAATTCGCCTATCCCTCGCTGGTGGGCGCCACGGGCGCCGAGCGCGAGCTGATCTACAATTCGCTCGACCGGTTGCCGATGGCTTCGGTGACCAGCGTCTCCACCATGCACGTCGTCCCCGGGCTCGAGAACACGGGCGCCATCGGCATCGCTCACCCCACCTTCTCGCAGACCCGCGTCCTGCTGGACCGGGGCGCCCTGTTCTACGGGAACGATTTCCACCACGAGCTCATCAGCCACGAAGTGGGACACGCCCGCGACTTCTCGCGCGGCTTCGGGCCTCTGGGCGCCTACAGCGTGTTCGGGCCGTTCGGCAAGGGGCCCTACATTACGGAGTATGCCGAAACGAACCGCATGGAGGACTTCGCCGAGACCCACGCCCACTACCACATGAATGCCGCCTCCCGGGCCGAGCTGGCCGCCACTACACCCGCCAAGTACCGGGTGCTGGACGAGCTTTCGCGGCCGGGCCTGGGCGAGCAGTGGGCGGACCACAAGGGCGTGCGCGAAGCCGGCAAGACCGTGGGACGGGCTCTGGAGAGCGCGCCCTACCTGCGCAACGCCCTGGAGCTGGCCGGAGCCCTGATCGCCCCGGCCCAGATCTACCGGGGCTCGCGCTCGCTGGAAGCGGGCCTGGCGAGCGGGGATGCCCGGCAGAAGTTTCACGGCAAGATGAACGTGGCCAGCGGCCTGTTCTTGCTGGCCCCGGGGGGCGCGGTGGGCGCGCTGGCGGTGAACGCCACCCACGGCGTGCTGTCCGGCCTGGTGGCCGAAGGCAAGCTGGAGGCCGCCTCGGCGGATCGGATCAGCTCGGGGGTGCTGGCGGTCTCGACCGGCCCGATCGGCATGGTCTGCGGGGCGATCGGCTCGGAGCTGGCGGCCTCGGGCGTGGACCTCTCGCGCGGGCCCACGGTCGAGCGCGCCGAGGCGGGCGCCGGGGGTGTGCTGGCCGTCATCGGCGGAAGCTCGGCCGGGCTGTTCCTGGGGGCCGCCATCGGCGGGGCCGTCGGGGGCGTTTACGGAGCCATGGCGGGCTCGTTCTGGGGCTCGGCGGGTGGGGCCGCCCTGGGCCTGGCGGGCTGGTCCCTGATGGCCGCTCGAGGCGTCCGGTCCTCGGCCTCGGACCTGACCACGGGCGACAAGGTATTTCTGGCCAAGGTGGTGGGAGGCGGCGTGCTGGGCGGAGCCGCCGGCACCGTGCTGGGTGGCTCGCTGGGAACGGCCGCGGGGGCCGCCGTCGGCGGGGCTCTGCTGGGTCCGGCCGGGGCCGTCAGCGGGGCCTTCGTGGGACGCTTCGCGGGCATGCTGGCCGGGTCGCTGGCGCTGGCCCGGGCAGGAGCCTGGGCGGGCCGCAAGCTCGACTAGGGCTCCCGGGCCGTTACCTTGCACCAGCGGGCGCGGGCGACCCGCATCTGATACTCCGCCTCGCGCAGGCCAAGCTGCGACTGGCTGAAGCGGCTCTCGGCGTCGAGCACCTCCTGGTTGACGCTCACTCCGGTCTGGTAGCGCAGGCGGGCGATCCGCAATCCTTCGGTCGTCTGCTCCAGGCGCGCGCGGGCCAGCACCTGCCGCTGGTCGGCCGTGATCAGCTGCTGGTAGGCCTCCTGCACTTCCAGAGCCACGAGCCGGCGCAACTTCTCGCGCGACTGCTCGAGCTGCACCACCACCGCCTCGGCCTGGCCCGCGCGGGCCTCGCTCGTTCCTCCGTCGTAGAGCGGCACGCTGAGCAGCAATCCGGTCGACCAGAACGAGCCCGTCTGGAAAGCGGTCGCGGTGCGCTGGGCGTAGCGCGTCTCGAAGCCCAGGCTGGGGCTGTCCATGCTCTGCTCGAGGCGGACCTTGGAACGAGCGGCCTCCACGGCCAGGTTGACCGAGGTCAGCTCGGGTCGACGCTCCTCGGCCTGCCTGAGCCCGGCCTCGAGGTCCGGCGCTTCCCCGCCCGCCTCCTCGGGCGGAGCCAGCTCGGCGGGGTGTCCCAGCAGCATCGTCAGCTGGGCTCGCGCCACCGTCTCCTGGCTGACGGCGGCGACCTGCTGCTCCTTCGCCTCGGCCAGGGCGGCCTGGCTGGAGACCAGGTCGTAGCGGGCCACGGCGCCGGCCCGGAACTTCTTTCCGACTACTTCGACGTGAGCCTCGCGCGAGGCCACCAGTTGATCGGCCACCTCGCGGCTCTGGCCCGAGAGCCAGACAGCGGCGCAAGCCTGGCGCACCTGAGCCCGCAGCTCGTCGCGCTGGCGTCGCACGTCCTCCTGGAGACTCTGCCGGCGCAGCTCGGCCGACGCCGTGGACCAGTGCAACCGGCCGAAGTCGGCCAGCGTCTGCTGCAGCGACACAGCGAACTCGTAATTGTGATTGACCACGATCGGCAGCGAGCCGGTGGGGCTCTGGAAGTCCAGAGTCGGCGTCAGGAACTGGTAGCCGGCCGTCAGGCCGACCCGTGGACGACCCGCCGAGCCTGCCTCGTCCACCCCGTAGACGGCCTCCTGGACGCGCGCTTCGGCCTCGCGCAGGGCGGGGCTGTTGGCCTCGGCCTCCCGCACCGCCTGCTCCACCGTCAGGGGCTGCCCCTGGGCGGACAGCACCAGCATCACAACGAGCAACAGCGCCCTCATCGCCTGTGTCTCCAGACGGCGTAGTAGAGAACCGGCACGGTGGTGCGCGACAAGAGCAGCGAGGCGATCTCTCCGAACATCAAGCTGATGGCCAGGCCGTTGAAGATCGGATCGGCCAGGATCACGGCCGAGCCCACCACGACCGCGAGGGCGGTCAGCAGCATGGGACGGAAGCGAACGGCACCCGCATCCACCACCGCTTCCTCGAGCGGCATTCCCTGCTTGAGGCGCAGCTCGATGAAGTCGACGAGGATGATGGAGTTGCGCACCACGATGCCCGCTCCGGCGATGAAGCCGATCATGGAGGTGGCCGTGAAGAAGGCGCCCATGCCCAGGTGCCCGGGCAGGATGCCCACCATCGAGAACGGGATGGCGGTCACGATGATCAGCGGCGTCACGAAGTTCTGGAACCACCCGACGATCAGGCCGTAGATCAGCACCATCACGACCGCGAACGCGATGCCGAGGTCGCGGAAGACCTCGTAGGTCACGTGCCACTCGCCGTCCCATTTGATGGCGTAATGCTCGGTGGAGGTGGGCTGGCGGACCCACCAGGTCTCCACCGGCTGGCCATCGGGGCCCCGGAGCTGACTGAGCTTGCTCTGAAGGGCCAGGATGCTGTAGAGCGGGCTCTCCACCCGACCGCCCACGTCGCCGGTGACGTAGACGACAGGCTGGAGGTTCTTGTGATAGAGGGCAAACTCGGCCGGACGCTTCTCCAGGCGCGCCAGGCTGCTCAAAGGGACACCCCCCAGTTGCAGCGAGCGCAGGCCCTCCAGGGTGCGTCGCGAGCGCTCGAGCCTTACCACCAGGGGCACCGGCTCGCGGGCGTCGGGGTCGTGGATCAGGCCGGCCGGCAGACCGGCCAGGGCGGCCGTCACCGACCCCTCCACGTCCTGCTGGGTCAAACCGGAGAGGCGGGACTTCTCGGCGTCCACCTCCACGTGGAGCTCCTGGTGGGGGTCCTCGCGGTACCAGTCGACGTCCACCACGCCCGACTCTTCCTGGTAAAGCTTTCTGACCTGGCGCGCCAGCTCCACGCGCCCCTCCTCGGTGGGTCCAAAGACCTCCGTCACCAGCGTCTGCAGCACCGGGGGACCGGGCGGGATCTCGGCCACGACCAGCACGGCGCCGTGCAAATCCTGCAGGGAGGCCCGGATCGCTTTGGCCAGCTCATGACTCTGGCGGCCGCGCTCCTCCTTGGGCAAGAGGTTGATCTGCAGATCGGCGATGTTGGCGCCCTGGCGCAGGAAATAGTGGCGCACCAGCCCGTTGAAGTTGTAGGGCGAGGCCGTGCCGGCGTAGATCTGGTAGCTCTGCACCTCGGGCAACGCCGAGACGCGCCGGCCCACCTCGCGAGCCATGGCCGTGGTCTCCTCCAGGGTGGCGCCCTCGGGCAGGTCCACCAGCACCTGGATCTCGCTTTTGTTGTCGAAGGGCAGCATCTTGAACACCACCAGCTTGAGCAGCACCAGGCTGCCGGCCAGCAAGAGCAGCGCCACGGTCGCGGCCAAAAAGAGCGCCCGCCAGCCCCCGTGAGCGATCAGGGGCCCCATCAGGCGGCGGTAGAGCCGGGTGAGAGCGTCCTCCGTCTGGGGATGCTCCGAGCCGTCGGTCTTCAGCAGCCTCAGCGCGGCCCAGGGCACGACCGTGAAGGCCACCAGCATGCTGAAGAGCATGGCCGCCGAGGCGCCGAGCGGGATGGGCAGCATGTACGGACCCATCAGGCCGCGCACGAAGGCCATGGGCAGGATGGCGCCCACCACCGTCAGAGTGGCCAGCACGGTGGGATTGCCCACCTCGTCCACCGCCTCCAGCACCACCTGCAGGCGCTCGCGGTGCTGGTTCTCGGGGGCGCGCAGGTGGCGCACGATATTCTCCACCACCACGATGGCATCGTCGACCAGGATTCCGATCGAGAAAATCAGGGCAAAGAAGGTCACGCGGTTCAGGGTAAAGCCGTAGAGCACGAAGGTGGCCAGGGTCAGGGCCAGCGTCACGGGGATGGCCACCGCCACCACCAGCGACTCGCGCTTGCCCAGGGCCAGTCCGATCAGGAGGGTTACCGAGCCGACCGCGATGCCCATGTGGACCAGCAGCTCGTTGGAGCGCTGAGCGGCCGTCTGGCCGTAGTTGCGCGTGATGCTCAGCTCGACCCCGGCGGGCAGGTAGCGGGCCCGAACGGCGTCCAGCTTGCTCAGCACCCGATCCGCCACGGCGATGGCGTTGGCACCGCGCCGTTTGGCCACGGCCAGGGTCACGGCCTCCTCCACCCCCTGGCGGGTGCCGAAGAAGACATAGTTGGTGGGCTCCTGGGCCCCATCCACCACCCGGGCGACCTGGGCCAGACGAATCGGCCTTCCCTGGTGCACGCCCACGACCACCTGGCCCACCTGGGTCGCATCCTGCAAGAGGTCGCCGGCCTGCACCGAGAGCACCGGCGAGCCTTCCAACTCGCCGCTCCGGGAAGCCGCGTTCCGGGCCTCCAGGGCCCGGGCCACGGCCCCCGGGGTCAAGCCGTAGGCAGCCAGCCTCTCGGGGCTAAGCTCCACGGTCATCTGGCGCGGCTGCCCCCCGATCAGGGTGACCTCCGAGACGTCCTCCACCTGCTTGATCTGCTCGTCGAGCTGGGCGGCGACCTGGCGCAGCACGTCGCCCCCCACCGCCCCGTGCAGGGTCAGGGTCAGAATGGGGACGTCGTCGATCGAGCGCGACTTGACGAGCGGCTGGCCGACCCCGGGCGGGATCTTGTCGAAGTTGGAGTAGAGCTTGTTATAGAGCCGCACCACCGCGGTCTCGGGGTCCATGCCCACGCGGAAGCGCACGATCACCAGCGACTGGCCCGGCGTCGAGGTCGAGTAGATGTATTCCACCCCTTCGAGCTCGTGCACCAGCTTCTCGATCGGGTAGGTGACGCGTTGCTCCACCTCGCGAGCCGTGGCGCCGGGATAACGCACCACCACGTCGGCCATGGGCACGGTGATCTGCGGCTCTTCCTCGCGCGGCAGGATCGCCGTGGCTCCCCCACCCAGCAAGAGCGCCATCACGAGCAGCAGCGGGGTCAGCTTGGAGTTGATGAACATGGCCGCCAGGCGGCCGGCGAATCCGAGTTTCACGGCAGGGCCACCCTTTCGCCCGCGGCCAGACCCGAGAGGATCTCCACCTGGTCTCCCTGGATGCGGCCGGTCTTGACCAGGCGCAGGTCGGCCGCGCCGTCGGCGGCGATTACCAGCACCTCCTCGAGCTGGCCTCGCCGGGTCAGGGCTTTCTGGGGCAGATAGAGAGCTTTGCGCTGGCCCACGGGCAGCGCCAGCCTTCCGAACATGCCGGGGATCAGCTCGCCACGCGGGTTCTCCACGGCGATTTTAGCCGTGAAGCTGCGACTGGCCGGGTCCGCGGCCGGAACGCGCTGGCGCACCCGTCCGCTCAGCTTGCGCCCTCCCACTTCCAGGCTCAGGGTCTGACCGACTCTGACCCGGTCGAGTTGCTCCTCGGGCACCGCCACGACCAGCTGCAGGTGGTAGAGATCCTGAATCTCGACGACGGGGGCTCCGGGAGTAGCCATCTCGCCCTGACGCAGGAGCTTCTGGGTCACCACTCCCGGGAAGGGGGCCACGATGGTCCCGTAGCTGAGATCGGAGGCGGCCGCGGCCGTGCCCGCGCGGGCCTGCGCCACCATCGCCTCGCTGCTCGAGACACCGGTGGAGGCTTCTTCCAGCCTGGCGCTGGCGGCCGCGACGCCGGCCTGGGCCCGCTTCAGGTTGGCTTCCAGCTGCTCGGACTGGCTGCGAGCCACCAGGTAGTCGGCCCGGGCGCGCTGGGCTTCCTGCTGCGAGATGGCGCCTTCCTCGAAGAGCAGGCTCTGGCGCCGGTCGTCGGTGCGGGCCAGCTCCAGACGTGCCTGCACTTCACCGCGCTGGGATTCGAGCGCCTTGACCTGTGCGCGGGCCTGCTCCAGCCCGCTCCGGGCGGTGCGAACCGAGGCGTCGGCCTGAGCCGTGCCGGCCTGAGCCACCAGCTCACCGGCCCGCGCCTGCGCCGTGCGGCTCTCGAGGTCGGACGTGTCCACCCGGGCGACGAGCTGCCCGGCGTAAACCTTATCGCCCTCCTCCAGGCTCAGCTCCAGGATGCGTCCGCTCAGACGCGTGGCCAGAATGGCTCTGCGCTGGGGCTCGAGCGTTCCGCTCAGCTCCTGGGTCTCGGCTACGGAGCGCTCCTCCACCGAAGCGGTGGCACCGCTCCAGGGGGTGCGCCTCGCCTGCGGGCTCTCCGCCTGCTCGGACGACTGCTTGCGCGGCCAGAACGCCACCGCCAGGACGACGACGACCAGGCCCACCAGAAGATAGGGCCAGACGGCGCGCCGGGGGGGAGGGGGCGGTGCGGAGATTTCTTCGGACATCAGATGACTCCCGTGGGCACGAGGTACCAGTAGGCTTTGTTGAAAACCATTTTCTGGTAGTGGACGATGGCGTTTGGTGCCGCCGGGGTGGGCGGACGCTCATAGTCGAAATCCAGCAGGGAAGCGTGATTGTATCCGGTCTCCAGAAAACACATCACGTGTCCGCCGTAGGCGGCACTGCCTGGCTCCCCGCGCAGAGCCGCGGCCAACTGGTCCACGACGACCGGGGCCTGGAAGTGGGCTGTGCTCCCGGCTTTACTGATGGGCAGATCGGTTGCGTCACCCAGCGCCCAGATGTGGTCGGTCCCTTTGACCTGGAGCGTGTGACGATCGGTCAGCACCCAACCCCGCGGCTCGGCGATGGGGCTGCCCTGCAGGAACTCGGGGCCGCGATGGGGCGGCACCATCACCAGCAGATCGAAGTCCAGCTCGGTGCCCTCCAGCGAGAGAGCTTTGCCAGGCTGCACCTCCTCCAGATTGAAGAAGGTCTCCACCTGGATGTTGCGTTGCTCGAGCAGCGGGGCGGCCAGCTCGGCCACCGACTCGATGGAGAAGACGCGGGCGATGGGATAGGTGTAGACGATCTCGGTCTTCCCACGCACGCCCTGTCGCGTCAGGAATTCCTCGAGCAGAAAGGTGAACTCCAGGGGGGCCACCGGGCACTTGTGGGGCAGTCCTCCCACGCCCACGACGATACGGCCGCCCTGGAAGTCTTGCAAACGGCTCCACAGACGCAGAGCGGCCTGCTCGGTATAGCAGTGGTCATTGTATTGCTCCAGTCCCGGGACGTCTTCAGGCGTCACCCGTGCGCCCGGAGCCAGGACCAGGTAGTCGTAGTCAACCATCTCGCCGTCCTTGAGGTGCAGCCGGCGCTTATCCAGATCAAGCTGCTGCACTCGCCCGATCACGAGCTGAACTCGCTTCTTCAGCAGGCTCCGGAGGGGGCGGCTCAGAGTGCGCTGGTCGAGCCAGCCGAAGCTGACATAGAGCCAACCCGGCTGGTAGAGATGGCGAGCGCTCTCGGAGACCAGCGTGATGCGAGCCTCCGAGGGCTTGAGCTTCTTGGCGAGCAGGTTGGCCACCAGGGTGCCCCCCGTGCCTCCGCCCACCACCACGACGTTCTTCATCGCCTCACCGGGCCTTACGGCAGAGGAAACGGGTCGAGCCTTCGACCTCCTCGGTGCCGAGGAACTCGTGTTTGGCCTTGGCAATCCAGGCCGGGATGTCTTTCTTGCTCCCCTCGTCCGAGGAGATCACGGCCAGGACATCACCGATGGCGGATTCTCGGACCAGGCGGATGAGCTCCAACAGAGGCCCCGGGCAAAAACTGCCGCGGGCATCCTTCTCACGTGTGACATTCATCGAATTGTCCTCCCTGAACTAGATGAACAGGCTCTGGCCGCCCTCGCTCTCGGAGACGAAGCTGGCCACGCCGGTAACGTCGCTCACCACGTCCTCGAGGTCGGAGAGGCTCATGCCGAAGAGATCCATGGTCATTCCGCAGGCCTGGACCTTGATCGTGCCGACCTCCATTCCGTTCCGAAGCGTCTCGAGCCAGTTGGGGACGTTCTTCTCCTGCATGGCCTGGGCAGCCATGGGAGCGAAGTCGGCAAAATCGGCGCTCATGCGCTGGTTGGTCTTCCAGGCATCCTTCTTGAAGGCCATCAGGCCCCAGAAGGTCAGGAACACATTGACCTCTTTCCCCATGGCGGCCGCACCGGTCGCGATGATACTGGCGGCCATCAACTTGTCGACGGTACCCGAGAAGAGAACGATGGATAGCTTGTCTTGCATGACGAGTAACCTCCTGAATGTGAAGTTTGCGTTTAGGGGCCGGCCACCACCGGGGGACGCACCAGGAGCTCGCACACCTGGGGCCGGACGAGCTCCCAGACGAGGTCGGGCACGTCCTGACGGCAGAGCCGGTCGGTCTCGGCCAGCACGCTCTTGAGCTGGGCGGGAGACTGCAGACCCTGGGACAGCAAGTCGCGGGTCGACTGCAGCTCCTGCTCGAGCAGCTGCTGGACGGAGGCAATGTTCTGAGGGTCGTGTTGCATGGCCGCGGCCGCCTGCTCGAACAGGTAGATCCGCAGTCCGGCGGCGACGCCCTGCCACACCGTCTCCTGCCACAGTGAAGTGCTCTCGGCCGGATAGGCGGCGCGCCAGACCTTGACCACGCCCAGCATCAGCTCGCGCGCCTGGGCGGGCGAGCGGTCCAGAAAGGACTCTCCGTCGACGCAGCGGTTGCGCTCGGCGGCCTGGGCGATCTCCTCGGAGGTGGCCGAGGGGCTCATCCCGCTGGGCGGAGGCCATTTCAGGCCCGCGCGGTCGATCAGGTGCATCACCCGGTCCCAGCTCAAGAGCCCCACCTCGCGAAAGATCCGGTGCAGACAGCACGAGGTCACCCGCTTGGCGATATCCTGGCCGGCGCACTCGCCCAGGTGAGGCAGCAGCTGCTCCATTCCCTGGTCGAGCGCCTCCAGCATGGAGACGTCCAGCCCGGTGCCGAGCTGCTGGTGGGCCTTCAGAATGGCGTCGCGCATGCGATGCCGGTGGTAGGTGGTGTCCTGGACCTCGCGGTCGACCGTCTCGGCAGCGGGGGCTCCTTCCACCGGGAAGCGCTCCTGCAGACTGCGGCCCAGCTCGTTGAGCGCTCCGAGCGATTGCCCCAGCTCGCTCGCCGTCCGGGCAAACTGCTGCTGGGGTGTGAGCGGAGCGGCCGGCTGTTTCCGGCTTTCGTCAGAGAAAAAGTGCTCGAAACTATGGATGATGGTGTTGAGAAATGTCATAGCACCTTCAGGATAGACCGGGCGCCGGGTGCGAGCGATGACCGAGATCAGGACCTCAGAGATGGCACTCGCGGACGCATTGCAGCAACTTGAAAAGCTGTGGCTGCGCGACGGAATAGAAGACCTGTCCGCCCTCGCGCCGGGCGGACAAGAGGCCCAGCACGCGCATCTTGTTGAGGTGCTGGGAGACAGTCGGTTGAGGCTCTTCCACGGCGGCCTGGATGGCGCCGGCCGAGAGCTCGCGATGGGACTCGAGCAGCTCCACCACCCGGAGCCGAACCGGGTGTCCCATCAGGCGCAACATCTCGGCGGCATACTCGAGCCGCTCCTGGGAGATCTTCTTCACGGTTTCACTATATCAGGATATTCAGCTTTGTCAATATGGTCACACGAGCACGAAAGGGAGGCGCTCAAGGAGCAGATGGAATCGCTGGACAAGGAGCGCCAGGAAGTGGATACCCGGGGCACACGCGCCACCGGACAGCGCTTGTTGGCCACCGCCGGATTTGTCGCCGCGGGGTTTGCGGCCGCGTCGCTCGGCTTTGCCGGTCTGGCGCTGGGCGCGGCCGGCGGAGCGGTCGTGGGAGTCGTGCTGGCGGTTCAGTCCTGGCAGGACCGTAAAGCGATTGTGCGCTCCGTGGACAGGGATATCCGCCATGTCAACAAGCATATCGACAGTTGTGAGCGGGCTCTCGAGCTCAAACGCCAGGAGTCAGCCGGCCCGACGGAAAGCTAGCTACTGCTTGAGAACCGCCACCTCGGACCACACCGAGGCCTCCCCGTCCAGCCAGCGCCGGGTGACCCCGGCGAAGTCCTCCAGCAGCACCCGCACCGCCAACCCCAGCACCACCGGGCGCCGATCGATGCCAGCCTCGTCCAGGGCGCGGTGGGCGCCCTCCATCGGCAGGCCCGTGAAACCGAACAGCTCCATGTGCATCGGCACACTGCGCGAGCCGTCCGGGTGCTCGACGCGCTGCTTGCAGACCGCCACGTCGGTGGAATGGAACGCGCGGCAGATCACCGGCCGCGCGTCGTAGACCTGGCAAAGCTGGTTCTCGCCCAGAAACGGGCAGGGGGTGAAGTTGCGCTTGAGCACCGTCCCCGTGCGGTCCGGCACCTTATAGCTCAGCAGGCGCGAAGCCCAGTACTCCGACCGGTCGAGCAACGAGCTGGCCACCAGCACGGCGTCCAGTGGGCTGACCTGGAGGGGCTCGCGGCAGCACCAGCTGCATTGGGTGCGGCAGTCGACGCGACGGTTGCCCATGATCGTGTTGGCCGCCTCGTAGGAAGCCGTGGTCGCGTCGCGCAGCTCGCGCACCAGGGCCATCGCCATCTCGGGGCCCGTCTCCCCTGCCTGCAACAGCGACAAGGTCAGGGCATACTGGCGCATGTCCACGCGCGTGGCCACGGCCGCCAGGTCGTTGCCGGGCTCCTTCTCCAGCTCGCGGTTGGCCTGCTCGAGCAGGCGCTCGAGACGTTTGCGGGTAGTGCGGTTCACAGCTTGAGGATCTCCTCTCGGCGCCCCTCGGGCAACTCGTCGTAAAGCCGCGTGAAGACGGCATTGGTCCAGCCGAAGCCGATCTCGTTGGTGGTGTAACCATACTTCAGCGCCACCGCCGAGGAGCGCTTTTCCACGTCGTATTTCTCCAGGATCCCGCCGGTCTTGAGGAACTCTTTGAGCACCAGCGACAGGAACTCGATGGAGATCCGCTGGGCGTCCTGGTCGAACCCGTAGTGGTAAAGCCCTTCCACTGCCACCATCTCGAGCGGCGCCCAGCCGTAGGGGGCGTCCCACTGGTTGCCGGAGACGTGCGCGCTGGTCAAAAGGCCCCCGGGACGCTCGAAAAGCTTCAGGTTCGCGGCGGTGCGGCGCGCCTGCTCCACCGTGGCCACCCGCGTCCAGAGCGGAAAGAAGCACGTGCCGAAGGGGTAATTGCGCCTCTTGGAAGTGCGGAAGTTGTAGTCCAGAAACAGACCCGAGGCCTCATCCCAGCAGTAATGCAAAATGCGCTCGCGGCGAGCTCGGGCGCGCGTTACCCACTCCCCCGCCTCGGGACCCTCCCCCAGGAGCCCGCAGATCTCGGCGGCGTCCAGCTCGTAGCGGTAGAGCAGGCAGTTGAGATCCACCGGCAGATAGTGGATTACGTCCACGTTGAAGGGGCCGAAGCGGTCGCTGGGGTCATATCCCGATTCGCGCATCGCCCGGTCGCCGAGGTAGAAGAGCTCGGTCAGCTGGCCGTCCTGGTAGTAGAGCTCGAGCGGGTAATCCTCGTCGTTCCAGGTGGCCTTACGGTCCTCGTAGACCGCCGCCAGACGCTGGTAGTGGTTGCGACCAAGCTCGTCCCGCTCGCCGGCGGTCACCTCGGGCGCGGGGCCGTGCCCGAAGTCGAAATAGCGCGACAGACCGGTGCCTGGCACCAGGTGCGGCTCGGTGGTCCACAGCTTGTAATAGCTGCGGATGCCCGGCATGGCCGCGGCCAGCCACTCCCGGTCGCCCGTGCGGCGGTAGACGTCCAGCACCATCGTGGTCAGGAACGGCGGTTGCGAGCGCGTCAGGTAGTAGGTGCGGTTGGCGTTGAGAACCTGGCCGTAGTGCTCGATCTGGTAGAGGTGGTTCTCCACCATCTCCTTCGCCTGCCTGACCTTGCCGTCGCGCAGGAGGCCGACATTGATGAAGTAGCTGTCCCAGCCGTACATCTCGTTGAAGCGTCCGCCCGGCACCACGTAGGGATGCGGCAGGTAGAGCAGGCCGTGCTCGGTCAGAGCCGCGTAGCCGCCCTCCGGCAACACCCGCAGGTCGATCTTCCCATACCGCGACAGCTCACTCTGGACGCGGGCGAAGTCTTCACGGGGGGACACATACACGAGGTAGCGACCCGGCATCTTGGGATCCTCGGCGGCCTTGAGGATATCGGCGTGCGAGCGCTCGAGCACGGTCCAGTTCGTGTCGATGTAATCGAGGATCTGGCGCAGCTGATCGGGCTCCTTAGCCACGGCCATCGACGTGAGCAGCAACAGGAGTAAGCATGAAAGGCACCTCATCAGAAGGCGGTCCCTTCTCGCTGCGTCACGCCAGGGCCTCCAGCGGCGGAAAGCGAAGCGCACGCACTATGAACGCTGGAGACCTCATGAAAGACCGGGTCGTGTTCCTGCGACCCACCGAAGCCGACACGAAAGAGCTGAGCTGGCTCCCCGACCGCATGCGCGGTGTGGGCTACACCGAGGATGGCATCCGCGACTGCATCAAGGTGACCGATGTCTGCCTCCTCAACTGGCCGGAGATCCCCGGCTACATCTGGCGCTGCGAAAAAGAGGACTCGCACCGCAGCTGGATGGTGATGATGTGGCTGCTGACCCACGGCATCCCCCCCGAAAAGGGCGAAGCCGCGCTGGGCACCGAGGGCTACAAGCTCCTGCTCAAGAGGAAGATCATCGAGGTGCGCGAGGACGGGCTGCTGCACGCCCAGGTCGACCTCTACCCGTGCGACGGGGCCTACGTGTTCACCGATCGGCTCATGAGCCCGATCCGCCTGCCCAAGCACGTCTACGAGCTGGGGAAAGACAGCTATCTGCTGGCGCGGGTCACGCCGCGAAACCACCCCTCCAGGCGCACCTTGGACCTGTGCACCGGCAGCGGCGTGCACGTCATCAACGCGGCCCGGCACTCCGAGCATTCCATCGGCACCGACATCAACCCCCGCGCCATGCAGTTCGCGCGCATCAACCTGGCGATGAACGGGGTGCTGGACAAGGCAGAGATCCGAGCGGGCAGCCTCTACACGTCGGTTCCGGACGAGAAATTCGACCTGATCACGGCCAACCCGCCGTTCCACCCGACCCCCGACGAGAAGATGCAGATCTACCGCACCGGCGGCGAGTCGGGCGAGACGCTCACCGAGGAGCTGGTGACGAAGCTGCCCGAGTATCTCGAGAACGGCGGGCTCTGCTCGTTCATCGTGGTGTACCCCGTGCTGCGCCACGAGACTTACCTGGCGCGCCTGCAGCGCTGGCTGGGGGGCGGCGAGGGCTGGGGCGTGGCGCTGCTCGACTTCACCAGCATGACGCGCGAGTTCTTCATCCAGACGAACATGGAGGTGAAGGGCAACTGGCGCGAGCACGTCACCGAGTTCGATCGCTGGATGAACTCCTACGAGCGCCAGGGCATCGACGCCATCAACGTGGGCAACGTGTTCATCTGTCGCCTCGACGGCCAGCCCGGCTGGAGCGAGTATCACAAGATCCCCTGGCCCAACCGCAACCGCGTGGCCAGCGTGGAGCCGTGGCTCGAGGGGCTCAAGCGCTTCGGCCCCGAGTGGCAGCCCGAGCCGGGGTGGAAGCCCAGGCTCGTGGCGACGGTGCTGAAAGCCTCCGACGGCAGCGGGGAGGCGCGCTGGCCTCAGGATCCCGACTGGGTCACCCCGATTCCCCTGGACGCCGCCGAGGTCGAAGCGGCTTTGACGCTGGACGGCCCTCCCGCTGTTCTGCGCTCGCTGGGCCGCAAGTTCGTCATCCGCTGAGCCCCGTCATCGGGGCTCGTTCCCCTGGGCGGCGATTCGTCGGCTAAGGGAACGACCCCCTCGTGGGGGGCGGCCGGCTCGCCGGAGCGCAGGTTCGTTCCCCGCAGCGACGATTCGTGGTCGGGTGGAACGACCTCGTTCCCCTGTGCGGCGATTCGTCGGTTAAGGGAACGACACCCTCG
>JBDHVW010000005.1:0-159906 GCA_039809865.1 Vulcanimicrobiota bacterium
GCAGACCCGGGCCAAGTTCTCGATGGACTTCTATTGCCGCACCGATAATCGCCTCTGTCAAAGGTTCCAGAAGTACCCCTCCGTGCGCTCCGTGTGCTCCGTGGTTTTTCTCCTCCACCGGTATGGCCAAGTTCCCCTCTGCAGAATCGCGCTCGGTAATGCGACGGCGATAGAGAATATCCTTCAATTATCCACAGGAGGCGGCAGTCGAATGTCAACACGCTCTAGGAGGTCAGCTGCCACCACGCCGCGAGCAAGGCCGGCCCGCAGGTTGCCAGGGCCTGACGGCGCACCATCGCGACCCCTTCCGGCAGGCCGTAGCGCACCGTCATCCAGTGGTAGAGTCGCGGGGCAAAGAGGGCCGGCAGCAGACAGGTGAGCATCGAGCCGTCGGCCCGGTGCAGCACCAGCGAGAGGGGCAGCACCGTCAGGCCGCCCAGGACCGTGGCCGCCCCCCACTGGCGGCGCTCCAGGTAAATCAGAATCGCGAACTGGGCCGCCACGGTGCCCACGAAGGGATAGTAGAGCGGATCGCCGGGGCGGCCGGTCACCGTCAGCCAGTTGTTGGCCAGCAGCAGCAGCGTCGGGACGACGCTGACCCAGAAGACCGCCAGCACCTGGTGCTCGTCGGGCCGCGTCTGGAACCACTGGCGCAGCAGGAAGTAGCCCACCAGCACCGAGCTGGGCGCCAGGGCCCAGGCGGGCCCACCCAGGCTGTAGGCCCCGTACAACACCAGGCTGGCGCCCACGGCACCGGCCAGCGAAAAGAGGCGCACGCGCCAGGCGAGCAGCAGGCAGACTCCCAGGCACACCAGCAAGGCCGCCAGCTGCACCGCCAGGTAGGGGGCGGTCTTGGTGCTGAGCTTGACCAGAAAGAAGTAGCTGGCCAGCGGCACGATCAGGTTGTCGTTGCCCTGCAGGCTGATGGCCTCGAAGGCGGTGGCCAGCAAAGCCATCAGGAGCGCGATGAGGACGCAGCGCAACCGGTCCAGGTCGGTCATCAGCAAGAGGGGCAGATGGGCGCCCAGGAACGTGGCCAGGAAGAAGACCGCCGAGCCCTCCAGACTGCGCGTATCGCTCTCCACGCGGTAGGAGTGGCGTCCGTAGACGGTGCCCACCAGGGCCGCCAGCGTGTCGCTCAGGACCAGCGCCAGGGCCGAGATGAGGTAGAACGCCTTCTGGTCGTGGGCCAGCCAGAAGAGCAGGAAGACGGCCAGCGGATAGTAGAGCCCGCCCTCCGAACGGCGCTTGACGCCGTGCACGCTGGAGAGCAGGCCCAGGCGGCGCGAGAGCCACAGGATGCCGCCCATGCTCAGGGAGAGCGCCAACACGGTCCAGGGCGAGGTCAGCAGCCAGGGGAACGCGGCCACCACCAGACCTCCCCCAAAATGGACGAACTTGCGCGTGAACTCGGGGGGCGGATGGAAGATGCGCTTGATCAGCTCGGCCAGGCCGAAGATGGCCAGGAAGAGACAGGCGACCATCACGCCGCGCAGGACCTCGTTCATGCCACCTGGTCCAGTTGGAAGGCTTGATAGAACCAGGCGCGGTCCTGGCGGTGCAGGGCGCTGGCTTCCTCCCGCAGGCGCTGCACTCCGGGAATGGCGCCCCGGTTGGCCAGCAGGTTCCAGTAGGCCAGGCGGGCTCCCGGACGCGCCTGCTCCACGAGTTTCGTGTAGCACGAAAAATGTGCCGCGGGGGAGAGGTACTCGAAGAGATCGGACAGGTTGAACCCGTCGAAGGGACCGCGACCGGTTTCCTCGATCGGCGCGACGACGGTCTCCAAACGGTCTAATCGGGAACGGATCGGGTGGTAGTGCTCGGGGCGCAGATAGCGCGGAAGGGCGCCCGGGCGGTAGTTGCCCGTGAGAATGTAGGTCAGGTAGGGGTTGTCCCAGGTGGGGACGCGCCCCAGTCCGCGCCGGGCCCGCGCCAGCAGGCGACGCGCCACGCCCACGCGCACGTGCCGAAGGAGCGCGGGATCGCGGCCCGCGCTGCCGAGCAGCTGGCGGCTGAAGAACAGCTGGAACAGGCAGCGCCAGGCGCGCGTGTCCCAACGCGAGCGGTAGAAGCGGAGTTGCTCGGCGGGCGACTTCTCGCGCAGCAGCTCGCGGCGCGTGGACTCCGCGAAGAGCAGGGGCAGGACGCCCCGCCCGAACCAGCGCAGGTAGCGCTCGAACTTGCCTGCGTGCAGCGGACCGTGCTCGATCCACCGCATCCGCTCGTCCCAGAAGGCCCGCACCCTTGGAGGCAGGCTGAGCGACCGGTAGTAGAGACGCCGCGCTCCGCTCGCGGTCACCCCCAGAAACGCAAGCAGATCGGGATAGTCCAGTCTTTCGAAAGCCGCCCGGCGCAGCTCGACGCAGGCGATCTGGGCTTCGCTGAGATCGCAGGCCACGACTTTCGTGGGGTCCAGCGTGAGCAGCGCCAGGGCGTTGTCGCCGGCCGAAGCGATACTGAGCAAGCAACCCCGGCCGACCGGCTCCAGGGCGCGGCAGAGCACGTCCGCGTCCTCCCAGACGGAGCCGTAGCGGAGGGTGTGCGCGTTAAAGACCGACACGCGTCACCGTTCCCGAGGCGCCGTCCAGCTCCACCACCTCGCCGTCCCGCAGCGTCTCGAGCAGCCCGGGGATGCCGACCACGCACGGAATGCCCAGCTCGCGGGCCACGATGGCCGAGTGGCTCAGCAGGCTGCCGCGCTGCACCAGCAGACCGTCCACCAGCGGAAAGAGCAGCGCCCAGCCCGGGTCGGTGCGCTCGGCCACCAGGATGTGTCCGCGCAGCTCGCCGGGCGACGACGGGTCGCGCACGACGCGCACCGGAGCCCGCACCACCCCGGGACAGCAGCCCTGGCCGCGCAGATCCCCGGAGACCTCGTCGGACGCAGCGAAGCTGGTGCGAGCCGGCGCCCCCAGCGTCTGGAAGCGGTCCGGCGGCGCGGGCTCCGCCGCGTAGCCGGCGAACTCGGCCTGGCGTTGGGCCACCACCGCCCGGAGATCGTTGCTGGCGGCCGTTCCCCCGAAGTAGCCGAAGATCTCCTCGCGCGTCAGGTAGAACACATCGCGCGGGTGCGCCAGGGGCAAGTGCGCGCCCAGCGCCAGGAAGAGTCGCCGGACCAATCCGAACACGCGCGTGCGCTCGAAGCGCAGGTTCTCGCGATCGCGCACCCGCACGCGGGCCTGCGCCAGAATCCACGCGAACGTGCGCGCCTTCCACCCGCGCAGCTTGCCCTTGACGACCAGCTCGGCCGCCTCGCGGGCACCGCCGGCCCGCGGCGCGGCAGGCCGACCGACGTAGCTGCGGATCAACGCTACCAGGGGAGCCGGATTCTCGCGCAGCGTCTCGGTCTCGAGCTTGAGCTCGCCCACCGAGCGGTCCCCGAAGCGCTCCAGGTAGGCGCGCACGTCGGCTCGCGCCAGCAGGTCTTCGTCTGGAGACGCCAGCGAGGCGATCCGCTGAAGCTCCTCGGCGGGACGCGTGCTGATGATCCCTCCCTCGCCGCACAGCAGGTCGTTCTGCAGCGTGGGCACGCCCGGCAGCCACTTCTCCACCAGACGCCCCAGCAGCCCGTGGTAGATCATCGCGAAGAAATCGTTGACCAGCGGCGCTTTCCAGTGCATCAGGAGGTCGCGCTCCAACCCCCGGTAAGTCTCGATCAGCTGTCCGGGCGACTTGCCTTCCAGCACCGTGCGCCCCAGCACCTCGTCCACCCGCGCGTGGAAGGCCGCCACCTCGCCGTTCAGGCGGCCCTGCTCGCGGCGCATGGTCCAGACCATGCGCAGGAGGCGTCCCAGGTCGCGCACGCGCCCGTGCGAGGGCGGCGTGACGGGTGGATTGGGCAGCTTCTGGCGCACGCCCATCATCCGCTCCATGAAGTCGCGGTTGAAGCTGAATCCGGGCAGCAGCGCCAGCGTGCGATACCAGTTGAGCAGGTTGTAGTAGATCCGCCCGCGGATCAGTCCCAACATGTTCTCGAAGACGGGGCGATTCTCGACGAGCAAGGGCTCCTCCACGCCCATCACCCGGCAGAACTGCGGATAGACGTGGGCGTAGACGCTGCGTGCAAAGCTGAACGTGAGCGGCGTGGTGACCCCCGAATAGCTCTCGATGATGTTGGAGTTGTCCCAGAGGACCGGAGCGTCGCGCAGCGTCGTGATGGGGCGGCTCTGGAGCACGACCAGCCCGCCGTCCACCAGGGCCCACTCGATGTCCTGGGGGCCTTCCATCAGCTTCTGGAGACGCTCGCCGAGCCGCCCCAATTCCAGCACCCGGGCCTCGCTCAGACAGGGGCCGTCCCGGGTTACCGGACGGCGCACGACCTGTCCCTCCACCAGCGCGAGCTCCTCGCTCTGCTCGCCCACGACCGACTGCACCAGGCCGCCGTCCCGCACCCGGTAGGTGTCGCCCTGCAACTCGCCGCTCACCAGGAGCTCGCCCAGGCCCCGCACCGCGGACACCACGCTGGTCGTGCGATCGCCGGTGACCGGGTCGGCGGTGAACAACACCCCCGAAGCTTCGGGCGCCACCAGTTGCTGCAGCACCACCCCCATCCGGCTGAGGCCGTGACCGAGCGAGGCGCGCACCTCCTCGATGGCCCCGAAGACGGCCGCGCCCTCCACGCCCAGGACGGTGCGGAACTGCCCTGCGTACGAGCGCTCGTGCGAATCCTCGCCCACGGCTGAGGAGCGCACCGCCAGAGGGACGCGCGCCAGGTGGCCCAGAGCCTTCAGGAAGGCCTCGCGGTCGCCGATTTCCGAGCCGGCCTTCAAGATCGCAAACGGAGGCACCGGCAGGCCGTGGGACCAAAGGCGCGCCAGCTGCGCGCCCTTGCCGCCCAGCTCGGACGGCTCGATGGGTTCTCCCGGCCAGTACAGCATTCGGGCCCGGTTCGACTGCCGAGAACGCTTTTCCTGACACACGAAAGTTAACAATGTTCAGGCAATGTTAACCGGCGACCCCTGCATTCTCTGAGACCGCGCGGTAATCTCAGGGTATGGATCCCTTGACCGGACTCAACCCGCTTCAATCGCTTCAAAGCGGCAGCCCCCTGGGGCTGGCCAACTTCGGGATGCTGGGCAACGCAGCTTCGCGCTGCGGGGGCTTTGGCAACCCGATGGGCGGCCAGATGGAAATGCTGATGCAGATGCAGCAGCTCAACATGAACCTGCTCGGCATGCTGTTGACGCTGATGGGCGCGCAGGGCGGCTCGCTCCCCGGCCTCACGGGCCTGGGCAACACGGGAGCTTCCGGTCCCTCGGGCAGCACGGGAGCTTCCAGTCCCTCGGGCAGCACGGGGTCCACCAGCCCGGTGGGCTCCACCTCGGCCTCCAGCGACTCCACCCCCGCGTCCACGAATCCGGGGTCCACGAACATCGGCCCCGGCACGAAGGTGCTGATGATCGGCGACTCGCACACGGTCGGCGCGTTCGGAACCGAGCTGGACAAGCAGTTGCGCACCACGGGAGCGCAGGTCGCGACCTACGGCGCCTCGGGCAGCTCGGCCACGCAGTGGGCCAACGGCGGCACCACCAGCTCGGGCTACGTCGAGCGCGGAGCCAACGGGCAGGTCGTCCAGCCGCCATGGAACCAGCAGCACTCCATTCCCAAGCTCGAGGACCTGATCGCCAAGGAGAAGCCCGGCGTGATCATCGTCAACCTGGGCGCCAATTTCCGCGGCGGCGACCCCACCTCGCAGGTGCGCTCGCTGGGCGAGATCGCCAAGAAGCACGGCATCAAGCTGATCTGGGTCGGCCCCCCCAAGACCCGCGAGGACTCGGGCAACGACTCCTCCATCAAGGCTTTCGACCAGAAGATGGCCGCCGCGATGGCTCCCTATGGCACCTACATCGCCTCGGATCCCTTCACGCCCACCTACTCGGGCGGCGACGGTCTGCACTACGGCACCGAGGCAGGCAAGAAGTGGGCGCAGGGAATCTTCGGGCAGCTGACCGGCAAATGATCGCCCGGAGGCCTGACGCAAGCGGGCATCGAATTTGAAAGCGAAGCGCGCAGGGAGCCGAAGGCGACCGTAGCGAATTCCTGATCATGATCGATCCGAATCGCACCACCCACTCGGCTCAAATCACCCCCTTCAAGCACCCGGCCTTCCCCGATCCTCCGGCGGTCGTCAAGTTCGACCCCTCCCCCGAGTTCAAGCAGGGCGTGGACTCGACCGTGATGGTGCGCAGCGAGGGCGGTTCCTCCGCGGTGTCGTTCTCCGAGCTTCAGCAGGCGGTGCGGGACCACGGCGGGACAGCGAGCGGGGAGCAGGTCGCCAGGGCTCTGTCGCACCGCGTCCGCGGCGACAGCTTCATGACCTTCAGCGACCTGCCGCCCGGCCTGACACATCCGGTGGTGGATTACGTCTTCAAGCAGGTCGGCGACGGGCTGACGGTGAGCTATCAAGAGGTCAAGACGGCCCCCATCATTGCGCCCGAGGATGGCAATATCGCCACGGTGGATCTTTTTGGCACCGGCCAGAGCAGCCCCGAGTCGGGCTCGATGCTCATGCTGCACGCCTACACGTCGGACGGCAGCGAGCTGCAGAACATGGTTGGCCTGGAGGCGCTCAAGTCGGTCGTACAGGCCAGCGGAGGCCAGGTGTCGGCGAACGACACGGCCGCGTTGAAACCGCTTGCGGGGCCCATGGCGGCCATGTCCGGCAAAGAGATCACCCACGTCGAGATCACCGAGAACCCTCAGCACATCAGCGATTATGAGGGCGTCAAGCGGACGTTCCGCCTGGACGAGCAGGGCCAGCTGGTGGTGGATTACCGGCAGGACCGGCGCCGCTAGGCCGTCTTCAAATCGGGGTCACCGATTGAAAGCGACCCAGGGGGCGCTGCCCAGCAAGAGATACATCCCGATGGTCCACAGCGCACTCGCGATTTCGATCGATTTGAGCTTCCGAATGCTGCTGCCCGCCAGCCCGAGCATCACGACCAGGATCGCGTAGCTGACCGGTCCGCCTTGCACCTGGCGCAAGGCGGCCGCGGCCGCCACGGCCGTTACCGTCAGGATGCCGAGCCAGATCCAGGGCGCTCGCCGCGCGCCCCAGGCCTTCGTGTAGGTGTCCACGCCTTCACGCTCGTCCTGAGGAGCGCGCAGCTTGCGCCCCACCTCGATCACCATTCCGTTCAGGAAGGTCACGAGCAAGAAGAGCTCCACCCCGGTGGGGATCGGGTGGCCGATCCAGTCCAGGCCCGTGGTGTAGAAGTCGATCATCGGCATGATGAGCATGTGGCTCAGCAGGTACCAGGTGACGTGGCGGCGCAGCCACGCGCGCACGAAGAACTCCTTGGTCATCAGCGCCGCCCACAGCGCCACCGCCAGGCAGGGCCAGAGCAGCAGCGGGTCGAGCCAGGCGTTGAGGGCCAGCGCGACCAGCAGCAGCACGATTCCCGTGGTCCGCAACTCGCCCAGCGTCACCAGGCCGCGGGGGACCGGGAGCTCGGGGCGATACCGGGCGTCGGTCTGCTGGTCCTTATGCTCGTCCAGGACGCGCAGCCAGAAGAAGAACACCAGCGACGTGAAGCACCCCGTGGCGAAGAGCGGCAGGGAGATGAAGCCGTGCACGCCCCGCGCCACGCGCGAATAGGCCGCGGCCGAGAACGTAAAGACGACGATCATCGGCAGGTAAGCGGGAAGGGGAAAACGTTCCTGCGTGTAGCGCAGGAGGCGGGCTACTTGCCGGACGGACGCCCCAGGCGCTCATGCGCCCCCGCGAAGTGATGACTGCACATGGCGGCGCAGATCGAGATCTCGCCCGCCAGGGCCACCCCGGCGCAGATTTCGGCGAGCTTCTGGGCCGTGCCGTCGCCCGTGCAGTCGAGCAGGGAGAGGCACTCGCGCGCGGTGGGGAGACGGGTTCCGCCGCCCACCGTGCCCACGATCAGGTTGGGCAGCGTGACCGAGCAATACAGGTCGCCGTCGCGGTCCTCCATGCGGGTGACCCCGATGGACGCCTCGCTGATGGTGGCGACGTCTTGCCCGCAAGCCAGGAACAGGGCCGCGATGCCATTGGCGACGTGGCCGCTGACCCCGATGGAGCCCGTCTGCACGCCTCCCACGAAGTTCATCAGCCAGCACTGCTCGAAGCGCTCGGCCGTCGTGTGCAGCCCGCGCTCGACCAGGCGCCGGGGAATGAGCGTCTCGGCGATCACGCGCCGGCCGCGGGTGTTCAGGAAGGACTGCGCGGTGGCTTTCTTGTCGCCCGACATGTTGGCTTCCAGGAACCAGAACTTGGGTTGCACCGGCGTGCGCTCGAGGATGTCGGCGCAGATCTCGGCGGTGCACAGCGTGACCATGTTCTGGCCCGAGGCGTCGCCGGTGTGATAGTTGAGGATCAGGTAAACGTGGTTGGCCTCGACGTGCGTGACCATGTGCAGCAAACGCCCGTGGCGCGAGCGCTGGGTGGTGAGCTCCTGGAAACGCTCCAACTGCTCGTGCAACCAACTGGCGAAGAGCGTGGCGTCGCGCAGCGATTCGAAAGCGTAGCCCGGGGAGCGCTGCACCTGCTCGGCTGTCACGGCCGCGATGGCGCCTCCCGAGCGGGTGATGACGCGGGCACCGCGGTCGTAGCTGGAGATGAGCGCGCCCTCGGAGGTCGCCAGGGGCACGTAGAAGTCGCCCTTGGCATAGAGACCCCGAATGCGGAGGGGCCCGATAACCCCCGTGGGGATGCGGGTGTAGCCCAGGAACTGCTCGATCGAGCCCTTGAGCTCCTGAGGATCCGGCTCGGGAGCCTGGCCGGTCAGGTGCTCCAGCTTCTTGCCCTTCTGCTCGAAGAAGGCGACGCGGGCCTGGCGCGCCTCATCGCTCCAATCCCAGGAGCGGGGCACAGGCGGCGGCGGGGCGCTATGGTCGGGCTGCATTGCCAAAAGTTGCTCTCCGTTGGCTTCGCCGCTGGAAATGCGGGCCATCATCTCGCGCGCGGTTTCGATAGACAGGGTCATGGCGCCCCCCCTTTCGCTTCCGACGCGTTTAGACCTTCGTCCAGCGTGATCTCGATACCGCAGGCCTGCACCTTTCCCAGCCACAGAGCCAGTCCGACCAGTTTCATCTGCAGGCCGTAGCGCTTCTTGAACCAGCCGTCCATCGTCTTGAACTCGTCGTCGCTCAGAAAGCGAGCCTTGCCCGGCCAGGCCGGCCCGGTGACGTGCCCGGGCCGGCTGGCGGGTGCCACGGCCACATGGGGATCGCGTCGCATCCGCTTGACTTTTGCGCTCTTGACCCCGGTGCGGACGAACAGCTTTCCCTCGCGCTCGACGAACCAGACCGGCACCGTGACCGGGTCTCCGTTCTGGCGGTAGGTGGTGAGCTCGAGGAACTTGACGTTCTGGTAGAGGTCAGCCCTCGACATAAGGGTCGGCCAGACTGAGCGCCTCGTCGATGATGGCGAGGCCTTCCTTGATCTGCTCGGCGTTGATGCAGAGCGGCGGCACGCAGAAGACCCAGTCCCAGCGCACGAACGTGTACATTCCCAGCTCGCGGATGCGCGCCGCGACTTTCTTCATCGGCTCGGCGGGGGGCTGGTTCCAGCCCTGCATCGGCTTGCGGGTCTCGCGGTTCTTGACCAGCTCGAAGAGCCAGAAAAGGCCCACGCCGCGCACGTCACCGACGCACGGATGCTTGGCGGCCAGCTCGCGCATCCCGGCCTCGAGCACTTTGCCCATGGCGGCCGAGTTCTCGATCAGGCCCTCGTCCTTATAGACCTGGATGGTGGCCACGGCGGCCGCGCAGGCCAGCGGATGCGAGCTGTAGGTCAGGCCGCACCAGAGCATGTTCTTGCTGAAGTGCGACGCGATCTCGTCGGTCACCACCGTGGCGCCCAGCGGGACGTAGCCGCAGGTCAGGCCCTTGGCCATCACCATGATGTCCGGCACCACGTTGTAGAGGTCGATTCCGAACCATTTGCCCGTGCGGCCAAAGCCGCTCATCACCTCGTCGGCGATCAGGAGGATGCCGTGCTTGTTGCACAACTCGCGGATACGCTCCCAGTAACGCGCGTTGGCGGGAGCGATCAGCCCGCTGGAGCCGTTGTAGCCCTCGAGCAGGATGCCCGCGATCGTCTTGGGGCCCTCCATCTCGATGATGTCCTCCATCATGTCGACCACCGCCATGTCGCCCTCTTCCTGGGTGCAGTTGCGGTAGAGCGGGCTGCGATAGGCGTAGGGCTCGGGGACACGCACGATCCAGGGCATGCCCGGCTCGAAAGCCAGTCGCCGCGGGTCGCCGCCCGCCGAGCCAGCCGCGAAGGTGCCGCCGTGGAACGAGCGCTGGCGGGTGATGATCTTCTGCCGCCCGGTCACGAGCCGCGCCATCTTCATCGCGTTTTCGATGGCGTCGGCGCCGCCCAGCGTGAAGAAGCTCTTCTTCAGGTTGCCCGGCGTGATGCCGGCGATGGCCTCGGCGGCCTCTCCGCGCGATTTGGTGGCCATACCCGGATAGGCGAAGCACAACTCGCCGGCCTGCTTCTGGATGGCCTCGATCACCTTGGGATGGCCGTGCCCGATGTTCACGTTCATCAGCTGCGAGGAGAAGTCGATATAGCGTTTCCCGGACGTATCCCAGAAGTAGATGCCCTTGGCGTGATCCATGGCGATCGGGTTGACGTCGTCTTGCACCGACCACGAGAAGAGCGAGTATTCCTTGTTTTTCCGGACGATCTCCGCGGCCTCCGCGGCCGAGCCGCTTTCAATTAGCGCCATTGACTCCTCCTAAGTTGCGTAGTGCCCCTCGGTCCACCTTGCCCAGATGGGTGCGGGGCAAGCTGGTCAAAAAATAAATCTTGCGAGGATGCTTGTAGGCATCGAGTTGAGACAGGACATGGTCTTTCAAGACCTGCTCGAGCGCCGCGTCCCCCGCCTGGTCGCTCACGACCCACGCGTGCGGGCGGATCAGCCCGTCGTCACAGGTCACGCCGACCACGCAGCATTCCTTGACGGCCGCGTGGGTCAGCAGGCAGCTCTCCACCTCCTGGGGAGCGAGCCAGCGCCCGGCCACCTTGAGCATCTCGTCGCCCCGGCCGCAGTAGCGGAAGTACCCGTCCTCGTCCTGGGTGACCAGGTCGCTCGAGACGAACCACGGCCCGCGCAGCGCCTCGTGCGACTTGTCGGCGGCCTGCCAGTAGCAGAGCCCGCGCGAATCGCCCTTGACCCACAGGCGTCCCACCTCTCCGCGCGGCACCTCGCGGCCCTCGTCGTCGGCCGCCTTCACCTCGAAGCCCGGCACGGCGACGCCCAGCGTGCCGGCGCGCGCTCCCCCGGGCGGGTTGCTCAGGAAGATGTGCCACATCTCGGCCGTGCCCAGCCCGTCCAGCAGGTCCACGCCGAATATCTCGCCCCACTTGTGGAACAGCGCCTCGGGCAGGGCCTCCCCGGCACTGGTGGAGAGCCGCAGGCAGCTCAGATCTTGCCGGGCTGCTTCGGGGTGATTCACCATGTGGTTCACGATCGTGGGCACGTTCACGAGAATCGTGGGCCGATGCTTTTGGATTTGCTCGAACAGCACCTCGGCCGTGCATTTGTCGGGAAACAGCACGGCGCTGGCCCCGACCGAGAACGGGAAGATCAGGTTGGAGCCGGTGGCGTAGCCAAAGAACAGCTTGGGCACGCTCAAAGTGCGGTCCTGGCGGGAATACTTCAGGAACCGCTTGGCGTAGAGCTCGGTGGTGTTGTAGAAACTGCGATGGCTTTGCAGCACGGCCTTGGGCCGACCGGTGGTGCCGCCCGAGAACAGCCAGATCGCGATGTCGTCGCGGTGCGTGGGGTAGTTCACGAAACTCGTGGGCTGGCCGTCGGCTCCCTCTCCCGACTGCAACTTGAGCCGGGCGCGCGAGTAGGCCATCATGTCGGCCACTTCGGCCTCGGTGGAGGCCGGGTTCAGCATCACGACGGCGGCTCCGAGCTTGAGGGCGCCAAAGAGCCCGGCCACGTAATCCAGGCCATCGGGCATGCTGAGCAGCAGGCGATCTTCGGCCTCCAGGCCCGCGGAACGCAGGAAGTTGGCCATCTGGTTGGCGCGCTCGTAGACCTGGCGATAGGTGTAGGTCTGCTCTCCTACGTGCAGAGCCGGCTGGTCGCCCAGCCCTTCGCTCAGACGGGCGTCGAGGCAGTATTCGGCCAGGTTGAATTGTTCGGGCGGCGGGTCAATGAGGCTTTTTGAGGACATCCTCGTCTTCCGTCATCGGCGGCGGAGGCATGAAGCCGCCGGCCTTGGGGGCGCTGAGCTCGCCTTCGTCTTCGGTCATCGGGGGGGGAGCCACGGCCTTCGGCGCCGCGGGGGGCAGCTCGGTATACTCGGGCAACGGGGGCGGGGGCGCAGGGGGGGCGGGGGCCTGCCCCGGGCTTCCCATGACCACGCCGGCTTTGCGCATGTCGAACAAGCGCTGCTCGAGCGCGCCTCCGAACTCTTCCGCCAGCTTCAGGTGCTTGTCCGTGAAGGCGCCCGCTTTGATGCGGTTGTCGACGTACAGCAGGCCCACGACCAGGCGCGAAGGATGGCGCAGGGGGACGCACAGGATGGAGCGCAGGTTGCTGAGCACCACGCTGGTGCGGTTGCCGAACTTGGGGTCGGAGCCCGCGTCCAGGAGAACGATCGATTTGCCTTCGCGGCGGACCGAGCGCAGCAGCTCCTGGCTGATCTCGGCCGTGGTGAAGACGGTTCCGGGCTCGATGCCGTGGGCGGCCTCCACCACCATCTCCTCGGCCTCTTTCTCTTGATAGAGAAAAAGGCACCGCTCTGCCGCCAGCTCGTCTCGCAAGAAGGACAGCACTTGCTGGCACAGGGCGTCAAAGGTGTCGATGTGTGCGAGGTCCCACATAGTCGGCGCATTTTCGGCGACTCCGGCAGGGGCACCTTTCGGGTGGGGAGAATAGGCGGTGCTTTACGGAGGAACGCTATGTCGCTGAAAGATGTGGGCAAGACCACGCCCATCGTGGAAGTCATTCGCCGCGTGCTCGAAAAGCAGGCCAAACCGATGTCCCTGGAAGAGCTGACCATGCACGTCATGGAGTCGTGGGGTCGCGACTTCCCGAACAATCCCTACGAGGACGTCAGCTTGATCTACAAGCTGGCCACCCGCGTCCTGCAGTGCCAGGTGCACTTTGACGAGACCGGGGGCGAGCCGCCCACGGTGCAGGCCGAGGATGCCCGTCCCGAGCCGATGAACCAGGTGCCCTTCCTGACCTCGACGCAGCTCAACGTCATCCTCGACCAGCTGCGGCACGTCAAATTGTCGGTGGGCGAGCCCGTGGCCGCCGGCACGGCCGGCAAGAAGAAGTAATTCTCAAACGGATCCTGCGGGAGGCGGAGGGGAAAGGCCTCGTCGAGGCCCTGACCGAGCTTTCCCAGCGCGACTTCGATTCGCTGTTGCTGCACGTTTTCGAGCGGCGCACGGCGGAGATGGAGCCGGTGGAGCTGCTGCGACGCTTCGAGGAGAAGCGGACCAGCCGGCCTGTTCGGGCCGATGCTCGCCGGCTCCATTCCTTTGAGGCCGAGCTGCTCACGTCGGCTGAAGCGTTCGAAGCTGTCGCCCTGGGGCCGGTGGTGCCGTTGGGAGCGACCCGGGCTCTGGGGGGAATCCATCCCAATAACGTGCTGGCGGGGGTGCGCGGCCACGAAGTGCAGAGTGACCCCAGCGTGTGGTTGGCGCTCGAGGCGGCGCGGCGGCGGCGGGCTTCCCGCCAGGAGGCAGTCCACCTCTGCGCCTCGCAGCGCGTGATCCGGATGCAGCCTCTGCCCAATCCCGATTTGCTGCCGCACTTCACGCTCTTCGCCTGTCTCTCGGCCAGCCGGGGCGGTTCGCCCCTCGAGGTCATGCGCCGCCACGCTGGCGTCTATTTGCGCGTCTTGAGGAGGGTGGCCCGGCGCGTGGTGCTCGAGGTTTCCGACGTCCGCCGGGTGCGCTCTTTACTGGCCTCCCACGGCGTGGAGGTGAGCGGGCAGTTCAAAGCCCACGACCTGGAGGGCTCGAAGCGCTATCTGGCCTCGCGAAATATCGAGCTGCCGCGCGGTCGCGGGCTGGACCCGGGCCTGGAGACCTCCGTGTTGGAGCCTCTGGAGCGCCTGTTCCCCGGCGTGGAGATGGTGGTCGACCTGGCGCGCACCGAGGGACTGGGCTATTACACCGGTCCGGTCATGCGCGTGATGGCCGATGGTCACCACATGGTGGATGGCGGGTTGCTCGACTGGACGGCCCGCCTGTTGTGCGACCGCTCCGAGTGGTGCTTCTCGAGCGGCATCGGGGTGGACCGCCTCGCGCTGGAGTTCTGAACTCTTTCAGCGCTGGCCCTTAGGGTAAGCGGGTGAAGATCGATCCCGTTCGGTCGTATTTGCGTGCGCCTTCGCTGGCGCGGGCCCTGCCCGCGCCGGTGGATCGTTTCGTGCAGGGAGTGCGCGCGCTGGCTCCGGTAGCCCGGGGGACCGCCATGATTGGCTCCCTACCCGCTCTCGTGATGGCCGGCGTCCTGGGGGGAGCTGTGGTCGCCTGGACGTTGACCGCGGGGGCCAACCCGGTGATGGCCGCGGTGGCTGCTGGTAGCTCGGTCGCCCTTATGGGCCAGGCCGCTGCCGCAGCGCCGGTCACGGCCAAAGCTCTCATGGTGCTGGGCGGAGCCACGGGCCTCGGTGTGTGGATGCGGGGCGGCCTCGCGGCTCATCCCGCCGCCCGCGTGGCGGCCTCCATCCTGGGCGGCTTCGGGCTGATCGCCGGCGCGACCGGGTCCGTCGTCCTGGCCGGCAGTCTCGGGATGGCGCTGGGTCCCGGTCTCATCGCCGTGGGTCTGGCGGGAGGTTTGGCCGGGGGCTACGGGGGCATGCAGTTGGCCGGCTGCGCTAGCAAAGGGATAGGCGTCTTGGTGGACCGGGCGCTCGCGCCCAAGAGGCTGGAAGCGATGAACCAGGAGCAGCTCCGCGCCTCGGTCGCCGACCTGCGCGACGGCCTGAAGCCACGGACCTCCACCGTGGTCGAGGAGTCCCAGGGCAAGGTCGTCATCGGCGGCGTCAAGCTCCGCCGCCGCGAGGTCCGCTCGTGAGCGCCCCGACCCGGGCCCAGTTGCGCGTCGGCCTGCGGGTGGCCATCGTTCTCAAGGCGGACCAGCGCACCGGCAAGCGCACCGAGGGCGTCATCGCAGAGTTCCTGACGAAGTCGCCCACGCATCCGCACGGGATCAAGGTCCGCCTGGCGGACGGCCAGGTAGGGCGCGTGCAGGAAATCCTGGGCTAGCTTCAGCCCCTTTTCAGCGCCTGATCTTAAGCTCGAAGCATGGTGATCCGTCCGGACATGGTCAGCCTCAGGCTGGCGCAGCCGCAGCCCGCGGGGCTGCGCGAGGATGTGCACGCGCTGGACAAGTGGGTGCAGGCGCCGAACCGCTTCGGCTTCCACGAGCCGCCGGCGGTGGCCGACGTGGCCCGAGAGTTGCGGTCGCGCGGTCCCGAGGAGGAGACCCTGCGGGGCGCGGCTCACCTGGCGTACACGTTTCAGGCGCACGGCCAGTCGCCCGAGCCGTTCGTGCAGATCGTGCACGACTGGCAGTCGGAGGGTCTGATCGCGGGACCGGCCGACCTGACGCAGCGCATCCTGCAGGAGCGCGTCCCGGTGGAGGGCACCTCCGTGAGCACGCCCGCCGCTCCGGAGTTCTCGCCGCTGGCCCAGCAGTTCATCCCCGCGAAGGTCGGCTACTTCCTGGACGGCCAGGACGAGGCCAAAGCTTACGCCAAACTGGCCAAGGACGATCCCCAGACGGCCAGCCGGATCTTTCCCGCCCTGCTGCACCAGTCGGGCCTGGCGCGCGGCGAGGCGGCCGGACGGTTGCTCGTCCCCGCTCTCTTCGAGCAGGCCTCCACCTCGCCCGAGCTCAAGAAGGTGCTCGAGCAGCACGTGGACCTGATGCTGACCGTCATTCCCGAGGCCCAGGCCCGGGGTTGCCTGGGCCGCCCCAAGGTGGAGAGCCAGAACACGGTGGTCTCCAACTCGCTGGGCTACAGCGGTCTTTTCCGCGGGCTCGCCACCCTGACCCCGCTGACCGTCGAGTTCGTGGACAGCCAGGTCAAGCCGTTCCTGCAAGGTCCCGATCGCGATTGGCGTCTGGGCGGCTTCAGCTTCCTGACCCAGCAGCTCCCGAAACACCCCGAGCTGGCCGAGCACGCCGTCGAGCTGGCGCTGCCGTTCAGCGAGACCGATGACGAGCACCAGCTGATCCTGGAGGCGGCCAATCAGGGCTGGCGTCCGGACGCGGGTCAGAAGCAGCTCTTGTTCTCTCGCCTGGAAGACAAGGAGTCGGGGAGCTTCCATCGCACCGCGCGCCTGCTGGGCAAGCTGTGCGGCGAGCATCCCGACCTCCTGGACCCCTCCGAGCGGCGCCGGGTCGCCGAGACGGTGCTGGCCCGCCAGGAGCTGGCCTCGTCGCTCTGCGATCCGGACCCGCCCAGCGCTTCCTGTGTGCACGCCCTGAAAGCTTTCACCCCCGAGCTGCGCGAGCTGGCCGAAGCGCGCATCCAGACGCTCGAGCCCGCGCAGCTCTTGCAGGACGCCAATACGCTGGCTTTGACCTCGTTCGTCCAGCTGGATCTTGGCGACATCGCGCACAAGCTGCGTCCTCTGCTCGTCAGCGGGGAGTCCGAGCCGGGCGCGGCCCGCGTGGCCGTCGGCCGGATGCGCGATCGGCTGCTGAGCGAAGGTGGGACGCCCCGCGAGCTGATGCTGCTCAACCTGGGGCGCGCCGCGACGCACGTCTCGCCGCGCGAGAAGCAGCGCGAGATGGCGATTCACGAGCGGATCCTGGAGCTGGCGGGCGAGCTGCCGGTCGGTCCCGTGCCCGAGAAGCCGCTCAAGGAGCTGAGCGCGGTCGAGCTGGCAGACCTTGCCCTGAATCCGCCCGACCCGGATGCCCTGGCCGACCAGCTGGCCGACTACAGCCAGCCCGACCGGATGCAGATCGCCTGCGCCGGCCTGCAGCGCGTGGCGCTCGAGCGCGGCCTCGTGCGGCTGCTGTCGGATGCGCCGCCGCCCGAGCGGTTGAAGGCTTTCCGGCAGGCGGTCGTGGCCGTGAACCAGGGCGGCCTGGGCCGTTTCGAGGAGTTGCAGGAGGCCTGGCTGAGCGGCTTCCCCGACCTGACGAGTTGGGGAGACTCGAAACTTTCGGTGGCCGCCGAGCTGGCCGGGTGCTCCCCCGACCGCGACTCGCTGGACCGCCATCATTCTCGCTTGCTGCGTCTCCAGGGCCCCGACACCGAGCAGGCTCTGTCGGATTACCGCCAGCTGCGCGACATGGCCCGGGACCTGGACGGCGCCACCGATCGCATGGCTGAGCTACGGGAGCGTTTTGGCGAGGAGGCGCGTGCGATGTCCGCCTTCATCGAGGACCGGCCCAGGCCCGAGGACGATTTCCGCCGCTACGCCGAGCTGACCGGCACCCTGGCCGACCGCGCGCTGGTCGAGAGCAGCTTCCGCCGCGGCCACTCCGAGCACCTCGAGCACCTGACCGCCGCCACCCGGGATCGGGAGACCGCTCTGAAGACCTGGACCGCCATCCTGCCCCGCCTGGAGGCCGGCGAGCGCTACGAGGACATCTACCTCTCCGAGCTCGGCGTCACCCTGGGCAAAGCCAGACAGGATTCCTCGAGCATCGCCCTGGGAGACAAGAACATCACGATCGGCGGCGTGCGCCTGCCGACCCGCAAGCGCGGCTGACGAAGCTGCCCGAGCACGGGAAACGGCCGCCCAAACCGGGTCGGAGTCGTTCCGGAAATGTGAGATTCTTCCAAAACTGGAACGAGGTCGTTCCCAAGACGCGAGATTCTGCCAAAACGAACGGAACTCTCGCGCGCATAGAAACCCCCACGATGCCGCCGGCACGGGCTGAAAATTTCCGGGAACCTTTTTCGCAAACTTTCGTTGATCGGTTCAGAACGACATCGGAGGAGCCAAACCATGCTGGAGAAACTCGATCAGAAGCTGCAATACCTCAACGCGGTCCCGCCCCTGGCCAGCCGCATCACCGTGGGAATCGGATTCTTCCTCACCGGCTCGGGCAAGCTCGCCCACCTGGACCGGTTCACGGAGTTCCTGACCAGCCTGCACATCCCGCTGGCGGCGCTGCAGGCGCCGTTCATCGCCGGGCTGGAGTATGTGGGCGGCATTCTGCTGCTGCTCGGGCTTTTCACGCGCCCGATCGCCTTCTTGCTGAGCGGCACCATGGTGGTCGCTCTGCTCACGGCGGACACGGCGCGCTTTCTGGACAGTTGGAAGAAGACCAGCGACATCGTGCCGACGGACGTGACCTCGTTCGCCTACCTGCTGCTGTTGAGCTGGCTCGTGTTTTACGGCGCGGGCGCAGTCAGCCTGGACCGGCTCGTGATCAAGCCGCTGGCGAAGAAACTCGCGTGGCCGTCCACCCGTGAGGCCCTTCAGCCAGCCTGATCCCTCGCTCGGCCAGGCGCCCCAGGATGAGCTGGCGCGCCGAGCCCTGCATCGGAACGAGATCGGGCGCCGCGCCCGAGGCCACCTCGGCCTTCAGCCCGGCGAATTGCTCCGGACCACGCCCGTAGCCAACGGCCCCGCCGTGGGTCGCGGGCTTTCTCTGCTCGGTCGCGTCGGCGAAAAAGAAGTCCAGGTCGGAGTGCACCCCGAAGCTGCCGGTGGCGGCGCTGCCGAAGGCCAGGAACTCGCGCGGATAGGCCGGGAGCCCGGCCTTGAAGGCCTCGAAGTCGCCGTCCAGGCGCACCACGTGCTCGCCGACCTCCTGGTCGCTGTAAGGCTTGCGGATGTCGCGGCGCAGTTTCTCGAACATGCGCGACTGCTCGCGGGCGCCCGGCTCGCCTTCGTCGGCGCGACGCATGAGATCGTTGCCGGTGCGGAACAGCCAGTCACCAAGCTCCTGACGGCTCTCGAGAGCTCCCGACGGGGGGGAGCTCGCCAGGAACGAATCGAGGTTGGCTTCCAGCACCCGGTGGCGCTCGGGTTTCAGGTCGAGGAGATTGAGGATGCGCTGGGCACCGATCCGGTCCATGAGAGACTATTTCGCCCGCCACCGCTCCTCGATCCTGTCGCAGGCCGTCTGGACGCCATCCTCGCCGGCTATGACCCGGGCCACCTCAGCGCAGCCATCGGACGGCAGGCGTTGGAGCCGGCGCGCCAGCCGGCCCGGCGACACCCGGGCGAAGGGGAGCCAGCGGCCACAGCGCAGCCTCTCCACCCGCCCGGCGTTGTCGAACTGGTCGTGGGCGAACGGCACGACCAGCTGGGGCCGGCCGGACCGCAGAGCCTGGGCCGTGGTGCCGATGCCGCCCGAGTGCACGATGGCGCCCGCGCGCGGAAAGAGCCGGAAGTAGGGAGCCGAGGGCAGCGCGAGCACGTGCGCGGGCAGAACCCCGAGCTCGGCCTTGCCGCTCAGCAACACGGCGCGTCGTCCCAGGCCCGCGGCCAGACGGTAGAAGTCGGAGGCCATTCGGACCGCCGTGGAGCCCAGCGTAAAGACGACCGGAGGCTCGCCGGCCGCCAGGAACTCCTCCAGGCGCTGGTCGAGGCCGGTCGCGCCGCCCAGGTCCTCATCCAGGAAAGGAAAGCCGCATTGATGCGCGTGGGGCGGCCAGTCTGGCTGGGGAGCTGCGAGAGCGCGCGAGAACAGCACCAGCACGCCGTGGGGCGAATGCTGCCCGGTAAAAATGGGGTCCTCGCCCGGGCCGAGTCCCAGGCGCCGCCGGAAGGCACGAACCGGTTCTCCCCACGGGTGAGAGAATTTGCGCAGCTGGCCCAGCAAAAGCTTGTGAAAGCCCGGCCCCAGGGGGCGCAAAGCCCTCAGCCAGGGGGCGGGAGCCATGATGGGCGGGTCATAGGCCGACATGAGGGCGATCGGCTGCAGCACCACGTTCATCCAGGGCAGGCCCTTCTTTTCGGCCAGGATGGGTCCCGCGAAAACCAGAAAATGGGTCAGGAGCAGGTCGGCACCCTCGCAGGCGCGCTCGAGGTCAAGGTAGGTCTCGTTCAGGGCGGGCATCACCAGTTGCGAGATGACGTAGGCCGAGCCGGCTCTGGGGTCGAGGATTTTGGGCAGCAAGGTGGGATCGTCGATGTCGATGTCGGGCCGGATGGCTACGAAGTCGATTCCCTCGCGGGCGGCCTCGGCCGCGTACTGATAGGGCGCGGCCAGCACGATGGAGTGCCCGCGCCGCTTGAGCTCGCGGCCGAGGGTAAGATAAGGGTTGACGTCCCCGTGCGACCCCATCGCCGACAGGACGATGCGCTTACTCGTGGTCGGCCGCCCTGAGAGCCGCCGAGATCTTGGCCGACAGGCCGGGCGGCAGCACCGCCGGCTGGAGTTTCGTCCGCACCTCCTCGAGCAGCGCGACCTCGAAGGTGTATTCCTCCAGGCAGACGGCGCAGGTCTCCAGGTGCTCCTTCATCTTCTCGGTCTCTTCGGCCGTCAGCTCGCGATCGAGGTAGTCGGGCAGCCGCCGGAAGAACATCTCGCAGGTATAGCGATCGGGGGTCATGCGGGTTGTCTCCTGTCTACCAATCCCGCTTCCAGGGCGGCATCCCACAACTGGCGTTGCAGCATCTTGCGGCCCCGGTGCAGGCGCGAGCGCACCGTCCCCACCGGCACTCCCACGACTTCGGAAATCTCGAGATAGGACATCTCCTGGACGAAATAGAGCGAGCAGACCGAGCGGAACTCGTCCGCCAGGCTCTCGAGGGCGCGCGTGACCTGCTCCTGGCTGAGGCGCCCGATGACCTGGCGGGCCGGGTCGGCTTGCGGATCTTCGAAGAGCCCGGCCCCCTTGGCGCTGCGAAAAAGGTGCAGGTCGGAGGTCTCGTCCACGCTGACGGTCACGGGGGCGCGTTTGGCGCGGCGATACTGCTCGAGGTAGAGGTTGGTCACGATGCGCAGGAACCAGGCCCGGAAGTTGGTGCCCCCCTGGAACGTGTGGAAAGCGCGGAAGGCGCGCAGCGCGGCCTCCTGCACCAGGTTCTCGGCCGCGTCTCCGTCGCCGCGCGTGAGATGGCGCGCGGTCGCGTAGGCCTGCGTAAGAACCGGCGTGAGGAGGGCCTCGAACTGCTCTACCACACGGGCCCCAGCAAGGCGGCCGAGGAGAGCGCCAATTCGCGCTCCCAGCCGCGGCAGTCGACCATGACGGTGCGCGCCAGGATGGCGTCGGCGAAGTTGCAGCCGGTCAGGTCGGCGCCGTTGAAGTTGGCCAGCGTCAGATCGGCCAGGGAAAGGTCGGCCAGGGCCAGGCAGGCCCGCGTGAAATCGGCTTCCACCAGCTCGGCGCCCTTCAGGTGCGCCCCCGCCAGGTTGGCCGAGCTGAAACGGGCTGCGGTGAGCTGAGCCCCGGTCAGGTTCGCCTCGGCCAGGGAGGCCTCGGTGAAGTCGGCTCTCGCCAGCAAAACCCCCGCCAGGCTGGCGCGGCCGAGGTTGGCCCATTTGGCCCACACCCCTTCGAGGCGCGCTCCCTCCAGGTGGGCGCCGGTCAGGTTGGTGGCCAGCAAGACGGCCCGGCTCAATTCGGCGTGGCGCAGGTCGCAGCCCGTCAGGTCGGCGGCCGTCAGCTCGGCGCAGCGCAGGTTGGCGCCGGACAGATTCGCCTCGCGCAGGTCGGCCGAGCCCAGGTCGGCACCCCGCAGGTCGAGACCGCGCAGGTCGGCGCCGCGCAAATCGGCATAGCCCAGATTGGCGCCCGGCCCGAGAGAGCCGAGCGCCGCTCCCGTCCCCTTGTGGCGAACCTGAACGGCCATCAGGCCGGCGGTTCGCGAAGGTCATCGAACGACCCTGCGCGTTCGCGCCAGACGCTCGATGCAACTGGCCACGAGCGCGGTCCAGCCGGTCTGGTGACTGGCCCCCAGCCCCCGGCCTGTTTCGCCGTGGAAGTACTCGTGGAAGAGCACCAGGTCCTTCCAGTGCGGATCGGAGGCGTAGCGCTCGTCGTCACCGTGACACGGCCGGCGCCCCGCCCGGTCGGGCAAGAACAGGCTTGTCAGGCGTTCGAGCAACTCCATCGCCTCGCGCTTGTGACCCCGGCGCTGCAGCGCTTCGGCCAGCAGGTAATTGACCGGAAACCAGACAGGGCCGCGCCAGTTGGAGTTGCCGCCGAACATTCCGGTGCCGGACTCGCCCGGCTCATACTCCACCCGGAATTCCTGGCCGGCCAGCTCCAGCACGTAAGGCTGTTGGCCGTGAGCCCGCGAGACGGAACGCAGGCCGTAGTCGCTCAAGAACTCTTCGGGCGACAGCATCCGCTCGAGGAGCCGGGGAAACCGCTCCGGGGGCACCAGCGAGAGCACCAGCTTCTCGTCCTGGATCTGCACGTGGCGACCTCCGTTGGCCAGGAACCACTGCGTTCGCCGCCAGAAGCCGGGCAGCCGGCGCAGTTGCTCGAGGTCGAGGACCTCCACCGCGATGAGAGGCAGCAATCCCACCAGGGAGCGCACTTTGAGCGGAGTCGTGCCCTGGTCGGTGCGGATGACATCGTAATAGAAACCGTCCTCCTCGTCCCAGACCTCGAGCCGGTTCAGCGCGTGCGTGATGGCCACGAAGTGCTCGAAGAACTTGGACGCGATGTCCTCGTAAGCCGGATTTGCCTCTGCCAGCTCCAGCGCGATGGTCAACATGCGCAGGCAGAAGAACGCGACCCAGCTGGTGGCGTCCGATTGCTCGAGCCGGCCCAGGTGGTCGGGGAAACGGGAGCGATCCAGCACGCCCACGTTGTCGAGGCCCAGGAAACCTCCCCCGAAGATGTTGTTGCCGTCCTGGTCGGTCCGGTTGATCCACCAGGTGAAATTGAGCAGCAGCTTGTGGAAGATGCGCTCGAGAAAGGCCCGGTCGGGGGTCGCTTCCCCGCGGTAGATGCGCAGCGCGGCCCAGGCGTGCACGGGCGGGTTCACGTCGCCGAAGTTGAATTCGTAGGCTGGAATCTGTCCGTTCGGGTGCATGTACCACTCGCGCAGCAGCAGGACGAGCTGCTGCTTGGCAAAGTCGGGGTCGACCCGGGCCAGCGGCACGGTGTGGAACGCCAGATCCCAGGCGGCATACCAGGGATACTCCCATTTGTCGGGCATGCTGATGACATCGCGGTTGTACAGGTGTCCCCAGGCAGCATTGCGATCGCGGGGCGGGGGCTCCGGCTCGCCCGGATCTCCGCTGCGCCACGGCTCCATGGCCAGATGGTAGAACTGTTTCGACCACAGCAGCCCGGCGAACGCCTGGCGTGAGACGCGCCCTTCCTCGCCCGGCGGGCACAGCGCGGCGTAGAACCTTTCGGCCTCGTCGATGCGCCGGGCGAAGGTGCGCGCGAAGGCGCTTCCGAAACCTGGACGCTCGCTTCCCAGCGTGAGGCGCAGGCGAATCTCCACCTGGCCGCGGGCCGGAACGTCCACCCGGTAGACGGCGGCGGCCTTGGTGCCCTCCTGGCGCGGGTCGACCGCCCCGGCCTCGCCGTTGACCAGGTAGCGATGGAACGCGTCTTTCACGAAGGTTTCCCGATTGGCGGCCCCCCAGAGCCGCTCGCGATTGGTCTCGTTGCCGGTGAAGATCAACTCGGGCAAGACCCCGCCGGGCCCCAGGTCGGCCTCCAGCCGGCCGCGCCCCAGCTCGGCGTGCTCGAACGTGATGGCGGCGCCCTCCCGCCCCATGGTTGGCCGGACAGCGTAGCCCTCGCCCGAGCGACCCCAGCTCCAGGTGTTGCGGAACCAGAGCTGAGGCAGCAGCGTGAGAGGGGCGACCTCCCGCGAGCGATTGTGCGCCGTGATGCGGATCAGGATGTCGTCGGGCGCGGCCTTGGCGTATTCCACGAACACGTCGAAATACTCGTCCCGGTCGAAGACGCCGGTGTCGGCCAGCTCATACTCCGGCTCGGCTCGCGAGCGGCGGCGATTCTCCTCGAACAGCTCCCGGTAGGGAAATTCCCTCTGAGGATACTTGTAGAGCGCCTTCATGTAGCTGTGCGTGGGCGTCGAGTCGAGGTAGTAGTAGCACTCCTTGACGTCCTCACCGTGGTTGCCCTCGGGACCCGTCAGGCCATAGAGGCGCTCTTTCAGAATGGGGTCCCGGCCGTTCCACAGCGCCAGGGCAAAGCACAGCCGTCCCTGGCGGTCGCTCAGGCCGAGCAGTCCGTCCTCTCCCCAGCGGTAGACGCGCGAGCGCGCGTGGTCGTGCGGGAAGTGGCTCCACGGGTCGCCCTCGGCGCTGTAATCCTCGCGTACCGTCGCCCACTGGCGCTCGGCCAGGTAGGGACCCCAGCGCTTCCAGTTGTGGGTGCGCTCGCGTTCCTGTTGCAGTCTCAGTTGCTCAGCTCCACTGGATGACATTCTTGATTCCCCCTTTGCCCAGAACTTGCGTGAACTCGGAGACCGGGTAGCGGCCGGTGATCAGGGCGTCCAGCGCCCGGGGAAACAGCTCGCGGAAGCGCCCCAGGTCGCGCACCGCGGCCTCGAAGGCGTCACGGCCCGCGTTGACCGTGCCCAGGATGACCTGATTCTTGAGCACGATCGCGCGCATGAGCTCGCCCGACTCGAGGTTGATGACCGCCTTACGCCCCGGAACCCCGGTGAAGCAAAAGATTCCGTTGGTGCCCAGGAGTCCGAGCGCCTCGAAGGCCAGCTCCGAGGCTCCCACGGCTTCGTAGATCAGGTCCGGGGGAGCCAGCTCGGTCAGTGGCCCGGCGTGATAGCGAGCTCCCAGCGACTCGACCAGCTCGCTGCGGGGGCCGCCGGCCGGCTCGCGCGAGTAGACGACCGTCTCGAACCCTCGCGCCTTCAGCAGCATGGCCCCCAGCAGGCCCACCGGCCCGGCGCCCAGCACGAGCGCCCGGCGCCCTTTCCAGGGCAGCCGCTCCTGCACGTCGTCCACCTGGATCAGCGCCTTTTCGGCGATCGTGAGAGGCTCCACCAGGACGGCCCAGGGCCGCAGCTCCTCGGGCACCCGGATCAGGTAGCGCTCCTCTTCGACCACCAGCTCGGTATTGAAGCCGTGGAGCCCGTTGATGCCCCGTTCGGCGAACTTGCCGGTGAAGCAGAAGTCCTGACGGCCGGCGTTGCAGGCATCGCACTCGGCCAGACCGCACGGACGGCGCACGGTCGGCACCACCAGATCTCCGACCGCCAATCGGGCCTTTGCCCCCACCTCGACCACCCGCGCCAGCGACTCGTGCCCGATCACCAGCCAGTCATCGCCCTGCGGCGGCGTGCCGTAGTGAAACCCGCAGATCTCCTTGTCGGTACCGCAGATCCCGACCTCCAGAACCCGGAGCTTGACCTGGGTGGGCGACTCGATGCCGGGCTCGGGCACCTCGATCAGCTCCACCTGGTGGGTGGACGGTTTGACAGCCAGGGCTTTCATTGTTTTCCTCCATTCAGCGCGTAGGCGTGGGTTTGGGCGTTGAGTCGTCCCAGCAGGTGGTCGCCCACCCGCAAAGCGTTGGCCATGATGGTCAGGGCCGGGTTGGTGGCCGCGCTGGACGGGAAGAAGCTCCCGTCCACGCAGTAGAGGTTGTCCAGCTCGTGGGCGCGGCAGTTGCGATCCAGGGCCGACTGGCCCGGGTCGTCGCCGAAGCGCACCGTGCCGCACTGGTGGGCGGTCCCCGCCAGGGGGATGCGCTTGCCCAGGTAGAGCTCCATCGGGACGAGCTCCTCCTCGCACTGGATGTGGTTCAGCATCGATTTCAGGCGCCGTTCCAGTCGCTTGTGACCCTCCAGGTTGTTGGGGGTGTAGCTCAGCCGGATCCGTCCGTCTTTCTCGAGACCGACGCGGTTGAAAGGGTCCGGCAGGTCCTCGGACGTCATCCAGAAGTCCAGGGCGTGGTCGGCCATCAGCTCCAGGGCCATTCCCGGCGCGATGGCCGGCGCGCCCGCCTCGAGCATCTCGCGGGTGGACTTGCCCAGCATCTGGATGTGCCCCATCGGGAACTCGAAACCGTCCTCGCCGAAGTAGAAGTCGTTCAAACCCAGCGTCTTTTGGAAACGCGTGGGGTTGGGATGGCGCGAGATGGCCAGGAAAGCCGAGTTGTTGTGGGCCATGTAGTGGCGTCCCACCGTGTCCGAGCCGTTGGCCAGGCCCCTGGGGTGCCGCTCGTTGGCCGAGCGCAGCAGCAGGGCGGCCGAGTTGATCGCCCCGGCGGCCACCACGACGAGATGCCCGCGCACGATCTCGCCGCTTTCCAGCACGACGCCGGTAACGTCGCGTCCGCTGGGCGAGGTCAGCAAGCGCTCCACTCTGGCTCCCGTGCGCAGCTCCACGTTCGCGTGGCGCAGAGCCGGGTCGACACAGGTGACCTGCGCGTCGGCCTTGGCGTTGAGCGGGCAGGGGAAGCCGTCGCAGGCCTGGCAACGGATGCAGGCCGACAGGTGGGGGCGCTGCTCGTCCAGTTGCAGGCCCAGCGGCAGGGGGAACGGATGCAGCCCCTGTCGGCGCAGGTCCTCGTACAGGTCGAGGATGCGCGGCTCGTGACGCACCGGCCCGTGCGGGTAGGGCGCCGAGCTGTAGGGCTCGGTGGGGTCGGCCCCGCGCTGCCCGTGCACACCGTAAAGTTGCTCGGCCTGGGTGTAGTAGGGCTCGAACTCGTCATAGCCCACGGGCCACGCGGGGGAAATTCCCCCGTGATGCTGCAGCTCGCCGAAGTCCTCGGCCCGAAAGCGCAGCAGGGCGGCTCCGAAGACCTTGGTATTGCCTCCGACATAGTAGTGGATGCCTGGCGCGAACGCCTTGCCCTTTTTGTCCAGCCAGGACTCGTGCGCCTTGTAGCGATTGTGCACGAACACCTCGCGGGCATCCCAGTTCTGGGGCTCGCGCGGAAGATAGTCGCCCCGCTCGAGCAAGAGAATGCGCCGTCCCGAAGGCGCCAGGCGATGCGCCAGGGTTCCGCCCCCGGCGCCGGTTCCGATGATGATCACGTCGTACATCTAAGCGAGCTCCTTACGTCCGAATGCGCAGCGGAAGAGACAGGGCTGGTCGTTCAGGTGGTGCAGCTTGGCGCAGGCCACGGGCCCCCGGTAGAGCCAGCCCGCTGCCAGCATCCCCGCCAGAGGCGCCAGGAGGTAGATCCAGAGGTCGCGCAGGTCACCCGCCCAGAAGGCGGAGGCGAAGCAGCGGGCCGGATTCAGTCCCACCGGGGCGAAACAGTAGAGGTAGGTTGCGAGCAACCAGGCGGCCACCCCAGGCGTGTGCCGGTGGAAGCTCGAGTTGGAAACGGTCAGCACGGTCAGCATCATCCCCATCGCCAGGGCGAACTCGGCCACGAAGGCCAGCGCCGGGTGGGAGGCGGGATGAAGACTCAGGAAATCGACCGCGCGCAGGGCTTTGCCGGCCAGGAGGAAGGCCAGGCCGAGGCCCAGGAGCGCCCCGGCGAACTGGGCGAGCACGTAACCGGCAGCATCGCGAGGGGCGACCTTGCCCAGGCGCGTGAACGTAAGCGTCACCGCCGGGTTGAAGTGGGCGCCCGAGCGTTGGCCCCAGGGCGAAGTGGTGAGCGCGAAGGCGGTGCCGGCCAGCAGAAGGGCGCTGGCGGCACGATTCTCGTGGAGCACGAAACTCGTGACGCAAGCCACCAGCATGAAGCACCCGAGGCCGACGGCCTCGATGAGATACTCCTTCTTCATCGCACCAGCACCGAGTTGAAGCCGCCGAACCCATCCTTCTCGCGGGCGGGGTTACAGGGGTCTTCTTCCCACCGCTCCGCGTCGATCAGGAACTTGTAGCTGTAGCGGCCCGGCGCGGGCGACGCGAGGCTGGCGCGCCAGAGGCCGCCCTTGCGCTCGAGCGGCACGAGCTCCTCCAGCCAGCTGGCCTGCAGCTCGACCTGGCTGGCGGCGGGCTCGAGGAATTGGAAGACGAGTCGTCCCCGGTGGAGCCTCGGGGTCGTCAGTTGCCCGAAGGACCGGGCCTGCTCGAGAGCCGCGTGGGCGTTGACGGATCCGAATCCCTGGCGCAGACGCGGCTGGCCCTCCAGGAAGTCGGCCGTGGACATCAAGATCTGTTTGATGGCGCCGGGCGTAAGGTCGGGGTTGAGGGCCAGCATGCGGGCGGCCAGCGAGGCCACCAGCGGAGCGGCGAATGACGTCCCGTCCACGTGCTGGTAGTGGGTGCTTACCAGCTTGCGCTCCAGCAGCTCTTGCTCGAGGTCGTGCCGGGGGCGATCCAGCTGGTCGTCGGGCAGCGCCAGAAGCTCGGCCAGTCGCTCGGCGTGGCGCCACTCCGGGGTTCCTTTCACGAGGGGAGCGGCCACCCACATCGCGGGAGCGATCACCTCTGGCTTGAGCCCGTCGTCGCCGTAGCTCGAGCAGTAGAGCTCCGACCCGGCCGAGCCGCCCACGGTGAGAGCACGCGGGGCCGTCGCGGGTGGATAGGGGAGCGGATTCTGACTGCAACCCGAGTTGCCGGCCGCGACCACGACCGTGATGCCGCGGGCGACCAGGCGATCCACGGCGTCGTTCAGGCGCTCGTCCTCGCCGCCCAGCGAGATGCTGAGCACCTGGATGCCCAGTCGGTGGCCGTTTTGCTCGATCCACTCCAGGCCCTCCAGAATCGAGGCGTCGTCGCGGGGATCGACGGCGACCAGCACCACGTCGGCCTGCCAGGCCAGCCCGCGGTAAGCGCCGTCCGACAGGGTTCCGTCGCCGGCCGCCACGACCGATGTCTGGGTGCCGTGCCAGACGTTGTCACCCTGACCGTGGCGGGCCTTGATGCGCCCCTTCAGGTCGGGGTGCTCGCTGAACCCGGCGTCCAGGAACGCGATGGTGACCCCCCGGGCGCCGTCTCCCGGGGCCACTCCGAGCAACTCACAGGTCGGCATGACGGCGAAGCGGTTGAGAACGTGAAGGTGACTCATTGGACCTCCTTGAGCATGCGCTCGATTTCGTGCAGTTTGCGGTGGGTGAGCACGCTGATCTCGTAGTCGAGCTCGGCGCGCTTGTCGGCGAAAGCGGACTGGCGGTTCTGGCTGATCATCAGCACTCCGGTGATGAAGATGGCCTCGACCGACAGGATGATGCCCAGCAACCCGAACGGGTAAGCGTCGAAGCGCGCCGCCACGGTCAGGACCAGGGTGTTGAGCACGACCCAGAGGACGAACCACAGTCCGTGCACCACCAGGAAGTGCGGAGCACCGATGAAAGCGGCGATCCGGTCCGCCACGGCCTGATGCCAGCGGGTGTCGGCGTCGAACTCCTCGCGGGCGTAGCGCAGGCCACCCAGGGCCTTGCCGCATTCCTCGTTGGCGCAGAAGATGGCGTCGGGAGAGTTTTCCGTGCTGCAGACGGGGCAGATCATGCCTCCACCCTCGCTTTCTCCCGCGAGGTGTCCAGGAACTGGACCAGCTCGCGCCGGAAGAACAGGTCCAGAGTCCAGTCCAGCGCGACCCGCAGCTTCTTCTCGAGCCGGGGCAGCTTGGCGAGGTAGATCGTGCGCCACAGCCACCAGGCGGGGAAGCCCGAGAAGTGCATCCCCATGACCTGGGCCACGCCGGTGCGCTTTCCCAGGGCGGCCAGCTGACCCAGCATGCGGTAGCCGAAGGCTTTCTTGGGCCGGCCGGTCAACTCGGCCACCAAATTCTGAGCCATCACCTTGCCCTGGCGCACGGCGTGCTGAGCGGTCGGTGGGCACGGCTCGCTGCTGAGCGCGTTGGGCACCAGGGCGCAGTCGCCCAGGGCCCAGACGCCGGGCCATTCCGGCAGCTGCATGGTGGCGTCCACCACCAGCCGGCCCCGCTCCTTGCGGCAGGGAAGCTCGTCGAGCAGCCGGGGAGCCTTTTGTCCGGCCGTCCAGACCAGCGTGCACGCCGGCAGCTCCTCGCCGCTCGCCAGCTGCACCGCCCCGTGGAGGTAGCTCTTCACGCGGGTGTTCAGGCGCACCTCGACACCCTGCCGGACGAGCTGTCGCTCGGTGTACTCCCCCAGGGCCCGGTCCAGCTCGGGCAGCACGCGGTCGCCCGAGTGCACCAGCACGGTGCGGATCATCTCCGGCCGCAGGTTGCGATACTGCCCCAGCGTCTCGCGGACGCAGTCATTGATGCCCGCGACCGTCTCCACTCCGGCGAACCCTCCTCCGGCCACCACGAATGTCAGCTCTTGCTTGCGCTGGGAGGCGGCGCACTCGGTATCCGCCTCCTCCAGCAGCGAGATAACGTGGTTGCGTAGCTTCAGGGCGTCGTGCAGGGACTTCATGCGGAGCGCTTGCTCCATTCCGGGAAGGCCGTAGTCGTTCGTCACCAGTCCCAGCGCCAGCACCAGCTGGTCATACGGGAGCTGGTGCGAATGGCCGTCAGCGCCGTGCGTGACCGTGACCTCCTTGCGCATGAGGTCGATCGACCCGACCTCGGCGACCACCAGATCGCAGCTCTTGAGAAGGGTGCGGACGGGCGATACCACGTGCCCCAGCTCCAACTCGCTCGAGGCGACCTCGTGCAGCATCGGCGTGAACAGGGTGAAGTTGTCCCGGTTGACGACGGTGATCTCGAGGTTGTGCCGCTTCTTGTGTTTCTGCAGGTGCTGGGCCACCGCCAGTCCGGCGAACCCCGCGCCCAGGATCAGGATTTTCATCGTTGACCTCGCTTTCATGAAGGTCAATGACGGGGGGATGGAAAGGTTCCCGACTTTGGAAGGAATTTTGATACGGATGGATCCAATGAAAAAGGCCCGCCGGGGTGGGCGGGCCTCGTTTCTAGCGGACCGGTTGCCGAGCTTATTTGGCCGAGCAGCCGTCTTTGCCCGAGCAACTGGACTTGCCGCCTTCCTTACCGCCGCAGCCGTCTTTGCCCGAGCAGCTGGACTTGCCTCCTTCCTTACCGCTGCAGCCGTCTTGGCCCGAGCAACCCGATTTGCCGCTGTCTTTGCCGCTGCAGCCGTCTTTGCCCGAGCAGCCTGATTTGCCGCCGTCCTTGCCGTTGCAGCCGTCTTTGCCCGAGCAGCCCGATTTGCCGCTGTCTTTGCCGTTGCAGCCGTCTTTGCCGGAGCAGCCGGACTTGCCGCTGTCTTTGCCGTTGCAGCCGTCCTTACCCGAGCAGCCGTTCTTCTCTTTGTCGGTCTGAGCCAGGCCAGGCAGGGCGGCGCCTCCGGCCACCACCATTCCGGCCACCGCGGCCGCCAGCATCTTGGTGAAATCGCGTCTCTTCATGAGGTTCCTCCACGGGTTTTCTGGGCGCCGGAGCGCTCCTTACCCCATGCAATGACGGACCCCCCGATCAGGTTCCCGGAATCTGTGAACTGGTTCACGCGCGCTTCGTAACAGGGATCACGGAATCTCCAGCCGGCCAGAGATAAGATACGGCCATCGGAAGGAGATGATGATGGTGAGGAAGCGCAGTCACAACACGCACTGGCGCCACTGGAGCGCCGGGCGCCCCAAACATAAAAGCTAACGAGTCTTGGAGGTCCGGTTCCCCGGGGGGAGCACCGGGCCTCTCTTCGTTGAGACGGTAGACGGGAGAGGGTAGACGGGAGACGGGAGACCGGAGACGGTCGAACTAGAGCCCGCCCACCCATCGTCTGTCTGCCGCCGTCCCCCTGTTGACTGTCGACTGTCGACCCCCCGTCCCCTTACCCGGACCACGACTCCCTAGCGGCGCTTGCGCACCAGCACGCCGCCCACGTAGGTGCGGCCGCCGACCTCGCCCAGTTGGCCGCCGCCCGCGCCGTCGCGGGCGTTCTCCAGCAGGTAGCCCGCGTAGGAGTGGTCGTCCTCGAACTCGCCGAGCTTCGCCAGGCGCGTTTTGAGAATCCCCACGCGCCCCTCGGTCTGGATGTCGGCCCCGTCGTGAATGGGGCTGAGGAAGAGATGCACGTCGTCGATCACCTCGCGAGAGCCAGGCGCCATCCCGTAATGGGGGGTGACGGCGGTCGCGATGGCGCCCATCACGGGCACGTCACGCTTGCCCAGGGGGCCGGCCAGGCGGGAGCCGAACTCGGCCAGCTTGAGCTGAGGGCCCTCCTGCAGAGCCTCGAAGGCGGTCTTGCAGAGGGTCTGGGCCAGCGGGCCCGTGCCCGCGGCCAGCAAGGCCGCCACGGCCACGTGAACCTGCTTGCTGAGGCGAACGTCGCTCGTCTGGCCCAGCGTCTTGAGCGCCGCCATCGCGAGGGGAAGAGCGTCCGGTTGCTCCATGGCCACGAACGTGTCCTGGATGAGCGTCCGCTCCACGGGCGAGAAACTCGCCGTGGGGCGGCTCATCGTCGGATAGCTCCCGATACTCCCCGTCAGCATGGTTAAAATTTAACGCAAGCTTCTGAAACGGGGCTGAAAGCTAGGCGGCGGCCTGCTCCAACGTCGAGGTGCATTGCGGGCAGCGGGTGGCATTGAGGGGGATGGCGGTGCAGCAGAAGGGGCAATCCTTCGTGGTAGGGGCGGCTTCGGGCTCCGGCGCTTTGTGCCGCATCCGCTCGATGGCCTTCACCATCATGAAGACGGCGCCGGCCACGATCAGGAACTGGATGATGGTGTTCAGGAAGACCCCGTAATTGATGGTGGCGGCGCCCGCCTTCTGGGCGTCGGCCAGAGTGGAGTAGGCCGGCCCGCCCAGCGTGAGGAAGAGGTTGGTGAAGTCGACCCCACCCATCAGTTTTCCGATCGGGGGCATGATGATGTCATTGACCAGCGAGGTGACGATCTTGCCGAAGGCGGCGCCGATGATCACACCGACGGCCATATCGACCACGTTTCCCCGCTGGATGAAGTCGCGAAACTCTTTAAGCATCGCCGCCGGTTCGCGAGAGTGCGGGCCCCTCCTCCCTTGCATGAAGGTCGGGAAATGTCGTGAAATTTTTTGCTGTTTGTACGATTTTCGAAAGGAGTGCCTCGAGGGGGAGAGAATTTCAATTTTGACCCCGGAGCGCTCTGGGGAAAAGAGGTGTTGCAAAGCGAGTAACTTGCGCTTGTTCATCGCCGTCGAGCTGGGCTCGGCGGTCCGCCGGCATGTGGAGGAGATTCAAGCTCTTCTCCGGTCCGCGACCACCGATGTCAGCTGGGTGCGCCCCGAGAACTTCCATCTGACTTTGAAGTTCCTGGGAAGCACCCCGAGCGAGCAGGTCCTCCCCATCGAGCAGGCCCTTTCCCGAGCCGTCACTCGGGTCCGGCCGTTCGAGGTCGAGTTGCGCGGGGTGGGGGCTTTCCCCAGCCCGTCGCGAGCGCGGGTGTTCTGGATCGGGCTCGTTCCCGAGCGCCCGCTGGCGCAGCTGGCGGGCAGCGTCGAGGACGAGCTGGCCCGGCTCGGATTTGCACGCGAGGCGCGCGCGTTCACGGCCCACGTCACGCTGGGGCGGAGACGCGTCCCGCGCCGAGACGATACGCTCCAGAAAAAGTTAGCCGAGCTGGCCGGCGCCGGTGGCGCCCGAGCTGGCGTGTCCGAGGCGGTCCTGATGCAGAGCCAGTTGAGACCAGGTGGACCGCTCTACACGCCGGTAAGCAAGCATCGACTTCAAGGTTAAGCACAACGACGAACGAGGTGGAACTGATGGACAAACACAAGGCACTGGAAATGGCGCTCGGGCAGATCGAGCGTCAGTTTGGTAAAGGCTCGATCATGAAGCTTGGCGATGCGTCCTCGCGTTACGAGGTCCCCGCCATTCCGACCGGATCGCTGGCCATCGACATGGCGCTGGGCATCGGGGGCGTCCCCCGCGGCCGCGTGACCGAGATCTTCGGCCCCGAGTCCTCGGGTAAGACCACGCTGGCCCTCCAGATCGTGGCCGAAGCGCAGAAGCTGGGCGGCGTGGCCGCGTTCATCGACGTGGAGCACGCGCTCGACCCGAACTATGCCCGCAACCTGGGCGTGGATCTCGACAACCTCTACGTGGCCCAGCCGGACACGGGCGAGCAAGGCCTCGAGATCGTCGAGACCCTGGTGCGCTCGAACGCGGTCGACGTGGTGGTGGTCGACTCGGTGGCGGCCATGGTGCCCAAGGCCGAGATCGAGGGCGATATGGGAGACTCCCACGTGGGTCTGCAGGCGCGCCTGATGTCGCAGGCGCTGCGCAAGCTCACCGGCACCATCTCCAAGACCAAGACGGCGGTCATCTTCATCAACCAGATTCGTGAGAAGATCGGCGTCATGTTCGGCAGTCCCGAGACGACCCCGGGCGGCCGGGCGCTCAAGTTCTACTCCTCGGTGCGCATCGACGTGCGCCGGATGGATACCATCAAGCAGAACGGCGAGATGACCGGCAACCGCGCCAAGATCAAGGTGGTCAAGAACAAGCTGGCGCCGCCGTTCCGCTCGGCCGAGTTCGACATTATCTTCGGCAAGGGCATCTCGCGCGAGTCGAGCCTCATCGATGTGGGCCTCGAGGCGGGCATCCTGTCCAAGTCGGGCACCTGGTATTCGTTCGGCGACGTGCGCCTGGGTCAGGGCAAGGAAAACTCCCGCGCCTACCTCGAGGAGCACGCCAACGTGGCCGACGAGATCGAGCGCACGGTGCGCAGCCAGCAGACCTTCAACTACCGGCCCAACGGTGAGGCCGTGGAAGTCGAGGTCTAAGACGAGGGTGCGCGGCAGCCGACGAGACCCGGAAGCTGCCGCGTCCCCCCGCGCGCTGCGCGAGCGCGCTTACCGTCTGCTCGCGCAGCGCGACCACTCCCGCCTGGAGCTGGCCCGCAAGCTCGGGGTCCCCCCTGACGACCCCCTGCTGCTCGAGCTGCTCGGGCTCGGCTATCTCGACGATCGGCGCTTTGCCATGACCTTTGCCCGCCAGCGCCAGGAGCGCGGCCTGGGCCGCGAGCGCATCGTCTATGAGCTCTCCCTGCGCGGAATCGACCGCGCCCTGGCCAACGAGGCCGTCGGTGAAGACGACCTCGACCGCGCCGTCGAGCTCGCCCGCAAGCGCCTTGCGGGCAAACGAACCCCCGAGCAGGTCATGCGCTTTCTGATCGGCCGCGGCTACAAGCCCGGCCTGGCCCGGCGCGCCCTGGAAGCGGCCTCGGCCGAAGGCGAGCGCCGGGTGGGCGACTTTTTCGCTTAACCCCAGCGGGAGCGGTCGAAGAGCAGGTAGAGGCACTGGTAAGCCACCAGGGCCGCGAACAGAGTGCCGGCGCCGAAGAGCAGGGGGCGCACCTTCAGCCAGAGGGACCGGAAGGACGAGAGCTGGATGAGCACGTCCGGCACGTAACCCGCGCAGTAGCACACATTCGCCAGCACGGCCAGGACGATGAGCCCGGGCAGCTCGTGCACGATGAGCGCCCCCCGGCACCCGGCCAGGTCCACGATCAGCACGATGATCGTCAGAATCAGGTTGTAGCCGATCCGGCGGAGCTCCCAGTAACGGATGGCGTCGTCGAGGATGGCGCGGAAAGTGAGCTGCTCGTTGCGAGCGGGCGCATCGAGCAGGCCTCGCTGGCGAGCGATGTGAGCCGGGATGAACTCTCGCTCCTGCATACCTTTGTTTTATCACGGAAAGGTAGAAGAGAATGACAAAGCGAGGCAGAAACTCATGGAAATGCTGGAGGAACGACTCTATACGGCCGAGGAGCTCGAGGACTTCGAGCGCCTGGACGACAATTTCCACTACGAGTTGGATCAGGGGAGGCTCGTCAAACTGATGCCTCCCATGCCCCTTCATGGCCGCCTCTGCGCAGAGATTGCCCGCGTCCTCGGAAATCATTGCCAGGAGACGGGCGATGGGGTGGTTCTGGGCAACGATAGCTGGTGCTTGTTGGAAAGGAAGCCGGACACCGTACGCGGTCCCGATGTTGCGGTCGTGACGCGGGCTCGCTGGGAGGCGTCCGACCCCAACAAGATGCTGGAAGGCGCGCCGGACCTCGTCGTCGAGGTCGCCAGTCCGTCCCAGACGCGAGCTTCGCTACTCAAGAAGGCCTGGCAGTACCTGCAGGCCGGAACCGCGCTCGTTTGGATATTTTATCCGGCCCAGCGAAAAGTCGTCATTTTGACTGCCGACGACGATATCGAGCTGGTCACCGGCGTCTTGAGTGGAGGTCCCGTCTTGCCCGGGTTCAGCTGCCAGGTAGAGGATCTATTCGGGTAGCGCGGCGCAGGACGACGCCGCCGATGGAAACCGACTGGTCCGTTTCGCGGATGCCGGTGTAGGCCAGCTTCGGGGCCGCGATCCGCTCGGCGGTCCGGGTGCTGGCCTCCATCTCCTGACGCAGGTGACCGGCCCGCAGGGCGAGGTTGGGGAAAAGCTCGGTGCGATCGCGGAAGAAGAACGTCCCCAGCGCGCCGCTGGTCCAGCAGTCCATGGCCAGGCGGAGCCCCGAAAAGAAGCCGTGCTCGGCGATGCGATCGCGCAAAGAGGTCTTGTCTTCGCTGATTTTGAGCCGATGGCCCGAGATCTCCGCCGCCATGGGGATGGTCTTGTCGCCTCGCAGCTGCCGTCCCACCAGCTCGCCCGAAACCGTCTGCTCGGCCTGGTAGGTGCGGTCGCGACTCTGCCAGTCGTAGAGCCAGTTGCCATTGGCCCGATAGCCCTCGCAGTGGCCTCCCGAGCGCACCCCGTAATAGAGGGAGTCGGGGTGAAAGAGGACCTCTGCGGTCTGGTCCGGGCCCATATCCACCACGACCATGCCGTCGGGCCTCTGCGAGCACCCGAAGACGAAGCTCTGGTCCAGCGGGGCCTGCAGGTGGGCGGAAAGACCGGCCTGGGTCTGCTCCACGACCAGCGACTCGGGCAGATAGCTGCCCTGGGGCAGCACCGCCTTCCAGCTCCGGCCCGAGCCCTCGAATTGCACTCCGCTGGGTGTAACCATACCGATACACCCTAGACCGGCGCGCTGAAAAAAAGCTCGCAGGAGCGTTCGCGCACGTTTCCGAATGCGCGGCCCATGCTACGCAAAGTATCCCTTCTCATTTGCCTTTTGGCCCTGGCTTTCGCGCCCGCGGTAGCCCAGGCACCCACGCGAGCTCAGCTCGATAACCAGCGCGATCTGCTCCAGGCCTACAGCGCCCGACTCATGGAGGTCAATGATCGCTACCAGGTCTTCCAGAAGATCGTGGACCTGGCCAGTCAGGACCAGATCGATGCCGTCAATGCTCTCCGCATCTCTCCCACGCAGGCCATGGACCTGCTCAAGATCGTGCAGCAGAACATGCCCAGCGGCCCGATGGACGATGCCGCGATGAAGGCTCTCCAGAAGACGGTTCAGCCCCAGATGGAGCAGCTGCTCGGCTCGGACCAGTTCGACCTCATCCTGCAGCTCTTCCCGAGCCCGCAGCAGAAGGCCCAGGCCGACGCCATCATGGCCGAGGCGGCCAATACGCCCGAGGGCCAGGCGGCCTATAAGGCCTCGCAGGCCCTGAGCGCGGCCCTGACCCCGGATCAGCGCTCTTTCCTGCAGCCCTATCTGGACCTGGCCAAAGCGCCCACCGCCGCGGCCCCCGAGGGGACGACGCTGGCCCCCAGCACCGCTCCGGCCCGTCCGGCCGTGCGCAACCTGGTGAACCTGCGCCGCACCGGCGCCGGTGACTTCTTCGCCGACGTCCTGCCCGACCAGAATTACCTGGCTCACCTGCCCCGAACCTACCGCGTCCAGGGCGGCGACCCCAACACGATGTCCGCCCTGGCCACCTCGTCGGGCATCACCGTCCGCCTGCTCGGCACCTACGAAGGCGATGTCGTCTCGGTGGCCAACGTCGGCCTGCTGGGCTCTCCGGCTCTGTTGGCCGTGGGCGGCAGCGGCACCGTCTGGCACGGCAAGCTGCCGGCCCGCGTGGTGAGCGCCAATCCGCCCACCGTCGAGCTCGATGCCGGTCGCGGCCAGAAGATCACGGCCACCCTGGAGATGAGCTCCAAGGAGCAACAGGCTTTCCAGGCCGCCGGCCAGAGCTTCACGGTGGAGGGCACCTGCTGGATGGCCTCCGACAAGAACACCCTCTACGACGTGGAGTTCACTCCCTACCAGGCGCCCAACCAGGCCGTGCAGGCCGCGGCGCTCGTCCAGGTGTCGGAAGACTTCTTCAACCACGCCGCCAACGAGTTTCTCAAGGGTCACAAGGACAAGCTGAGCTTCGGCGGCCCAACCGACAACCTCAAGTTCCGCGTCACCGACATCGGCCTGACCTTTGCCGGCTGCCAGCCGGGGCAGGCTCGCGTTTTTGGAATGGGCGTGCTCTCCCACTCCGGTCTGGACGTCGCCTCGGCTCAGGTCGAGCTGACCGGGACGGTGACGTTCAACGGCACCAGCCTGACCCTGGCGCCGGTCCCGGGCACCCTGGCGGCCCGCCTCAACTACCCGGTGTTCGCCCAGGCCCCGGCGAACTGGGGCACCACCCTCGAGACCATCATGGGCCCCGAGTACGCCAAGGGCTTCGCCTTCGCGCTGCCCGCCGACTACCAGGACCAGCTGACCAAGACCGGTCTCGTGACCGCCGACCAGATCAACGGCATCAAGCTGGAAACCCTTCCCACCGAGGATCGCCGCACCGCCCTGGCCTCGCTCTCGATGCCGCAGGCGGCCGGCGTGGCCGGCCCGGCCACCAACGTCCTGCAGTCGCGCATCCAGAGCCCGGGGGAGTGCGCCGTCGTGGTGCCCGAGGCGACCATCAACAACGCCATCAAGACGAAGCTGCCCGGCATGATGCCGATCATGATCGATGTTCCGGAGAACATGCAGGAGCAGCAGGGCGGCGTGAAGTTCAAGCAGATCGAGATCGCCGAGCTGGACGTCGCCTATGCCAACGGCGCCTTCAAGATCAACAACTGCGTCCTGAATGTGCACTGGCGCTACGGGATCTTTGCCGGCGTCGAGCCGGGCATGAAGTTCTCCGGCTCGGCCACGCTCGCGTCCACGACCGACAACCCGCCCCAGGTGGTGGGGCGCCTCACGATCGACCAGGTGACCTTCCTCTCGCCGCACGTCCTGGCGATGTCGCAGCAAGAGCAGGATGACATCAAGTCCAAGTTGCTCAAGGCCGTGGCCGACTACAATCTGCCCCTGGCCAGCAACCAGAAGTTCGCCATTCCGGCGCTCAGCGACCAGGCCAGCCTCGTGCCGGCGGGCGCGGGCGGAACCTCGGCCCCGTCGGAGCTGCTGCTGCAGGGACGGCTGGCACCGTGAGGCACCGCCAGTACTCGCGTACGTTTGACCCATCGCGCCGGTCTGGCTATAGTGGACCGATGATTGCTCGAACGTTACTTCTCATGCTTGCCGTGACCCTGGTCGCCATTGCGGCCGGTCCGGCTTCTCGCAACCCGATTCCCGACCCGGCCTCGCTGATCGAAGCAGACAGCTACTCGATCGCCGTGGTGATGGCCCGGGCCGACGACGTGCCGATTCAGAACCTGCTCAAGTCGGCTCTGAACGCCATCGCCACCGGCAAGGCCAAGCTGCCCGCGTCGATGGCTCAGGCCTCCGACTACCTGGCTCAGAACAACCGCGCCGACATGCTGATCGACGGCCTGCCCTTCCAGGGCGTGCGGGTCGACCGGCTGCAGGCGTCGGGCCAGACCTCGCCCACCTACGCCTCCACCCTCTCGGGCTGGCGTGGACTGCAGGTGCAGGTCTACAACGGTCTCACCGCGGACTCGGCCGGCAAGCCCTATCCGTCGACCACCTATCGCCGCAACGACATCGTGACGCTGCCGGCCAACAGTGATCCGACGCTGCCCACGACCGTGTCCAAGGTCAACGGAACGTTCCTTTTCACCCCGGACGCCACCGAGACCAAGACCATCATCGACCGCCTGGTGCCGAAAGAGGACGGCAAGTCCGCTCCCAACGCCAGCGGCGCTCTGGCGAGCGCCTGGGCCAGCCTGGACAAGTCGGCCGACGCTTACGGCGTGGCCATCAACAACAAGGGCGCCTTCAGCACCCTGCTCAAGTCGATGAACAACGAGTACACCGACAAGGTTCGCCAGACGGTGGGCTCGGATCGCCTCGACAAGGGCGTGGCCGCTACCAAGATGGCGACCTGGACCGTCAACGTGGTCAGCGACGACCGCGCTGAGGCCGTGGCCATCCTGAAGGTGGACCCGGCGCAGGCGGCGGATGTCGCGGCGATGTTCCAGGAAGGCCAGAAGGGCCTGGACGCCACCAAGATCACCGACGCGACCGTCACCCAGAGCGGCGACACCGTGACCATCAAGTTCGCGGTGATCGGTCTTCAGCAGCTGATGCTGGACATGCTCGCCAAGGGCTTCACCGGCGGCACCTAGGGCCGGTTGGCCAGCGACCACTCCCGATAGGCGGCCACGAACGCCGGATCCCGGCGCGCCAGGCTGTCATCATCCACTCTCGAGCTCCTGGTCATCGCCTCGTAGGCGAAGGGCAGGGGCTCGAGCTCTTTGAGGGAGCGGGCCTGCTCGAACCAGTGCCGGCTGAGCTCGCTGACCGTCTGGTAATGCTCCACGTTGGGACGCCGGGCGGCCTCGAAAGCGGGTAGCGCGTCAGCCACGTCCGCGTGCTGGCCGAAAGCCTGCCACAGGGCGATCGAGTCCTCCAGGGCCAGCTTGGTGCCCGAGCCGATGGAGAAATGGGCCGTGTGCAGCGCGTCGCCGAGCAGAACCTTGTTCTCGAAGTGCCAGTGGCGGTTGCGCACGACCGTGAAGCGGATCCAGCGGGCATTGTTGACCAGCAGGGGATTTCCGCCCAGGTCGTCGGCGAAGACGCGCTCGAGCAGAGCCCGGCTCTCGGGCTCGGACTGGCCTTCGAGGGTCTGCCAGGTGGGCAGGTCCACCTCCACGATGAAGGTGCTCAGATCGGCGCTGTACTTGTAGGCGTGGGCCACGTAGAAGCCGTCGCCGTAGGGGCGGAAGATGAGCGTCAGCCCGCCGAAGGGTTGGGCGGTGCCGTACCAGATGTAGCGGTTGTCAGCCAGCTCCAGGGTGGGCTGGAACTTGTCCGCGAAGCGCTCGCGCATCAACGAGTTGACGCCGTCGGCGAAGACGACCAGGTCGCCGGTGGGCGGCTCGGTCAGCTCGGACGAGAAGTGCAGCGTGACGCCCAGCTCCTCGCAGCGCGTCTGGAGCAGGTCCAGCAGGGCGATGCGCGCGATACCGCTGAAGCGATTGCCGGCCACCGAGATCTTCTGGCCGTGCTGCACGATATCGACGTCCTCCCAGGTGCGCAGGCGCTCGACCAGGCGGCGATGCGTCTCCGGGTCGGGGTCGGCCAGGTACTTCATGGTGCGGTCACTGAAGACCACTCCCCAGCCGAACGTGTTGTCGCGGGCGTTGCGCTCGTGCACCACCACCTCGTGGCCGGCCTGGCGCATCAGCACGGCGAAATACAGGCCCGCCGGCCCGCCTCCCACGATCGCGATCTTCATGATTGCCACCGGGGCGCCACCAGGCGGCGCCGTCCATCTTCGGCCATGGGTACTCCTTCGCCCAGCTCCAGGCGGTCCCAGAGCTGGCAGGTGACCTGCTTGTGCTTCTGATCGAGGCCCTCGCAGTAGTTGGTGTATTTGCAGCGGCGGATTTCTTCTCCCCGCCCCAGCGCCATCTTGCGCCACCAGTCCGGATCGGCCAGCGACTGGCGGGCCGCCCCGATGACGTCAGCGGTGCCGTCGGCCAGCAGCTCCTCGGCCTGAGCGAAGCTGCAGATCCCGCCCGTCACCACCACGGGCACGTCCGAGACGGCGCGCACGGCCTGGCGAATGGGGCGCGCGCTGGCCACGTTGCGCCCGAACGGTCCGCGAGCGTCGCTGATCACCGTGGGCATGCACTCGTAGCCGCTCGGGCCCGTGTAGGGGTAGACCGCCCAGCCGACGTTCGGCTGCTTGGCGTCTTCGAACTTGCCCCCGCGGGACAGCGACAAGAAGTCCATGCCGGCGCGGGCGAACTCCACGCCGTAGTAGCAGGCGTCCTCCAGGGAGTAGCCGCCGGCAATGCCCTCGTGGGCCAGGTAGCGGCAGCCCAGGGTGTAGTCGTCGCCGACGGCGGCGCGCACGGCCCGGTAGACCTCGAGCGGGAGCCGCACGCGGCCCTCGCGCGTTTGCCCGTAGCCGTCGTCGCGATCGTTGCGACCCGAGAGAAAGCTGGCCATCGTGTAGGCGTGGGCGTAGTGCAGCTCGATCCCGTCGAATCCAGCCGCCCGGGCCCGTTGGCCCGCCTCGGCGAAGATGGAGGGCAGCGTGCGCGGCAACTCCCGGATATGCTCCTGGTCCAGGTCGGTGACCCGCTCGCGCCAACCCATCCGCAACGACTCCAGCTCGCGCTCGTCGAGCACGTCCTCGAGCGCGGCGTCGGGCAACGCGGCGAGCTCGCGGCGCAGCTCCTCGTCGGAGAGCCCGGGGAAACGGGCGCGGTGCCGGTCGGTCAGCGCCAGGAAGCGAGCAAAGTATTTCGCCGGCTCGGGGCGGCGCCGGATGGACAGAAAATCGATCAGCTGGATGTAGAGCCGCGTATGACCCTCGCTGGCCTCGCGCACGGCCTGGACCAGGCGGGTGAGGCCTTCCACGAAGCGGTCGGCGCCGATGCGCAGCAGTGGACCACTGGGGATGTCGCGCACGCCCGTGGCCTCGACCACGATGGCGCCGGGACGCCCCTGGGCGAAACGGGCGTACCAGTCGAGCACGTCCTGGGTGACGAAGCCGTCCTCGGTCGCGCGCCAGGGCACCATGGCGGGCACCCAGGTGCGCTGCTCCAGCCCCAGACTCTCCAGAGGCTGAAACAAACGCGCATCCGCGGCATGGGTCGCCGAGGGCCAGACGCCCTCGGGCTTGTCATGCTTGATTCGCTCAGGCGGGGTCCACACCAGGTTGGTCACTCCTCAAAAGCTCTTTGGCCAGGATCAGGTGCTGGATCTCGGTCGTCCCCTCGTAGATCCGCAGGCTGCGCACGGCGCGGTAGAGCTGCTCGACGGGATGGTCGGCCAGCATCGCGACCCCGCCGCAAACCTGCATCGCCTGGTCGATGATCTGCTGCGCGGTCTCGGTGGCGAAGGCCTTGGCCATGGCGACCTCGCTCGTGACCCGCTCGCGGCCCTGGTCGCGCATCCAGGCGGCGCGAAAGGTCAGCAGTCGCGCGGCATCCAGCCCGATCGCCATCTGGGCCAGCTTGGACTGGATCAGCTGGAACTCGGCCAGGGGCTTGCCGAACTGCTGGCGCTGCAGCGCGTGCCGACGGGCCTCGTGCAGAGCACGCATGGCCATGCCGCAGGCGGCCGCGGCCACCGAGACGCGCAACGCGTCCAGAGTGCGCATACCGAGCTTGAAACCCTGGCGGCACACCAGCTCGGCCGGACACGACGTGAACCCGATCCGCCCCAGAGGGTGCGGCGCGCTCATCACCTGGGGTCCCAGAAACGCCAGCCCGGGCGCGTCCTTCTCCACCAGGAAGGCCCCGATGCCGCGGCTTGCCTGGGAAGCGTCGGTCTGCGCGAACACCACGTAAAAGTCGGCGATGCCGGCGTTGGAAATGAACGTCTTCTCACCCTCGAGCCGCCAGACGCCGTCGGAATGGTGCGCCGTGGTGCGCATGGAAGCCACGTCCGAGCCGGCTTCGGGCTCGGTCATGGCGAAAGCGGCCATGGCCTCACCCCGGGCCACCGCGGGCAGCCAGCGCTCTTGCTGCGAGGCCGAGCCTTCCAGCGAGAGGGGCGTCGAGCCCAGGCCCTGCAAGGCAAAAACAGCGTCGGCCAGGGGCGAGGTGAAACCGAGATTCTCGCGCACCAGGCACAGCCCGCGCGCGTCCTGGGGCATCTCGGCGCTGCAGAACTGGCGCGGAATCGCCGTGCCCAGCCAACCGTGGTGGCCCAGCTTGCTCAGGATCGAACGGGCCTCCAGCCGGGCCGCCGCATCGCTTTCGGGATGGGCTCCGGCCAGTTGCTCGGCGCAGAAGGCGCCAAAGCGCGCCGAAGCCTCCCGGTGGGCAGGCGTCAGGAAGACCTCGACCGCCCCGGTGTCGATCACTTGAAAGCCGGGGTCCGCTTGGCGGTGAACGCCTCGTAGGCTTCCCGGAAGTCCGGGTGTTGCATGCAGGCGGCCTGGATCTCGCACTCGGCGGCCATGGCGGACCGCACGTCCATATTGGCCTCGCGGTAGAGCATCTTCTTGGTGATCTCCAGCCCGAAGGACGGGCCGGCCGCCAGCTTGCGCGCCAGCGCGGTGGCCGCGTTCAGCGTCTGGTCGGCCTTGACGACCTGGTTGTAGAGACCGATGTGGACGGCTTCCTGGGCGCTGGTGAAATCGCCCGTCATCAGCATGGCGTTGGCCCGGCCCAGCCCCACGATGCGGGGGAGCAGCCAGCTGGCGCCCATATCGGCCCCGGAGAGCCCGACCTTGGTAAACAGGAAGGCGATCTTGGCCGTCTCGGCCGCGATGCGGAAATCGCAGGCCAGGGCCATCACCGCTCCGGCGCCGGCCACGGTGCCGTTCAGGGCCCCGATGATGGGCCGGCGGCACTCGATCATCGAGAGGATCAGGTCGCCGGTGCTGCGGGTGAAATCGAGCAGGCCCTGATAGTCGCGCTCGAACAGCGCGCCGATGATGTCCTCCACGTCGCCCCCGGAGCAGAACGCCCGCCCGGCCCCGGTGAGCACGATGGCGCGCACGCCCGGCTCGGTGTCGAGCGCCAGGAAGACCTCCTTCAGCTCGCGGTAGACGTCGAAGGTGAGCGCGTTCAGGCGATCGGGCCGATTGAGGGTGATGGTGGCGATCCCGTCGACGTGTTGGTAGAGAAAATTCTCGGGAGTTTTCACAGCACGGCGGTCCCTTCGATCTCCACGCGGGCTTCGGGCTCGAGCAGCGAAACGACCTCGAGCAGAGCCATCGTGGGATAATGGCGGCCCATCCGGGCCCGATAGGCTTCCCCCACCCTCTTGGTGGCGGCGTTGTACTCCGCCTTGTCGACCACGTAAAGCGTCAACCGGGCCAGATTCTCGGGCCCGCCCCCGGCCGCCTTGACCACCTCGAGCACGTTCTCGAGCGCTTTGTCGAATTGCTCGGCGAAATCGCGGCTGACGAAGTGGCCGTCCCTGTCCCAGCCGACCTGCCCGGCGATGAAGAGCAGTCGCCCCCCCGGCTCGGCCAGCAAGCCGTTCGAGTAACCGCGCGGTTTGGCCAGCGTGTCCGGGTTCAGGGGAGTCAGCATGGGCGCGGGTTTGGCGCGCGGCGGGCGGGATCCTGCTATTTCAGGGTGGAGAGGTGGCGCGAGGCCAGTTTCCACTCTCCGTTCATTTTCACCCAGACGTGGGTGAACCGGCGCCCGGCCTCTCCGCCTCCGCCGGAAATCTGCCAGGTGCCCGTCACGATGGCGGTGTCACCGTTGTAGAGCCGCACCTCGACCTCGGAGGCCAGGATCTGGTCGATGTCCACCTGTTTGCCGTCCAGGTTATAGGAGCCGGCCATCTTGTGCTGTTTTCCGTCGCCCCAGATGCCCACGAAGTCGGGCGCCAGCAGAGCGTGGAGCGCGGTCTGGTCGGCCGCGATGATGGCCTGGCGAAACGTCTTCTCGCGCTCGAGAATGACCGGCTCCTGAGCCGAGACGCCCAGGGACAGAAGGAAGATGAGAATCAGCGCGCGCGCCATGAAGCCTGCACCTTTCGCAAGATGGCCCGGCGCTTCTCCACCGGGGGATGGGTCTGTCCGCCCTGCAGGGCCGCGTCGCCGAAGCGCTGCACGCCGTATTTCTCGAGCTTGCCCAGCGCCTTGTCCAGTCCGTCGGGGTCGTAGCCGGCTCTGGCGGTCAGCTCGAGCCCTTTCAGGTCGGCATCGATCTCGTCGGCGTGATTGTATTCGCGCTCATGGTCCTGCTGGTAGCCGACGCTCTTGAGGCGGGCCTTGGCCGAGTCGACTCGCCGCCGCACCGCGATCATCCGGTCTTTGTAGCGATCGGCGGCGTAGGGGTCACCGGCCTCCCGCTGATATTCGGCGTAGTACTTGTCGGCCAGCCGCTGGGCGTCTTCCAGCTCCTTGAGCGCCAGGTCGACCTGGTGGTCCTGGTCCGACTCGCGGAGAGTATGGCGCTCGGTGCCGTGGCAGATCTCATGGGCCAGCACTCCGGCCAGCTCGTCGTCCGTCAGGCCCAGCGCCAGCAGCGGCTCGGTCACGAACACGAATCCCTCGCCGATGGTAAAGGCGTTCGGCTCGTCGGCCTCCACCAGGTAGAAGTTCCAGGGGATGTTGCGCCCCGAGGCTTTGGCCAGCTTCTCGCCGATGCGCTTCACGCGGGCCGCGCTCTTGGTGTCGCGCGACTCGGGAAACATGCGGAGAGCTTTGGCCAGGCTCCGCTCGGCGATGCGATACTCGTTGCTGGCCACGGGAGCGCCTGAAGCCGAGCTCGCCTGGCCGGCCGGATGCCGCAGGAAGGCGATGGAATCGCCCACGCGCGCATCGTAGACGCCGCGCAACGTGATGACGGCGCCCCCGGGAGTGACGCGGAGCACGGTGGCCTCGCCCAGCTTCTGAGCGCCCCGCGACACGGCCACGATATCCCCGGGGGCCAACGTGCCCGCGCACTGGACCCGGAAAACCCCGATGCCCGAGCGCTCCGGCGCAGTCACGCTGCCGGTCTGGGGGGAGGCCAACAGGCCGAACGAAATCCAGAGGCCCAGAATCAATCGCTTCATGAGAGCCAATTCTATTCGAGGCCGCCGGCCCCCCGCGTGCAAGATATTCAATCACGACCCCGAATCCCGACGGGTGGAGCTCATCGGCCTCGCCCCTTCCCGGCTGACCTTGCTGCGTTGCGAGTCGGCCCGGCTGCCGTTCCGGCCCACCCTGGTATTGACGCCGCGCGAGCTCGAGAAACTGGGCCGGCTGCTTCAGGAAGCCGCCGGGCAGTCCGCCGAGGTTTGCCTGGGGGCGCTGCCGGCCCGTCCGATGCGGCTCGAGGTCTGGTCCCGCCCTCCCCAGGTGGCCCTGGTTTTCTCGCAGCGCAACTGGCGCTTCGAGACCCCGGTCGGGTCGACCCTGGCCGCGGCGGCTCTCGAAGCTTCGGCCCGAGCGGCCGCAGAGCCCGTGGCCCCCTATCTCGCCGAGGTGGTCTCTCCCGAGGCCTGGTTCGTGCCCGGCCTGCCGGGCCCCGTGCCCAACCACGCTCTGTGCGCCTGTTTCGGGCCTTATGACGAGCCGCTTTCCCTCCCCGAGCTCGAGGCGGGCGAGCTGGCCTGGATCTGGCGCGGCCCCGACGACACGATCATGCGCATCGACCTGCGCGATCCGGCCCTGCCCGAGCTGCCGCCCGAGCCGCGACCCCTGCTGCAGCAAGACTACGCCGGCGTGCTCAAGCTGCTGGGACACGATACCGCGGGAACCTTGCTGCGCGCGCACTGCCTGGCCCGTCTGGGCGGGCCGGCCGACGAGCTGGACGCGGCCATGACCCGGCTCGTCAGCGAGCTCCACAATGCCCCTCCCAAGCTGTTGCGGATGGTGCTGGCCAACTGGCGCCAGGACCTGCTGCCGGGCGATTCCCTGGCCGCGTGGGAGGCTGCCTGCCAGCACTATGGCCGTCCGGTGGTGCCCGCCCACCTTTCGTTTCCACCCTTTCAGGAGAATGCTCCCGAGCCCGCGATCGTGCCTCGCCTGGAGGCCACCGGCCAGTGGCTGGACGACCGCTTCCTGTCCGCCCGGCGCTGGAGCGCTCTGCGCTCGGGTTATCTCAAGTTGTTGATGACCGTGCTGAAATACGGCGTGCTGGACCGCTTCTTGCTGGGGAAGAGCTTTCTGGGTCTGCTGCTGGTGGCCCACGGTCAGGGGCGCTCCGAGCAGGCCGGGCACCTGCTGGCCGGCCGCATCGCGGACCCGAGCCTGAAGCGCGCCCTGGACGTGGGCCGGGGCGCTTTGCGGGAGGGTCTTCTGCCCGAGGCCGACCAGTCGCTCTTCGACTTCCTGCGAGCCCGGTCAGGTCCCCTGGAGGGCTTTCCGCCCCCCGGCCCCTGGGAGCGCACTCCGACCTCCCTGGGTCCCATCCCGCTGAGCCACATGCCCCTGCCGAGCCTGGCCCCGCGCGCAGGCACGCCGCGAGGCGAGCTCGTCCACGGCCGCGAGCCGGTGGACGCCCTGGCCCTCGCGAGCTTCCTGGTCACCCGCAGTCGGGAGCGGATCTGTCTGTGGGACGCCCGGACGGGCGCGCGTCTGGGAGCGCTCGAGGGCGAGCGTCGCCTCCTGGGCCTGTCGGGCGACTATCTCTGGACCGCACGCACCGGGGAGATCGAGATCTGGCGCTGTCCCTCGCTGGTGAGCGAGCCGCCCCTCCAGTCTCTCGACGCGCGCTGTCTCTCCGGCGACGGCTCCTGGATGGCCGGGATCTCCGACGGCAAGGTGGCCCTGCTCGACCTGGCCAGTCTCACCCTGCAGACTCTGGCTCACGCCAACCCTCACTCGCTGCTGGCGCTGAGCCACGACGGAGGTCTGCTGGCCGAGGCCGGCCCGGAGCAGCTGCACGTCTGGCACGTGGCCAGCGGCCGGCTGACCTTCGAGGCGCGCCTGGCAGCGACCGCCCTGCGTTTTCGCGGTCCGGTGCTGGTCTGTGGCGGCGCGGACGGGCGCGCCCTGCGCCTGGACTTCCGCCAGGGGGAGGAGGCCCACGCGGCCCTGGCGTTCACCCCTCTCCACTGCGTGGACAGCAGTCCTGACGGCCAGTTCCTGGCCGGTGGCCACGAGCGTGGCGTCGCGCTGGCCGACGTGATCCTGGGCGACACCTGCGCCCGTCTCGATTGCGAGCCCGCGAGCCTCGAGCTGGCCAGCCCGGACGCGCTCTGGGTAGGCCTGCGCGACGGCCGCGTGCGCCTCTACGACCTGGACCAGCCCTTTTACTGAACCGGGTTTCCCCGGCCCACTCGCATCAAGAATCGACCTTCAGGACCGTGCACTCGAGTCCCTCGATTCTCGCAAAATCGCTGTCGAACGTTATCAGGTGAGCTCGCGAGTCCAGGGCGGAGGCCGCGATCCAGATATCGTTCACCGGGAGGGGAGTGCCAGCCTGTCGAAGGCGGGCGAAGAGCTCGCCATAACGCTTGGCCACGGACTGGCTCACAGGCCGCAGTGCGACAAACGGCTCGGCCAAAAACTCGCTCAAGGCCGACGAATTTTCCTGATAGCGAGTTCCTAGCCGAAAAGCAGCTTCCAGTTCCCCGATGACTGTCGTGCTCAGGTCGACCGCGTCGGCAGCAGCCACCCAATCCAGAACTTTCTTGTGACGTCTTCGCAAATGGGAGTAAGCTGACGTATCCAGGGCGAGATGCCGGGAAGGCGGTCTATCGCCAGAGGTCATGGTCGATTTGTCTCTGGGCCCGCAAGGCTTGCTGGAACTCGAGCAAGTCGTCTTCGGTCCAGGTTCCGTAGCGTTCTGCCAGATGTTCCCGTCGCTGATCGATTCCGAGACTCTGGTCAAGAATTCGAAGAATCGTCGCGTTAACGCTGGTTCCGGTTGATTCAGCCAGGGTTTTCAGACGCTGGGCGAGTTCCGGGGAGACGTTGCGCAGCGTGATGACTTTGGACGTTTCCATGACATCATGATTCTAGCGTGGTGATGTCATGCAGTCAACGGACTCAATCTGCGGCTCAGGTTATTCGACCAGGTCCCGCTCCACGGCCCATTCCCGAACCGTGGCGATCTCGGCGGCGGTCAACTCGGTGCCGCCCGCCATCAGGCGCCGGGCGTCGTCGCGGACATAACTCAGGCCCAGGTGTAGCCCCAACCCGGCCGCCAGGCACTGCGGCCCGGAGGCGGCCGGCAGCGACTGCGACACGACCAGCACCCGACGGTGCGCGTAATAGACGCCCGGACGGCCCAACGCCGAGCGGACGAAAAAGACGTTGAGCGCCCCCGGCTCGAACTCGGGCAGCTGCGTCAGCGGAATGCCGTTGGGCACCTCGGGCGGAGGTGGGAGCGCGCGCGCCAGCACAGCGTCCTGCACGGCGGTGGGGGCGGCCCCCACGACCTCGAAAGCCAGCCCGGCCGGGGCGAAGAACTGATTGGCGTAGGCCACGCAGGCCTCGAAGAACGCGACCGGCTGGTCCACCCCCGCCTGCCGGTGTACGACCAGGTGCAGCCGCAGCGGAATGCGCATCGGGGCCAGCGCGCACTCGGCGGGCGGAAGGTGCAGCATGAGCCTCTGCAGGCCCTGCACGCGCAGCGAGGCGCACTCGTCCGGGGTCAGCCGGGTGCCGCGGAAGCTGTTGCGGGCCAGGAGCCGCTCGGGCGGAGCATCGACGAAGCGGGCGCCCATCTGCGTGGCCAGCGTCAGCGCCAGGCACGAGCCGGCGCTGGGCACGGACTCGCTGACCAGGGTCACGCCCGGCGTCAGGTAAGCCACCCCCACCTGCAGACTGCCCGTCGCCCGGTTGCGGATCTCTTTGACGTAGAACAGGTTGTGAGCCATCGCATCGAACTCGGGCAGCAGGGTGAGGGGCGCGCCGTCGGGCGCGCTCGTGCCCGACGGCAGCACCTGCGAGAGCAGCGCGTCGCTGAGCCGGGTCTCGCTCCAAGATTGGATCTCGGCCTGGATGCCCGCCGGGGCCAGAATCGCGTTGGCGGAGCGCACGGCCTCCTCCAGCTCGCGCCTTGTGCGCGTGGCGCCGACCTCCGCGTGGCCCACGCGGTGGATGCGCAGCGGCAGGCGCAGCGTCCAGCGGTCGACGGGCTCGGGCGGGCCGAGCAGACGCGCGGCGCGCTGGCGGGCCCAGCGCACGTCGTCCGGGCTCAGCTGGGTGCCCGGCTCGGGGAAGTTGGTCAACCGCTGCGGCGCGCCCTGGCTGGGAGCCAGCCCCAGGATCAGCCCCAGGCCCAGGGCCAGCCAGCGCTCGGATGCGTCGTGCGCCAGCAAGAGGATGCGCTCCGCCGGGTAGGCCACCATGGGCAGCGTGCGCACGGTGCCGCGCAGGGGCAGAAACGTGGCCCGGTAGAGGTTGATGCCCCGCGAATGATACCCCGCCGAGCGCCGGAGCGGACCGCAATCAGCCAGCGGAGCCTGGCTCTCGGGCTCGCGCGGGCAGGCGCGCTCGAGCGAGCCCGGCCCGGCCCCATAGCCGACCAGCTCGAACCCGATTCCGGCGGCTTTCCACAACTCGTTGGCCCGGGTCAGGAGAGCCGCCAGCCCCTGCCCGCCGTCCAGCTCGACACCATACACCGGCAGGCGCAGCTCGGTGGCCGGGGGAGCGGGAGGGCTGGCGGCGCTGGCCGGAGAGCGAGGGTGCCAGGCCAGGAGGGGCGGCTCGAGGTCCCTGGGGCGCAGCTCCGGCGGCAGGGCGTCCAGGTCCGAGACCATCGGACCGGCAGTCTCCGGCTCCACCACCGCCATCAAAGGGCGCTCGGGCAGGGCCGGGTCGTCGGGCCCGTGCGACTCGGAGAGTTTGGGCCCCGGCCTGAACTCGGCCCGCATGAGCCCGGCCAGCAGGCGCGAGTCGTCCAGCAACGCGGCCCGCGGCTCCTCTCTTGGAGGGGGCTCCGGACGGGCCTCGGGAGCGGTTTCCTGGGGCGTCAACCCGGCCAGGTCCAGCAGGCACCGGGCGATCAGCTCGACCTCGTTGCCGTCCAACTCGTCCGGCACCAGCGCCAGCTGCTGGAGCTTGTGCGGCACCAGCGCGTGATGAGGAGCGCCGCTCACCTGGCCGCCGATGGCCAGGATCTCGCTGGTGAAGAACAGGTTCATCGCCTGATGGTCGAACGCCGGCAGATTGGCCAGCCCCAAACCGTTGGGACGCCGCCGCGACGAGCGAATGCGCGGGTCGTTGGGGAACGCGTCATGCAGGGCCCCGATCGGCACCGGGTCGTCGCGCACGCCGACGAGCTCGACCTCCAGGTTGGAGGGGAGATAGCGCCAGGTCGCCTTCAGCAGCGCCTCGACGTCCTCGGGCGCGCGGCTGGTGGCAGCCAGGTGAGCGACGACCGGAATCGTTACGGCCACGGGTTAACCGACCGGGGCGGGCTCCCGCCGGTGCTCGTCCTCGTAAGCCTGGATGCCGGTCAGGTGGCGGCCCAGAATCAGTTGCTGGATCTGCGACGTGCCCTCGTAAAGGCTGGCCACGCGCGCGTCGCGCCAGAGCCGTTCGGGGGCGAACTCGTTGGAGTAGCCGTAGCCGCCGTGGATCTGGATCGCTTTGTCGGCCGCCCGCTTGGCCACCTCGCTGGCGTAGTACTTGCAGACCGAGACCTCGATGGTGCTGCGGCGCTTCTCGTTCTTGGCCATCCCGGCCTGGTAGACCAGCAGCCGCGCGGCCTGCGTCTCGACGTAGAGGTCGGCCAGCATCTCCTGCACCAGCTGGAAACCGGCGATGGGCTTGCCGAAGGCCTGGCGCTCCCTGGCGTAGGCCACGCTGCAGTCCAGCGCGTGCTGGGCTATGCCCACGCACCCGCTGGCCACGCCGTAACGACCATTGTCGAGCGCGCTCATGGCGATCTTGAAGCCTTCACCCACCTCGCCCAGGCGGGCCGAATCGGGCACGCGCACGTTCTCGAGGAAGAGCTCGCCCGTGTCGGAGGCGCGCAGGCCCAGCTTGCCTTTCATTTTCTGGGCGTGGAAGCCCTGGCTGGAGGTCTCCACCAGGAAGGCCACCATGCCCTTGTTCTTCGAGCCCGGCTCGGTCTGAGCGAAGATCAGCGCCAGGTCGGCCCAGGTTCCGTTGGAGATCCACACCTTCTGGCCATTGAGGATCCAGTCGGAGCCCTGTCGCACGGCCCGCGTTGAGAGGTTCTGCGCGTCCGAGCCGGCGCCCGGCTCAGTCAGGCCGAAGCAGCCGATCAACTCGGCCGAGCACAGGCGCGGCAGATAAGCCTTTTTCTGCTCCTCGGTGCCCCAGGTCAAGATGGTCAGCTCGACGAGCGACATCTGCACCGACAGCGTGGTGCGCACCGAGCTGTCGGCATAGCCGATCTCCTCGAAGACCATCGCCTCGCTGATGTAATCGAGCCCGGCGCCGCCGTATAGCTCGGGGATGGGCACCCCCAGAAAGCCGAGCTTGCCCATCTCGTTGAGCAGCTCGCGGGGGTAGGCCTCGTCGATGTCCCATTGACGGGCGTTCGGGAGGATTTTGTCTTTGGCGAAGACGCGCGCGGCGTCGCGAATCATTTTCTGTTCGGAAGTGGGGTTGAAGTCCATGGTGCGCCGGGGTTTCTCGCAGGGTGTGGAGAAGCCCTTTCGCCATGCGGCTTGCCGAGATGACTTACACCGAGTTCGCCGGGCTCGATCGCTCGCGCTGCCTGGCCCTTTTGCCCGTGGGAGCGGTGGAGGCGCACGGGCCCCACCTGCCGCTCGGCACCGACAACGTGATCGCCGACGCCATGGCGCGGGCAGCCGGCGCGGAGCTCCTCAAGCACGACTGGCTGCCCCTGGTCTTGCCCGGCCTGGACTTCACGGTGGCCGGCTTTGGTCGCAATTTTCCCGGCACGTTTTGCTTTCGCCCCGCGACGGTGCAGGCGTGGCTGCGGGACCTGATGGACGAGCTGGCGCGCTGGGGCGTGCGGGCGCTCGGGATCGCCAACGCGCATCTCGACCCGGGCCACCTCGCGTCGCTCCGCGAGGCGCTGGCCGACCCGCCGCTGCCGGTCGCCTTCCCCGACCTGACGCGCCGCAAGCACGCCGCGCGGCTCACGGAGGAGTTCCAGAGCGGGGCCTGCCATGCCGGCCAGTATGAAGGCTCGGTCGTGCTGGCGGCCCGGCCCGAGCTGGTCCGGCTGGAAGCCGCCCGCTCTTTGCAAGACAACCCGCGCTCCCTGGTCGAGGCCATTCGCGCCGGCCAGCTCAGCTTCGAGGAAGCCGGCGGCCACCACGCTTACTTTGGCTCGCCCAGAGGCATCAGCGCGTCCGAGGGCCATTCAACCATCGATATTCTGGGCGCCATCCTGGCCGAGGAGCTCCTCGCTCTTCTGAGCTGACCGCCAACGAGGCAAAAAAAAGCGCCCCGCGTTCCGCGAGGCGCCTTCTGCCCGAGACAGCGACTTCTTAGAAGCCGGTCTTGGGATTGACGTTCCACTGGATGTTGTTGAACTTGCGCTCTTCCGTCACCTTGGAGCCGTCGACTTTCTGCGAGTGCACGATCGTGCCATCGTCGGTCGCCCAGACCTTGCAGCCGTTCGAGAAGGTGAACAGCGTGGTGGCCTGGCCCTTGTAGCTGTCGCCGGCGCTGACCTTGGGGGCGCTGCTGCCACAGTCCTTGATGATCAGGCCGAAAACGCTCTGGTAGAGGGAGGTGCCGGCCACATCTTTGTGGTCCAGGCTGCGCTTGATCTGGCCGCTGCCGACGCGGGCGACGACCTGGTTGGCGTTCTCAGAGCTGTTGAAAACGGTGACCGCACCCACGCGATCCTGGCTGCCCGGCAGCACCTTCGTGCGGACCGACAGCGGGTTGTTGATGCAGGCATACTCGAAATTGTACTTGCCTTTGGGGCCGACATACTCATAGGTGCAGGAATAATCCTTGGCTCCGGCCACCTTGGCTTTGACGGCATCCCAGGTCGTTGCGGCCTGACTCGTCGAGGCGTTGAGCAGAATAGCGCTCAGGACCCCCATGGCCATAGCGACGAACTTCGTGCGGAATTTCATTCTGGTTTCTCCTAACTCCTTGGGAAAATGCCGGTCCGAGTTCTACGACGCGTTCGTAGATCCTTCGAACGGGTCGACCACGAAGATCTTGACGTCGTACTCGGGCCAATACTCTTCGCGGGCGACCACCGGTCTAACCGGCAAGCGACCCAGAGTGTTTTCGGTCAGGCAAATTTCCCGGGCTCCCGCCCCTTTTTGCACTTTGCCGGCCACGTCCAGCGTGTAATCGTAGAGGTTGCGGGTTTGGGACGCGTCGCCCAGGTCGCGCGTGAGCACCTTGCCGCTGTTCACGCCGATGCGCACCTCCAGGCCCATCTCCAGGCGGTTGTGACGGCGGTTGAAGGCGCCCAGGTGGAGCTGGATCTCCCGACAGCATTCCACCGCATCCTGGGCCGAGTCGAAGACCGCCATGGTGCCATCCCCGGCCGCGTCCTTGACGTGGCCTTTGTGGCGCCGCACCAGGTTGCCCACATACTCGTGATACTGCTGGAACGTGTAGGTCACGTTGACTTTGTCCTGATTCTGCTTCAAGCGGGTGGAGTCGACCACGTCCAGGCAGACCGCGGTGCATTCGCGGCCCTCCGAAACGGGCGCCGACACGCTCTCGGGCGCACCCACCAGCTCTTTGTACATCGCGTTGCGGATGCGGCAATTGCCGTCCTTGTCGGCTTTGATCAGCCCGATCAACTCGAGGCGCGCCAGACGAGGATTGGTCATGCGGTTGAACTTGATCTTCTCGCCCACCAGCACGCGGTCGAGCCAGGGACGCAGCTCGGGCTCGCTCTCCAGGCGGTGCACCACGTGGTCGAGGTTGTTGCAGTCGCTCATAATCTCGCGCACGGCGCGCGCGACCACCTCGGGGCCGCCGACCGGAATGCGCCAGCCGGCCAGCACGGAGCAAAGGCGCTGGGTCAGGTAGGGCTGACCTTCCGTCCAGCGATAGATCTCGTCGGGAACGTCCTCGGCGGTGGCGATTCCCAGGCGCTCGAGCAGCGTCACCAGCTTGCGCACGCCGTCGCGCGTCAGGTCGGTCATGCGCAGGGTCTTGGAGACGTTGAAAGGCGAGTTGGCCTGGTTCTTGATCAGGTCGCGGGGCGAGAACGTGCCGCAGAGGACGAAGGACATCCTGGCAAACTCGGGCTTGACCTGGCGATTGGAGAACACGTAGCGCACGTTGCCGAAGAACGCGTCGGTAAACTCCTCGGGCACCGAGCCGACCTCGTCGAGCATCAACACGACCCGTCCCAGGGCGCCGCCCAGCGCGCGCAGGTAGTTCAAGAACTCGAGGTGCGTCGCGGGCATTTCCGAGGGGCCGCCAATTTGCTCATGGATCGTGGTGGCGATGTAGCGGTACCACGACGGTAGCGGCTCCTCGCGGGCGGCCGAGAGGTCCACATAGGCGATCGCGTAGCCCTGGGGCGCCAGCTTGTGGCGAACCCGGTAGAGAAGGCTCGTCTTGCCCATCTGGCGCGGGCCGATGACGGTGACGAAGTCGCCCGCCGCCAGGTGCTCGGGCAACTTCTCGTCCTCGATCCGATCGCAGTAGGCGGCCGAGTCCGGCCGCAGATTCCCGCCCCAGTGAAACAGGTCAGCCTCCATTCGCCATCATCTCCTTGTAGAGGTCCACGCCCTCGCGAACATCCATCACCTGGGCCACCATCTCGGGGAAGGAGCGCACCGCCAGGTGGTAGCGTGGACCATGCCGCTCGAGCAAGCCATAGAGACAGAGGTTGTCCAGGGACTCCACCAGCTCGGGCAGGCTCAGCTTGACGTCGTAATCGGCCTCCAGGCGTTTTCGTAAATCCTGGGCGGTGATCTCCTCGTCCGTCTCGAGGGTCAGCGAGGCGATCCGCTCGCGCATCCCGCCCGATCCCCACAGCGTTTCCAGGTATTCCTCGGCGAAGAGCTGGTCGGTGAGCACCTCGCGCAAGAGGTCGGTGGAGATCTGACGCGTCCGCTCACGGTTGAGGCGATCGACCAGCACGCTGCAGGCCCGCTGCACCAGGTTGGGATGCCCGGCGGAAACGTAAAGCAGCATCTCCAGCGCCGCCTGGCGGTCGTCGAAGCGAACCTCCATCTGCTCTAAGGGCTCCGTGATCAGGTTCGTGGCCTCTTCGGCGCTCAAAAAGCCCAGTTTCATGGCGTGGCTGAAATTGAAAAACGCGGAGTCGGCCTGGTGCAGCTTATGGTGCAGGGTGCGCTCGCCACAAAGGAGGAAGCTGGCCTTCCCCTCGGTGGCGGCCTGGCGGAACGAGCGCCCCAAGAACTCGGAGTTTTGCGGGTCCTGCGCCAGCATCAGGTCGATCTCGTCGAGGATGATCAGGGCCTGGCGGCCCTCGTGGCGGTGCTGGAGCTCCATCAGGATGGCCGGAAAGCTCATCTTGGGCTCCCAGTTGGGGAGGTGCTCGGCCGCCAGCGTCATCAGGAAGTCCGAGCCTTTGGAGAGCGCCTGGCAGTCGAGATAGAAGACGGGCCGGTCCTGCTTGCGCAGGGAGCTCAGCACCCGCTGCAGCACCGAGGTCTTGCCTACCCGCCGGGGCCCCACCAGGGCCACGTTGCTGTGATCGAGCCGGTAGTGGATCTCCTTGATCACGCCCTCGCGCCCGTAGAACATCGAGGCGGGCACCGGTCCCTCCGTCACGAAGGGCGACACCACCGTGAGATCGACCTGCTCGAGCACGCGCCGCACCAGTTGGGACAGGCGGTTCTTCTCGCGCATGATGGCCTTGAGGTCGTCGGGGGTGAGCGCAATGATGTCGTAACGCAGCAAGCTGGACAGTCCCTCGGACAAAAGGGCGCGGTTGGCCTCTTTGTCGCCGGTCACGAGCAGGAACCCGAACCGGTTGTCCTGGCCGACCTGCTCGAGCAAATTGCGCAGGTTGGCCACATCTTGCGGACCCATCAGGGGCCGCAGGCATGCCAGGAAGGGAATGGTGGAGGGGATGCGGATGCGGAGCCCGTGGGTCTCCACCAGCCGGCCCCAGATCGTCCCCAGGCCGAGGGGGCGCCCGGGCGTGAAACCGAGCGTCTGGCAGCAGAAGTCGATGATCTCGCCGGCCGCGCGGGCGAAGACGTCCGGATCCATCTCCTGGCTTTCCACCAGGCGCCGGATATCCGCGTCGAGGTGGGAGAGGTCGCGGGCCGAAACCAGCTCCAGGCGCCCGGCGCCGGGGTGGAAAGCCAGGTTCTCGCCCGGGTGCGTGAGCTCATAGCGCTGCATGGCCCAGCGGCGATAGCCGGCCGGGATCTGGACCAGGTCGGCCTCGGAGAGGCTGGGCGCGTGCTTGAGATAGCTCGCCAGCAAGGGCTCCCATTCCTGCCAGGATTGCTCGAGCTGCAGGCGCAGACGGCGCGCGGCCTGATGCAGCCAGGGCTCGAGGTCCACCCCCAGCAGCATGCGCCCGGACCCGGCCATCCTGTCCTCGCTGAGCTCGAGCTGCTTGAGATAGCCCTCCACTCCTAACTCGTCCAGTTTCTCCTCCTGCCAGCGCGCCAGCGAGATGAGCAGCGTGCTCTGGGTGAGCAGACCCTCCTCGATGTCGTGGAAGAGGTAGAGGCACGAGATGACCGGCGTCATGTCGGGCCAGCGCAGGCTCTCCAGCGTGTCGCCGGCCTCGAGGTGGCCGAGCCGGACGGCTGCGGCCAGCGTTTCCCAGACCCGCTCGCGCTCGTAGTCGGAGGGGCGCGACAGAGCTCGCCAGCGCACGTCGGTGCGCGAATGAGGAGCGACTTTGGCGCCTTTCAGCTCGTTGAGGTAGGACGAATGCAGCGGACCGAGCTCGAGAGCCCGCAGCGGAAAGCCCCCCGTGACGCGCAAGAAGACCATGCGCTCGCGGGTCAAGAACGGCACCACGCTCAGGGTCAACTCTTGCTGCAGCAAGAACTCGGCCAGCTTCTGATGGCCGGGCGTCTCCTCGCCGGGCGCGGCGTGGACGGCGACGAAGGCCACCTCCTGGCCGTGGCCCCAGCCTTCCAGCTGCTGGCGCGGCTGCAGCGCCGGCCGGGCGCGCAGGAAGAGCTGCTTGAGCTGCTCTTCGGCGGCCGCGCCGCGATAGCGCTGGAAGAACTGATCCACCGCGTCGATCCCCTCCAGGCCCCCCAGGTGGCGCGCCACCGCGCCCACCAGGGCCGAGACGGCCTCGCGAGGCTTGTAGCGCGCCGGCAGCTCGATGGGCTCCACGTTGAGCTCGTCGCGCACCCAGCGCGGCGCTTTCTCGATCTTCTTGTCGCTGGCCCGGTCGGCCAGAAAGTCGTTGACCTCGGTGCGGCTCAGCAGCACCTCGCCGGGCACCGAGAAGACCTGGCCCATCGCCTGGTTGTGCTGGTCGTGGAAGAGCTTGCCCAGCGTGGTCAGGTATTCGAACAGGGTAGTGGTGTCCGAGCGGAACCTTTCGACCAGCAGCAGCAGCTCCTGAAAGGCGTTCCAGGCCTCGCGGTGGATGTGAAGCACGAGCCGGCTGGAGTAGAACCGCTCGATCAGCTCCAGGGCCGGGGGGGTGGTCGACAGGCCTTTCTTCTTCTTGAAGACGCTCTTGCTGGCCGCCGCCGTCTCGAGCTGGCGCAGCGTCTGATCCTTCTCCTGCAGCAGGCGCAGCTCGTCGAGCTCGAGCTGGGACATCTCCTCGTAGAGCGTGCGCAGGCGGTCGCCCACCGCGTCGGAGAGCTGCTCGAGGTAAGCGGCGTAGCCCAGAGTGCGCTCGGCCCGAAAAAAGGCGTTGACTTCGTCGGTGAGGGCGGCCGTGCCACGGGCCGCCAGCTCGGCCGCACGGGCGGAGACCTTGCCGAACAGCCCGTCGGGTTTGTTCTCTCCCAGAGCGCGCAGGATGGCCTCTTCCAGCACCCGCAGTTTGGCGGCCAGCGCGGCGCCCTGAGGCGGCTTTCGCTCGAGCTGCTCGCGCACGGCGGTCACCTCGCGGTCGTGGCGGAAGGCGGTCGGGCCGCCGGCCGCGTTGGTCAGCTCCTCCACGAACACGTGACGGGCCAGGGCTTCGCGATGCAAGAACTCCAGCGCCACTTTGGGCGTCTTGTCGGGCTCCTCGGCACCCCGCGTAATGGCGGCCTGCCAGCGCTCGGTCAGCTGGTTGAGAATGCGTGAGGCCAGCGCGGTGCGGATCTCGTCGAAGGGCAGCGAAAGCGAGGACGACGCCTGGCTGAAGTAGGTCACCGGGTTGCCCCGCTCGTCGACCTGGTGGGAAAACGCGTTCTGGCGGCGCGCGACCTCGGTGGCCAGGGGCCGGTAGGGCTCCCACAGCGGCAATCCCAGGTAGGCGGTGACCTGGAGGCCAAGAGCCTCGCGCTCGTGGGCGTCCTCGAGGTCGCGGCAGCTGAACATCACCACCCGGTCGTACGGGGCCTGGTCGGTCTCAAACGTCAATCCGCCGGGAATGCTGATGCTGTAGGTCGTGTCGGGGGCCTGCCAGTGGTTGAGCTCGATCAGCGCGGCATAGGGATTCGAGGCCCCGCGTTCGTGGCGCGCGGGCCGGGCCGAGCTGACCAGCACGGCTTCCACGACGGCCTCGGAGCCGGGCCGCAGCTGCTCGATCAGACCGCGCAACAAGAAGGGCAGCTCGCACAGCAGCACGCCGCCCGTGCCGCCGGCCAGGGAGCCGACCAGCGTGACGTGCACGGCCCCGTCCTCCAGCACCTCCGTCAGCAACGGATTGAGCCAGGCCGCCAGCACGCTGTAGTTGGTCAGGAAGACGAGTCGCCCCAGCATGCGGATGGCGCCGCAGCCCGAGCGACGCAGCTCGGGGCGGACCCCCGGCGGAACCAGGCGCTCCCAGATACCGGCGTCCAGGAGCAGCTTCTCGGACGGCTGCAGGTTGAGCTGGTGGCTCAGAATTTGCTTGCCCGCCAGCATGCTCAGGCTGGCCTTGTCGCTGTCGATGGCGGCGCACACCATGCGGGAGGCGGCCAGCCGGCCCGACAGCACGTCGCAGGCCTGCCCTACCAGGGCGGTGCCCAGGCCACCCAGACCGAGAATGAGGTGACCGCTCACAACGGGCCGAAGAGGGAGGCGGCGGCGGCGCTGGTGGCGCGGGCCACTTCTTCAGGGTCGAGCCCGCGCAGCTCGGCGACCTTGCGCGCCATCAGGGGCACGTAACCCGGCTCGTTGCGCTTGCCTCGGTAAGGAATCGGGGCGAGGTAGGGGCCGTCGGTCTCGAGCAGCAGGCGGTCGAGAGGGGCCTGCCGCGCCACTTCGTGCACTTCGTGCAGCTTGGGAAAGGTGACCATGCCGGTGACGCCCACGTAAAAACCGAGCTGCAGGAATTTCTGGGCCCAGTCCCAGCCGCCCGTGAAGCAATGGACCACGCCCCGAACCCCGCCCTGACGGCACTCTTCGTAGAGCGCCTCCTCGGCCTCGCGGCAGTGCAGGATTACGGGTTTGTCCACCTTTCGGGCCAGCTCGAATTGCTGGCGCAGGCAGCGGAACTGCTCCTCGGGCGTGGCGAAATCGTAGTGGAAGTCGAGCCCGATCTCGCCGATCGCGACGGCCTTGCCGGCCAGCTGCTCGAGCTCGGTCAGGCAGTCGGAGCTCCAGGCCTTCGCCTCGTGGGGGTGCACGCCCACGGCCGCCCGGATGCGGTCGTCGCGCTCGCTCATTCGCACGATCTGGCGCGCCGAATCCATTTGCGTGGCCGGGGCGATGACGCGTTCCACCCCCGCTTGCGTGGCGCGATCGAGCACGGCCTCCCAATCGGCCGAATAGGCCTCGGCATCCAGGTGAATATGGGTGTCGACCAGCACGGTCAGCATGCTTCGGGTGTCTGCGAAGTTTTGCCTTTCCGGACGCCCCCGCCAGCCTCCCACACACCTGTTCGGAAGGTGCGAAGGAAATTCTTCAAGTCGGGAAGAATTTTCCTCGTCTGACGACTGGGAAAGGAGGAGGGATGTCATGGGTCGGGCGGCTCGCGAGCATAGCTCGGCAGAACCGGTACGCCGTTTGCGGCGCAGCGTCGAGGGTTTCGAGAAGAAGACCCGGGCGGCGACTCCGCAGCGGTCCAAGACCCGTTCGGCCCGAGCCAAATCACGTCCCTCGAAGTCCCGAGCGTTGCCCTGGCGCCTTCTCCTGGTGCTGGGGCTGATCCTGATGGTGGGCTCCACCGTCTGGACGATCGTCCACTCGCCAACGAAACGCCCCCCCTTATCCCATAGCAAATCGTCCCGTTAGGGGTTGAGAGTCGAGAGTTAAGAGTATCGCTGCGAAACTCTAAACTCTGAGCCCTCAATTCTCGACCGAACAGAGAAACACGATACCGGGGTTCCCTGTCTGATTCGCGGAAGGAGTGAAGGATGAAGAAACTCCGCCTGTTTGCCCTGGCGGCGCTGCTGGCACTGTGTTTGCCCGTGGTCGCGCGCGCTCAGGATGAAGGCTCCGACCGGTGCGTCGTCACCCTCAAGGGGATGACCCGCCTGAATATCAAGCACTACGGCGGCAGCCTCGCGTTGCCGGCCCGCGCCACCAGCCTTCCCGACGATTTCCTGGTGGACGCCCGCTCTCCCGAGTTGGGCGAGCTGGGGCGCCCCTACGGCGCCCAGATCAGCTGGGACGGGAAGGCGCTGGTGTGCCGCAAGAACGGCCAGACCACCCGGCTGGCCCTCAATCAGGACCGCTATCCCGATGACGCCACCGGCCGCCATCTCGACCTGGTCGCCCAGGAGCTCGACGGCGTGCCCCAGATCCCCCTCTCGATCCTCGAGGACATGTGCGGCGCCCGCCTCACCGTGCAGGGCAACGACGCCTGGTTCGAGCCGCTGATCAAGTCGGTGCGCGTGGATGGCAAGAAGCTGCTCATCGACTCCACTCTGGCCGTGCGCTGCAAGACCTTTCGCTTGAAAGAGCCCGACCGCTACGTCATCGACATCGCCGGCGCCGTGCTGGACACCGGCTCCAACAAGCTCGAAGACCCCGACCTGGGCGTGGTGCGCCTGGGCCAGTTCACACTGGGCCCGGCGGTCAGCCGCATCGTCATCCCGACCACTCCGGGCGTCAACCTGCGCCCGACCAGCGGAGCCCCCGGCCAGCTGGCCTTCGCTCTCACGCTGCCCAGGTCGGCTCCGGTGGCCACCGCCGCCCCTGCGCCGGGCCAGTCCTTTCCGGGCGCCAAGATTACCTCGGTCGCGTTCGAGCCGATGGTGGGCGGACATCGCCTGATCGTCACCGCCGACGGCCCGGTGCAGTATGAGTGGCGTCGCTACAAGCAGCCCGACAACCGCTTCGTGCTGGACATCCCCAAGGCCGGCCTGGTTGGAGCCAAGCAAGACTTCGACGGCGACGGCGCCTTTCTGGCCAACGTCCGCGTCTCCCAGTTCTCGGCCGAGCCCGACGCCGTGGTGCGGGTGGTTGCCGAGCTCAATCGTCCCGCCCTCACCCGCATCACTCCGGGCGATGACGCCAACAGCTTCGTGCTCGAGATCATGGACCAGGCTCCTATCGAGTACGGCCAGACCCAGGGTTACGGCGCCACCAGCTTTCCCAAGATCGGCGGCGGCGTCATCTGCATCGACCCGGGCCACGGCGGCTCGGATACCGGCGCCGTCAACCGCGCGCTGGGCATCTGCGAGGCCGACATCACGCTGGACATCTGCCTGCGGCTGGCCGAGATCCTCAAACGCGAGGGCTGGAACGTGGTGATGACCCGCACCGACGATCGCGATGTCTCCTGGGCCGGCTCCCCCGACGCCCAGGAGCTGGGCGCCCGCGTCAAGGTGGGCGACGACTACGGCGCCGACCTCTTCGTGAGCGTGCACTGCAACAGCTCGGCCGGCTCCAGCGCCAACGGCACGTCCGTCTACTACTACAAGTCCTCCGACTACCTGCTGGCCCAGGAGCTGCACGGCAACATCGTCGCCGCCACCGGCCGGGCCAACCGCGGCATGCAGAAGAACCGCTTCTACGTGCTGGCCCACTCCAAGATCCCGTCGGTGCTGATCGAGACGGCCTTCATCTCCAACATGACCGAAGCCAGGCTGCTCAATACCCCCGAATTCCGCCAGGGCATCGCCGAGGGCATCGCGGTGGGTCTGCGCCAGTACGCCTCGCGCTACATGAACAAAGCCACCGCGAACCGTTGACCCCGGTCCAGCAGGCCGCCCTGCTGGGGGTGATCCAGGGATTGACGGAGTTCCTGCCGGTCTCGAGCTCGGCCCACCTGCGGCTGGTGCCCGAGCTGGCCGGGTGGCCCTATCTGGGCAAGGGTTTCGACGTGGCTCTCCACGGCGGGACCCTGCTCGCTTTGATGGCCTACTTTCGGGCCGAGCTTCTCAGGTTGCTCCAGGCTCTGCTCCCCGGGCGCGAGCCGGACGTGGTGGCACGCCGCCTGCTGGCCCGCCTGGCGCTGGCCAGCGTGCCGGTGGCCACGGTGGGCTACCTGCTGGAGAAGTTCCTCGAGAGCCACTTCCAGAGCTCGCTCTCGATCGCGTTCTGGCTGGCGCTGGTGGGCGTCTTGATGCTGCTGGCGGAGCGCGGCCCCGAGCGCGCCGGGCCCGTCGGTCTGGGGCAGGCTCTGGCGGTGGGCTGCGCTCAGGTCCTGGCGCTGTTCCCGGGAGCTTCGCGCTCGGGAACGACCCTGGCGGCGGCTCGCTGGCTCGGCTTGGAGCGTCGCGAGGCGGCCCGGTTCTGTTTCCTGATGGGCTTCCCGGTCATCCTGGGCGCCACGGTCTACAAGTTGCTCAAGCTCGAGGGCGGTCCGCCCGAGCTGCTGCTGACCGGAATGGCCTGCGCTGCCCTGAGCGGGCTGGTCGCCATCCACCTCTGCCTGCGGGTGCTGCCCCGCTGGGGTCTGGCGCCGTTCGCGCTGTATCGAATCGCTCTGGCGGTCCTCCTGGTTGCGAGGTCGGCAGTTGACAGTTGGCAGTAAAGTGTGGGTGTGCTGAGGATCTGGTTGATTTTGCTGCTGTTGGGCGTGGCCCGGGGAGAGACGCGTGAGCTGACGTTCATGCCGCCCGGACCGGGGGACTCGCTGTATCAGTATGCCACTTTCGAGGTCCCGCCCGGCACCGGCCGGGTGCATGTGGCCTACGCCTACGACAGGAACGGCAACACGGTCGACATCGGTCTGTTCGACTGCCAGGGATTTCGCGGCTGGAGCGGGGGCAAGCGGTCCGAGTTCAGCGTGGCCGCGGACCGGGCGACGCCGGGCTACCTGCCGGGGCCGCTCCCGCCGGGCCAGTGGAAGGTGATCCTGGGGCTCTACCAGGTCCAATCCGAGGGGGTCACCATCCGCCTGACGATCGACGTGGAGCCCGGTTCCGCCACCCGGACCACGGCCTTTCCGCGAGCCTTCGGGGCGCGCGGCGGCCCGGGTTGGTACCGAGGCGATCTCCACATGCACACCGAGCACAGCGACGGCGACCAGACGCTGGACGAGCTGGTGGCCTACGCGCTGGGGCATCACCTGCAATTTCTCGGGCTTACCGAGCACAACACGGTGAGCCACCACGGCGCCTTCAGCGACGAGGTGCTGCTGATCCCGGGCGAGGAAATCACCACGCGCCACGGCCATTGCAATGCCTGGGGCGAGCCCGCGGGCCACTGGCTCGACTTTCGCCAGCCCGTGGCAGCCCTCGTGAAAGAGGTCCACGAGCTCGGAGGGCTGATTTCGGCCAACCATCCCTACGCGCTCTGCAAAGGCTGCGTGTGGGAGTACGGGTTCGACCTGCCGCTCGACTCGGTGGAGGTCTGGAACGGCGCCTGGGACCCCACCGATGAGCAGGCCCTCGAGCTCTGGGTGGGCCTGCTGAAACAGGGCCGCCATCTTCCCCTGGTGGGCTCGAGCGATTCGCACAAGCTGTCCGAGCCGATCGGCAATCCGACGCTGCACGTCTGGGCCGAGGCCCTTTCGCAGCAAGCCGTGCTGGACGCTGTCAAAGCGGGCCGCTCGTTCGTGACCGCGACCCCGGCCACGCCGCCCCTCGCGTTGCGCGCGGGCGAGAAGCAAATCGGCGACACCGTGGTGATTCCGAACCCGGACCGGGTGCGCGTGCGCGCCGAAGGTCCGGGCCTGTTGACCCTGGTCACGCCGACCACGCGGCGTCCGGTCGAGAGCGGGGCCGAGGTGGAGCTGGCCTTCCAAAGCTCCGGGTTCGTCTATCTCGAGGCTCGCGACGAAAACGGCCAGATGCTGGGGCTCACCAACCCCATCTACGTAAAAATCGCTACAATGGCTGCCCTTTGAGCGTCTCCACCATCTTGCCCTCGAAGATCTTGGGCCTGGTCTCGTCGTAGACGGTGCCGGTCAGCGCTTCCTTGCCTTTGCCCAGAGCCCGGTGCAGGTCTTCCGTGATGGCGTTGATCGCCATGCGCGGCCGCTCGCCGGGCTGGAAGTAGGTCTCCGGCACGATGGGCTTGCCCACCAGCACTTTGGCGACGTAGCGGTTGCGCCAGGCCTCGTTCAATCCCAGCGTGCCGGCGGCGCCCAGGCTGCCCACGATGGGAGCCATCGTGTCCGGGGCGAGCGCGCAGGCCAGGCCTCCGAAGAGGCCTCCGGCCAGGGCGCCCAGCGCGCCTCCCTTCAGCATCGCGGCGAAACGGGGAGCCTGGTTGTGTTTCACGCGGGCGGGCGTGGTGTGCTTCTTCAGGCCGCCCCAGATCTTGGCGCCCGCCAACGAGCCGCTCAGGGCGCCCATGGCGGCGCGCGCGGCCAGGCCGCCGTTGGCGCCCGCATAGATGGTGGCGGTGGCCACCCCGACCGCGGCCAGCACGCCCACCGCCAGCTCGGTGTAGCGGGGCTTGTCGTCGGGAGCGTAGTGAATGGAGATCGGGATGATCGACCTGGCGCCGCCGGAAATGGCGGCCGCGGCCACGCCCTTCTTGATGGGGGCGACGGTCCCGTCGTCATACTCTTCCTGAGGGATGGTGCCCTCGGGGAAGATCACCATATCCTTGCCGCCCTCGAGGATCTCCTTGGTGTGCCGCATCGTGGCGGGCGCGGCCCCTTCGCGGTTGACGGGGAAAGCGCCGCCCCAGGTGATGATCTTGCCCCCCAGACCGCGGAAGATCTGCTGGTTGGCCATCGAGCGCACGTCCCGGTCGAGCACCGCGAACACGACCGCCGGGTCGAACACGCTGGGATGCGTGGGGGCGAAGATGTGGCCCCCGTCGCCCTTCTCGGGCAGGTTCTCCGCGCCCTCGACCTCGATGCGGTATTTCATGGCGACCAGTCCCTTGCACAGAGGGCGCAGGATGTTCGTGAAGCGCGGGGCGGACCGGCCATCGGGCGGACCGGAATAGTCGATCACGTCCGAGCCGAACGTGGCTTTGGGCTTCTCGGCCTCGGCCGGGGGCGCTTCGCCCTCGGCTTTCTGAGCCCGCGTATAGAGATGAGTGGTCGCGGCGGTGACCTGCATGGCATCGTCCCCTTTATCTAGTCGTGCCCAGAATGGGCCAGGGGGCTCAAAGGTACCTGAAACTGGCTTTTCATGAAGATTTTAGGGACCCCGAGCATGATGTCTTTACTTCCGAACAGGTGAGGCAGATATGCAAGTATTACAAGCGCAGGTTCCGGCCCTGAAGACGCTCACAAGCGCTCAGGGAGCCGCGGAGATGAAACCCGCGGCAGATGCCAACATCGACGACAAAGCTGGCGTCGACCACAATCAACTGGAGTATTACACTCCCGCTCCCGAAGAGATCGTCCCCGAGGACGTCAAAGCCAAGATCACGACGCCCCTGGCAAACAAGGTGGCGTGTGGCGCTGTGATCGGCTCGGGCGCCTGGCTGGCGGCCAACATCGTCGCCCAGGCGGTGGGCACCGGCAGCGTTCCTGGCGCAATCGGCGTCGGATTGGGAGCCGTCGCCGCGATGGCCGCGGGACACGTGGCGGCCGACCTCGGCAGCGGTATCTTCCACCACTGGATCGACAATTATCCGACCTACAAGACGCCGGTGATCGGCGACATGGCTTACGAATTCCAGGTCCACCACCACAAGATCCACGACCTCGAGCACGAGACCATCTGGACCAACATGTCGGCGGCGGGCAAGTATATGTGGGCGCCAATGCTGGCCGTGGCGGCCACCGGCCCCCACTGGGCCATCCAGGCCTTCACGCTCGGCATGACCGGCGGCTCGTTCATCGCTCAGGGCTCGCACCGCTGGACGCACGAGAAGAACCCGCCCGCCATCGCCAAGGTGCTGCAGAAGCTGCACATCACCCAGTCCAAGGAGAGCCACGCCATCCACCACAAGATGCCGTGGGCCGACAACTACTGCATCGTCAACGGCATGTGGAACCCGTTGCTCTCCAAGACGCACTTCTTCCGCAAGTGGGAGAAGCTGATCTTCGACGTCACCGGCAAGGAGCCGCACTGCTGGCAGGATCCCGGCGTGAAGGCCTTCGCCAAGGGCGAGATTACCGAGAGCCAGTTCCTGGCCGACCAGGGCATCAACCGCAAGATCTTCCGCGGCATCGTGAAGGGACAGTTCGACGCCGAGTACGAGCGCCGGCAGGCCCTGCGCCAGGCCAAACGCGACGAGATCGAAGCCAGGATCGAGGCCCGCACCCACAAGCCCGAGGACCTGGCCAAACACTAAGACTTCTCACTGGCCCCTTTGGAAAAGCCGGGACGTGTCAAAGCGTCGCGGCTTTTCGCTTTGGGCGCGAGCCTCCTCAGGGCGCTTCCCGAAAGCGAATGGCCAGCACCACCACGTCGTCGTCCTGCTGCCCGCCCGTCAGCTTGAAAAGGCGGTCGGTCAGCTCGCTGACGGGGCGCGAGCACTCGGCCAGCAGCGTCTTCTTCACCGGCTCCTCGCCCAGGCGGCCGGCCCCCGGGACCGGAGCGTTCGTCAGCCCGTCGGTATAGCACAGGAACACGTCACCCGGGGACACCTCGAAGGAGTCTTCCGTCAGTGCCAGCTCGGGCGCCACTCCCAGGGGCAGGCCCTGGCCCACCACCTCGGTCAACTCGCCGTTGCGGCAGAGGTAGGCCGGCTCGTGACCCGCATTACAGCAGGTCAGGCGCCCGGAGGGCCCGTCGTACTGGGCCGCCAGGCAGGTCACGAACATCGAGTCGGGCAGAAACGGCCCCAGGCGCTCCTGAACCATTGTCAGCAGGTGGGCAGGGCCCGTGCAGCGCGGCATGGTCTCCTCGAAGAGACCGCGCAGCACGCTCACGACCAGGGCGGCCGATGGGCCTTTGCCGGAAACATCGGCCAGCACGAGCGCGGTGCCGTTGCTCATGTTGCGCACGTCGAAGAAGTCGCCTCCCAGCGCGAACGCCACCTCGAAGCGCACCGAGCCTTCGACCCAGCGCAGTCCGCTCAGGTCCGAGCGCAGCAGGGCCAGCTGCACTCCCCGCGCGTCCGTCAAGGCCTGCTCGAGACGCTGCTGCGTCTCGTGCAGCTGGGCCCGGCTTTCCTCGACCTGTTGCAGGTAGGCGCGTTGAGCCGCCGCGCCCATCCCCAGCACCACCCACTGCACCACGGTCAGCGCGTCGTTGGAAAGATACAGTAAATCCTCGCGCAGCGAGGGCTCCTTGATGAACGTGGCGCCCAGATCCACGAGGGTGCACATGGCGGTGGTCCACATGACGCCCGGAATGCCGCCCGTCCAACCGCCGGCCAGGATGACCAGGGCGTAGCAGAGGGAGAGGTTGATATTGAGCCCGATTTGGTAATCGACCAGACCGATCAGCAGCGTGACCAGAACGAGGGCCAGCCGGATCAGCCGTTCGCGGCTCACTCGATGGGAAGCTCGAGGACCTCGCGCATGATCTTCATTCGCTCGGCCAGGTTGGGCCGATCGCGGAACTGCTCGGCCAGCTTCGTGAGCATCTGCGGGTCGCAGCTACGCAACTTCTCGCGCAGCGTCACCAGCCGGGCGAAGACGAGGTTGATCTCGGACTGCACGCTGTCGAGGGTCTCGCGCGCTTCCACCGAGCTGGCCAGGGCGTGCAACCGCTCGCGCGTCATTTCCTCGACGTCTTCCTCGCGTTGCCGCAGCTTGTCGCGCAGGTTCTCGTTCCGGTCTTGCTGGGCCCGGAGCTGCTCTTTGAGGCCCCGCTCGGCATCCGATAGCGACCAGCCCTTCTGCACGGCCTCCTGCATCTCGGCCCGAGAAATGGCCAGCTGGGTCTCGAGCTCGGTCCGCTGGCTGTCGAGGCGGTCCACCAGCTCCTGAAGCCTGGCCAGCTGGCTGTCCTTGTCGGACAACTTCTGAGCCAGCTCTCCGCTTTTGCTGAGGGCCTCCTGCCGCACTTTCTCTTGCTCGGCGTCCCGGGCCACCAGCTCGTCCTTGTCGTGGGCCACCGTGGTGCGGAGCTTGAGCACCTCCGACTCGAGCCTCTCGCCAGCGCTATACGCCTCGAGCAGCTTGAGGCGGTTCGCGGCCAGCTCCGCTTCGAGATGGGAGACCTTCTGGCGCGTCTTGAGCAGGTCGGCCTTGACCGTGGCTTCGGGCAGCTTGGACAGGTCGTCCGCCAGCGCCGTCTCGAGGTCCTCGGCCAGTGTCTCGGCGGCTTTGGCGCGCGAGCGCTCCTCCACGACATCCGACTCGAGCTGGCGCACGCGCCTGATCAGGCCTTCGGGGTCTTGCACCGAGTCGACCAGCTTCTGCAGGCCTTCCACCAGTTTGCGGGTTTTCTCGAGCTCCTCGCGGGCCTTGATCAGCTGGCGCTCTTGCTCGGGATCCTTCTTGGGCGCCTTCTCTAACTCGGCGACCCGCTCGGTGAGCTCCTTGACGCGCTTCTTCTCGGCGATGGCGTCGCCCGAATGCTGGCGGTTCTCTTCCTCGAGCTCGGCGTAGGCGGCTTCCAGGTCGGCGCGCTCTTGTTGGAGGTCGGCGTACATCCTCTCCTTAGACTCCAACTCGCCCTGGATCGTTTCCAGGGTGGCGGTCATGCTCTGAATTTCATCTTCCAGGGCGATCCGGGCCTCGGCGTCCGCCGCAGCCTCAGCGCGAGTCTTGGCCAGCTCGGCCTCCAGGCCGGCCAGTTTTTCGCCCAGCTCGCGCCGGATGGATTCGCGGGCCGCCTCGAGCTCGCTGACCGCGGAGCTCTTCTCCTCGAGCCTGGCCAGATCGTCATTGCGGACGAGCATCACCTCGCGGTGGGCCTGGCGCTCGGCGGTCAGGTCGGCATCCAGATCGGCGACCCGCTGCTCGAGCTGCGCGATGCGCTCGTTGGCGAACACCAGCCGCGCCTCGCGCTCTTTCAGCTCGGCCTGCCGATGCGACAGATCCTGCTGCAGATGGCGCAGCTGGGCCTCGCCGCGGTTGATGATGCCTTCGAGGTTCTGAGTGCGGGCCCGCTGCTCGGCCAGGGCGCCGGCCGAGCTGTTGGAGCTCTCCTCGAGTGAGACGGAGCGCTCGCGCAGGAAGCTCAGCTCGCGGTCGGCCTCGGCCAGCAACTGTCCCAGCTCGCGTGCCCGCTCCGACTGCGACAGCGTCGCCTGCTGGAGCTTTTCGCTCTGGGCCAGGCGGCGCTCCAGTTCGGACACGTTGCTGTGGGACCGGCCCAGCTCGCCCTGCAGGTCGCCCAGCTTGCGTTGCAGCTCGTCGCGCTCGACTTTGAGCTTGGCCGCCTCGGTGCGGGTGCGCTCGAAGTCCGCCGTGAGGCGCTTGGGCTCTTCCAGCGCCCCGGCCAGCTCGGCCTCGAGCTTGCCGATGCGGCCCATCGCCTGCTCCAAACGCACGCTGACGCGACCCTCCTGGGCGCGGGCCTCGGATAAGCGGGCCGTCAGGCGCGACACTTCCTCGCGGGCCTCCTGCCCCATCGCCTCGAGCGCGGTGGGCTCGGCGACCGCCAGCTGCCCCTTCTCTTCCTCCAGCTCCTCGATGCGTTTCTGGCGGCTCTCCAGCTCGGCGCTGAGCACCTGCTCGGCCTCGCGGGCGTGCTGGAGCTTCTTCTCCAGGTCTTCGAGCCGGGCCAGCCGCGCTCGGGCCTCCTCCAGCTCGGTCTGCCCGCCCTGGAGCACCTCCAGTTGAGCTTTCAGAGCTTTGGATTCTTTGTCACGCTTGGCCAGCCGGGCCTTGACGTCGGCCAGCTCGGTCTGGCTGGCCTCCAGCTCGCTCTTGCGTTTCTCGAGCTCCTCGAGCAGCTCGGGCGAGCCCGCTCCGCCGCCCCCGGCCTCGAGCTTGGCCTGCAACGCCTTGAGCTTCTTGCCACGGGCTTTGAGCTGGTCGTTGAGCTCTTTATTCTGCTGCTCGAGCTTGAGATTGTGCTCGTCGAGCTCGTCGACCTGGTCCTCGAGCTCGTCGATCTTGTCCTGATTGGCTTCGAGCTGATCCTCGAGCTCCTCGATGCGGTCCTCGGCCGCTTCCAACGCCTTCTTCAGCTTGGAGTCAAGGTCGACCGATTTTACGGCAGGGGCGGCTGTCGCCTTCTTAGTAGCCATCTGTCCGCCAGCGGGAGAGTGGGGCTGGCGTTATGCCGAGGTAGCAATATAACACGATCCTGGAGGCGGTTCTCGAGCGAATTTCGAAAAAGATTCGACTTCTTTCGACCCTGTCCTTTCGGAGCATTCGAGGAATCGCGAAGGCCGCGCGAGAAGGCGCGAAGCCATGTCCTTCGAGCACGAGTGGGAGCTGCCCAATGGCCAAAAGGTGCGCATGCGCCTGGCCGGCCTGCCCGATCTGGAGACCGTGCGCGGCCTCTACTTCGCGACGTACGGCGACCGCTACGGGCTGGCCGAGGTCGCCGACCCGGAAGAGACCCGCCGCGCGCTCACGAGCGAACGCATCATCTGGCTCCTGGCGGAGTGCGACGGGAAGGTCGCCGCCTCGCTCATCATCGCCATCGCGCCCGAGAACCGGCTGGGTAAGAGCTTTGGAGGGATCGTCCATCCCGACTTCCGCGGTCAGAAGATCATGGAGGGCATGCTCAAGCGGGCGTTGGAGCACCTCATGGTCGAGGGCGGGCCGTTCGACATGATCTACGCCGTGGTCCGCACGTTCATCTCGCTCGAGTTTCACAACGATCTGCGGAAACTCGGATTCGTGGATACGGGCATTTTCCCCAATGTCCGGAAGGTGCAGCGCTACGAAACCCACGGCCTCAAGGTCTGTCTCGGTCCCGAGGGCCTGGCGCGCCGCCGGCGCACGCCTCGTCTCATCCCTCAGGCGCATACCCTCTACGAGATCGTGCGCAGTCGCCTGGGCCTGGAGACGAACCGCATCGTGCCGGTGCGGCTGCCTCCGTTCACCGGCCGCCGGGCCGAGTTGACGGTGCGCACGGACGCTCAAGATCTGGAGAAGATCCAGTTTCTGCATTCGACCACGCGGAACATGGTGTATGACTTCTTCCCCCTGCACCATCCCAACCTGATCCTGGCGGACTCGACCAGTAAAACCAGGGTTTTCTTGAATGTGCAGCCGAAAGACGGTCACGCCACCGTGGTCGGTCTGACCTCCGAGGAGAAGGACCGGGTGGCTGTGCTGAACTCGGTGGGCGATCAATGCGAGGCGATGGGGGTGGTCTATCTCGAGCTGCTCGTCAGCGCCTACGAGCCGGAGCTGCAAGCTCAGGCCTACCAGGCCGGTTTCTTACCCTGCGCGTACTTTCCGGCCGCCCGCCTGAACCGCCAGGGCGAGCGCGAGGATTACCTGGTGACCTCCAAGACGTTCGTCCCGCTCCATTTCCGTGGCTTACGCTTGACCGAGGACGCCAAGCCGTTTCTGCTGGAGTTCTTCAAGCTCTATACCTCCAGTCTCTGGGAAGAGCTGATGGATGCCTGACCTCGAGCGCGCCGAGCGGCTCGCGCGCCGTCTGAAGGGGGCCACCGCGACTCTGCTCGGCGGTCGGGCCGCTTTCACTTACCGCCCCTCCACCCACCGCATGTTCTTGCGGGCGATGCGCGAGTCGTTCGCCCATCACTACCTGCACAACCCGGCCTACCGCGAGCTCTGCGAGAGCGCGCCCTGGCATGTGCGCCAGCTCTCCGACCTGTCCCGGCTTCCTACCGTCGTGCTCCCGACCGGAGACCGGAGCCTGCTGGAGCTGGAGGGATTGCCCTGGGACGGCCGTTCCATCCGGCGCCTGCGCAAGCTCGTGCGCCATGTCTTCGGCGCGCTGGGGCTGTCGGACCGCCGCCGCACCCATTTCCTCTCGCGCGAGATTCCGCTGCCGGAGTTGCTGCGCAAGGCCCGCTGGCTGGCCGGCGAGCGCCGGCTCTTCTGGCCCCTGACCCACGGCGTGCCCTACTGCGCGTGCGAGGAGGGGTCCTTTCACGTGCCGCGCTATGCGCACGTGGACGTGCAGGCGGATGGCCGTCTGCGGCTGTTCTCTCCCTGGCCGCACTCCTTTACCGGTCTCTCGGTGCTGGCGGACGAGCGTGCCGAGCGGCTGCGCGCCTGTGCCTGCGGGCTTCGCGCCCCCGCCTTCCGCCTGTTGTGAACACGGCCGCAAAAGACGGCAATGTAGTTTACACAGAGTTAACTGAACATCATGTTACCTTTCAGCCATTTTTCAGGGATACTGAGGTCACAACAGCAACGCACCAAAAAAAACAAACGGAGGACTTTCCAAATGCCCGTAGCACTGCTCGCCGCCGCCACCATCGTTCCCCAGGTCATGGGCCTCGTTCAGACGGGTATGATGATGCACTCCAACAATCAGAATCAAGAGCAGATGATGGCCCTCCTCAAAGGCGGGCAGGGCGCCCAGCAAGGCCTCGGCGGCGTCACCGGCAACCCCGTCGAGGGTGGCGGGACCTACGCGGTCTAGAGCGCTCGGCTCCAGCCAGAAAGGCCTCCTGCGGGAGGCTTTTTTGTTGAGCGCGGGAAGGAAAGCCCTATGCTGTGTATCCGTTGCGGCTATGACAATCGCGAAGGCACCAATTACTGCTCCAAATGCAACGCCAAGATGCTGGCCATGGCGCCCGTAGGGGTTCCCGGCGGCACGGGCGGCCTGGAGATGGATGAGAACACGACTTACATCACTCCCCAGCAGCGCTTCGTTACGGAATACATCTTCAACCTGAGCAACCGGGCCTACGAATATCTGCACCTGGGCGAGCCCGGGGAGCCCCTGCTCGAAGCCTTCGAGGTCGTCAAGCAGAAGGTCGACGAGTTCGAGTTCAACGCCATGCCCGACATCCTCAACGATCTGAAGGCCGAGCGCAACGACGACCCGGACAACGAATATCCCAAGCAGGTGCTTTACCTGGTCAACAAAGGCGTGGCGCTCTACCGGGAAGGGATCGCCCAGTTCGAGTCCTTCGTGGCCTCGGGCGACGAGCCCACGCTGGTCGAGGCGGTGCACAAGATGCAGGACGCCAACGACAACCTTTGCCTGGCCTACCAGATGGTGGGAACGCGCAACAAGATGCTCGAGGAGAACCTTCGCCGGGCCGAGCTGGCCGAGCGTCAGGCCCAGGCTCAGGCCGCCGAGAGCTAGCGCGCCAGCAGAAACTCCTGGGGGTCGTTGAGGCCAAAGACCTCAGCGGGGCGGTGCGGGTCGTCGTGATCGGTCACCACCCGGATCTGCCCGTCTTCCGAGATGTCCACGCCCTCGATCTTCACATCGCGGTCGAGGCGGCCCATGAGCTCGATGGTCCCGTCGCGGTGCATGCGCCCCACCACGCTGCCAGCGACCTTGCCGTCGTCATAGGGGTTGCTCGTATCCTCGGCGCTGGCGGTGAAGAGGAAATGCCCGTCGGGCGTGGGCGCAAGATCGGTGAACGTGAGTTTCACCCCGTCCAGCGTGCCGAGCTCGACCTCTTTCGTACGCACCAGCGCTTCGGGTCCGACGCTGCCAGACTGCTGGACGCTCTGAAAGAAGCGGGCCGCGTCGAGATCGATGATCGCGTTGCGGCTGTTCTCGCCGTTGCCGCGCTGCACCAGGCGCAACAGGTTGCCCTGCAGAGCCAGCCCCTCGATGTTGAGGTCAGGGAATTGGGCGCGCAGGTGGCCGTAAAGCGGTTTGAGATCGAACGGCTGGGACTCGCCCGAGCCCACCGGCATCAGGACGCCGCGCTCGCGGTTCTGAGTGGAGCCCGATCCGACGCTCATGAGCTTACGCTCGGGGAACCAGCCCTGCACCAGGGTCAAGGACTCGAGGTCGGGCTTGGCCTTCTTGCGGGCCGCGTGGTCTTCGGGCAGGGGAGCGTCAGGGAACATCGGGCAGGGAACGCCGGGCTTCTGCAGGCTCTTGTCAAAGCGACCCAGGGCCAGGCCATCGTCGGGAACGACGTAGAGATCGTTGTCGAGCGACACCACGCCGGAGGCAGCGGTCAGCATCTCGTTTCCCTGCATGCGCAGCTCGCCAAGCTTGTGGGTTGCCAGGCGGGGAATCGAGACCATCGGGGGGGATTCGCCGTTCGTCAGGAAGTTGCCTGGCGAGCCGCGCGGATTCCGCTGAAATGAGCGCCGTGCACCGTCGCCGGCGCTTTACGCCAGGTGCCCTCGCCGGCAAAGAACAGAGGTCCCACCGGCTCGGCCAGCCGGTCGTAGTGCTCGCCGCTGACGCCCGGGCCCAGGTAGCTGTAAGAGCCGCGCGACCAGGACTCCTGCCCCCAGCGCGTGACCTTGCACAGACGCGGCCAGGCAACGTTGGGAAAGGCCGGCCGCAAAGCCTGCAGCGCGGCGTCGACGATCTCGAAGTCCTGGCGTCCTTCCAGCTCTTCGGCCGCCTGGCCCGAGAGGAATCCGATCAGGATGGGCTTCTCGAAGGCGCGCCAGCCGTCGAAGAACGTGCCCAGGCGTCCCTCGCGCTGATAGGTCATCTGGAAGAAGTCGTGCTGGTCATGGCCGTCCAGCCAGAACGGCTCCTCATACTGGAGCACGACCTTGTTCACCACGGTGATGGAAATTTGCTTTAACGAGGCGGTTTTGGCGGGCAGCTCCGGATCGAAGCGCACGACCCCGCTGCGCCAGACGCCCAGGGGCAGCGTCAGGATGACCTTATCGAACTGGTAGATGCCCTGGTCGGTGAAGAGCTCGACGCCATCGCCCCAGCGCACCATCTGGACGGCCTCGTTGAAGCGCACGCTGAATCCCTCCACGCGCAGCAACGTGTCATAGCCGTTGAGCGGCATCAGGTCACAGGCCGGCGGGGGATTGGCGGCGCCCTCGTCCCAGTGGCCGGTCATGCGGTCCATGTCGGCCACGGGCAGGGAACGAGCGCGCACCAGCCATTCTTCCTCGGCCGGCTCGGGCGTGGCCTTGGCGAAGGCTTCTCGCAGCGAGACGGGTCGCTCGATTTGCGAGCCCGCTCGCAGGGCGCGCGCCACCGCGTCCATCTGCATCTTGATGACCTGCCGGCAGTTTTCGGGAGCCACGGCTTTGCCCTGCGGATCGTAGAGCATCAGCTTGAGCGGATCGCTCTCTTTGGCGCGGCCGCCGCAACGGGCCACGAAAGGATGCGTCATGCCGCCGTGGAGCCAGGCGGCGCCCATCTCCAGGGGAAAGCCGAAGCTCCGGTCGGTCCAGATCCGGCCACCGAGTCGGTCGCGGGCCTCGAAAACGGTGACCTGGCAACCTTTGTGAACGAGCTCATTGGCGGCGGCCAGCCCGGCCGCTCCGGCTCCTACGACGGCGATATTCATTGCGCGGTGGCTTCTCCACCGGACAGCCGGAACACTTCCACCGAATCGGCTTTTCGCCCATCCGAGACAGCGGGCTCCCACTTCCAGGTTTGCAGCACCTCGAGAATTTTGGCGTCCGCGGCCGGGTCGCCGGTGCCGGCCATCAGGGTCGGCGTGGACTTGCCGTCCGCGGCGATGGTAAAGCGAATCCGCACCGACTTGCCCGTCGGAATGGGCGGCACGGGCTCGAACAGGCGCTTCGCGCGCCGATCGGTCCCGGGTGAGGGGGTCGAGGCGGGGCTGACATTCGGCTCGGGGCTCGCGTCAGCGCTGTGCAGCGGTGTCGGGGACGGGGAGGCGCTGGCCACTTGCGAGGGCGAGGGGGTGACGCTGGCCACGGGCGAGGGCGAGGGGGTGACCCTGGCCACGGGCGACGGCGTGGCGCGCGGCGTCACGGTCGGACGGGGCCGGTTGGGCCGGGGCCGCGGAGTTCGCGTGGCCCGCGGAAAGGAAGGCGGCGGAAGAGGCGGGGGCGCGATCGCCACGCGCGGCGGCGGCGGTGGGGGAGGCGGGGCCTCCGGCCGGGGCACCCGGCGCGGCGTCAAGCGGGGCATGGGCACCGGAGCTGGTGCCGGCCGCTCCAGCAGGCGCACCTCGGCGCGCGGCAGCGTCCGCTCCGTCCGCGGAGGCGCCAACTCTCCCAACCGCCCCAACCACGGCACCACCACGAGTAGATGCAGCACCACGGAAACCAAAACCGCCCAACCCAGCGTCCGCACAAGAAAGAGATTCCAAATCCCAAACCCGATCCCCCTTGTGAGATGGGAGATGGGAGATGGGAGATGGGAGAACGGGAGATGGGAGAACGGGAGTCGGCCCGCAACTGCCAACTGCCAACGGCCGACTGCCAACCAGCACGAGTGAACCAACCGGCGCCCTCTCTCGTAGAGGCTCTCAGAAAGATTCCTTTCAAGTTTCCCGAAGGGGTGGCTCGATGAGCGACGACCTGGCACTGGAAGTGCGCGAGCTGCGCAAGACGTACAAGACGGTGGGGGGCAAACAGGAAGCGCTGCGCGGATTGGACCTTTCCGTCAAGCGCGGGCATGTCTACGGTTACGTCGGCCCCAACGGGGCGGGCAAAAGCACCAGCATCAAGTGCCTGTTGGGCCTGGTGCGGCCCGACTCGGGCACGGCGCTGGTGATGGGGTATCCCGCCGGCAGCGTGGAAGCCCGGCGGTTGCTGGGATTCCTCCCCGAGGTGGCCGTCTACCACGAGTTCATGGGCGCCGAAGAATTGCTGCGCATTCATGCGGCTCTGGCCGGCGTGCCCTCCTCGGAGCGAACCGCCCGCTGTATGAAGGCGCTCGAGATGGTGGGCCTGGCCCAGCGCAAGAAGAGCCGGATCCGCGAGTTCTCCAAGGGAATGAAGCAGCGTTTCGGCATCGCGCAGGCGCTGGTGGCCGATCCGCCGCTGCTGATCCTCGACGAGCTGACCTCCGGGCTCGACCCGATCGCCCAGCGCGAGCTCAAAGACCTGATCCTCGAGCTTAAAGCCCGCGGCATCACGATCTTCTTCAGCTCGCACATGATGAGCGAGGTGGAGACGGTCTGCGACAGCATCGGTATCATCGCCAGAGGGCGCCTGCGTGCCGAGGGGACCCTGCACGACCTGCTGCGCCTCGAGAACCAGGTGGCCATTCAGTTCCGAGGGGGCGACGAGCTGCTCGAGAAGCTGAGCGCTTTCCAGCCCCGGCGCCTCGAAACCGGTGATCTGGTCGTCACCGTGCCTTTGCCCGAGACGGACGCCGCCATCGACGCCGTGCGTCAGGCGGGGGGCTCGGTGGCGACGGTGCTGCCGGCCCAGCGGCACCTCGAGGACGTGCTCCACCAACTCGTCAAGGCGGCCGAGGACGCGGCATGATCTTACGCATCTACTACCTGGCCAAACTCTATCTGCTGGAGCAGATTCGGCGCCAGGCCCACCTGATCACCTTGTTCCTGGCGGTCATCCTGCTGATGCTGCCGGCCTACATCAACTCGTTCAGCCTCGGCCTGTCGTCGTTCGAGCGGGTGGCCAAGGACTTTGGTCTGACGCTGATCAACTACTACGCGGTGGCCCTGGCCATCTATCTGGGGGTCACGGCCGTCTCCTCGGACGTGGAGCGACGCACGCTGTATCCTCTGCTGGCCCGTCCCATCCCACGCTGGGCCTACCTGATGGGCAAGTTCGTGGGTGTGATGGTGGTGATGCTCAGCTCGGTGCTGGTGCTCTCGCTGGCTTTGATGCTCTCGGTCGCGGCCCTCTCGAAGTTCGCCGACGGCCAGATCCTGGTGGTCGCGTTGTGCTACGGGTTGGAGTCCTCGGTGCTGGCGGCCGCCTGTATCTTCTTCAGCACGTTCGCGAGCCCGCCGCTGGCGGGTGTGCTGGGCGTCTTCCTGTATTTCGTCGGGGGACTGAGCACCAGCTTCATCAACTTCTTCCTGGTCGAGGATCGCGGCTCGCCCGCCGCGGCCATGCTGGCGCGCCTCCTGAAGATGGTGATGCCCCACTTCGACCTCTTCCGGGTCAAGAACGCGGTCGTCTACACGCTGCCGCTTCCGCCTGAGTATCTGGCCTCGATCGTGGTCTACGGGCTGGCCTGGATGGTTCTCTTCCTGCTGCTGGCCGAACGCGTCTTTTCGAGGAAAGACCTGTGAGAAGACTCGCGTTGCTGCTCTGGCTCGTGCTGCTGCTGCCGGTCGGGGCGCAGTCTCCGAGCGATAGCCCGAGCCCGAGCGCGAGCCCGGACGAGGACCATGTCTGGACCGTCCACGGGGCCGAGCACGAATCCCACGCCGACGTGGAGGCCGGTGGCGAGTACACCAACGAAGGGCTCGATGCCAAGAGCGACAACTATCCGGCCATCTACAAGTTCATGATTCGCGAGACGAACTCCGAGCCGTATCTGCGCAAGGGCGAATCCAGGCTGGTGTTGCGCGACGCCGCCGTGGTGTGGGCGTTGAACATCGCCGTGATCGCTCTCTTCTACCGGAGACGGCGCTGATGAAAAGGGCTTTGCTCTGGATCGTCACGGTCGGCACCATCCTCTCCCTGAACGTGGTGCTGCCTCCCTGGTATGACAAAGACTTGCAGATGCCTCACGAGGGGCCGCGCAGCCGGGCCGACGTGCTGCTGGATGTATTTGGCGAGGCCCGCACCGTGCTGGCTCGCATGCTCTGGTTCAAGATGGATCTCCTGCACGAGCAGCTCGATGCCAAGGGCATCGCCCACGACAAGCAGACCGACCTGATGCCGCTGCTGCGTCTCATCACGCTCTTCGACCACCACGTGGACGACGCGTATGACCTCATCGCCAACGACCTCTACCGGGGTGAGAATTTGAAGGACAAAGCCCACGAGATCGTGGAAGAGGGGCTGAGCTACAATCCCAGGAGTCCCCTTCTGCTGCTGCGCAAGGCTCTGTTCCTGGAATACGAGAAGCGCTGGAACGAGCTCATCCCGGTCGTGGATCAGGGCATCAAGGTTTCCTCCGACTCCATCGACGTGCGCAACTTCGCCGCTCTCGGGTTCCACGCCGAGCAGAATCTGGGCCACAAAGATCGCGCTGAAGCCTACCTGCGCGTGATCTTCTCTCTCGAGCCGGGCTCCGCGCGGGCGCGGGAGCTGTGGCGGCAGTTGAACGGCACGCTACCTCCCCAGGATATCCAGTATCCCGGAACGTAAAGACCGCGATGCTCAAGATCGTTCTCGTGATGACGGTCGCGGTGACGGCCGTCACCTTCGGCGACATCTTCATGGCTCAAGCGATGCGGTCGGTCGGGCCCCTGGGGCTGGCCAACCTCTCCTCGCCCTCGGCCTTCCTGGCCACGATCCTGCGCATCTTCGGCACGCCCAAGGTGTGGCTGGCGATCTCGTGCATGGCGACCTTCTTCTTCCTGTGGCAGGCCGTGCTGTCCTGGGGCGTGGACCTTTCCTACGTGCTCCCCATGACGGCCCTGACCTACGTGATGAACGCCTTTCTGGCCGGGCCTTTGCTGGGCGAGGCGGTGACCCCGCAACGCTGGGCCGGCACTTTGCTCATCTTTTTGGGCGTCATTCTGGTCACGCTCACCAGCAAGCCCTCTCCCACGCCATAGGAATTTGTCGCAGAGCGGGGAACTAGCGCGCCCATGACCACGGACCTCAGCTACGAGCAGGCCGTTGCGCGCCTGAAAGAGGTGGTCGAGAAGCTCGAGCAGGGCAGTCTCGACCTGGAAGAGTCCCTGCGCCTGTTCGAAGAAGGCATCGTGCTCTCGCGCACCTGCGACGAGAAATTGCGCGGAGTGGAAGCCCGCGTGCAGGTGCTGGTCGAGAAAAGCAACTCTCTGAAAGAAGAAGACACACCATGACTACGTCCGCCACCGGTTTCGACCTGGTCGCCTATATGAAAGCTCGGGCCGAGGAAACCGACCGGGCGCTGGACGTCTACCTGCCCGAGAGCGCCGCCTACATGGGTCGCATCGGGGAAGCGATGCGCTACAGCCTCTTTCCGGGAGGCAAACGGTTCCGGCCCGTGCTGTGCCTGGCGGCGGCCGAGGCGCTCGGGGCCGAGCGCGCCATCGCAATGCCGGCCGCCTGCGCCTTCGAGATGATCCACTGCTTCTCGCTGGTCCACGACGACCTGCCCTGCATGGACGATGACGACGTGCGTCGGGGCAAGCCCTCCAGCCATAAGGCGTTCGGCGAGGCCCTGGCGCTGCTGGCGGGAGATGGCCTGAACACCTGGGCGTTCCACGTCGCCACTCAAGGCCAGGCCTCGGCCGAGGCCAACCTGCGGGTGGTGCGCGAGCTGGCCGAGGCGACCGGGCATCCGGGAATGATTGGCGGCCAGGTCATCGACCTCGACGGCCAGCACGGCACGGTAGATAAGGAGCAGCTCCGGGCCATCCACCGCGCCAAGACGGGCGCCCTGATCCGGGGCTCCGTGCGCGCGGGCGCGATTCTGGCCGGCGCCAACGAGGAGCAGCTGGCCGCCCTGACCGGCTACGGCGAGCGCGTGGGGCTGGTCTTCCAGATCACCGACGACATCCTGGACGCCGAGGAAGATCCCGAGCCCGTCAGCTTTCCGGCGCTGTTTGGGATGGAGGAGTCGCACCGGATGGCCCGCGAGGCCACCCTGGAGGCGGTCGCCCTGCTCGAGCCGTTCGGCCAGCGCGCCGAGCCGCTGCGCGCCCTGGCCCTCTACCTGCTGGACCGCAAGACGTAGGTCTTCAAGATGGGAGATGGGAGTCGGGAGATGGGAGTGAGGAGTCAGTCGTGACGACGGCTCCACTGCCGCGCACCCTCCACGAGCTGGCGCGGGCCTTGCACGCGGTCAACGCCGGCCCGGTCGCCTGGGCGGGTCCCGGCGGCGAGGCCTACTACCGGCTGATCGGCCACGGCCACGCTGAGCTCGAGGAGCTGTCGGACGGCTCCGGCTCGGATGCCGAAATGCTAGCGTCCGCGCTGGGTTGGGTCTTCGCCAGCCGGCTAGAGGGCCTGGAAGGCCCGCTGGTCGTCGTGGTCGAGGACGAGCTCGGCCCCGGTTTCGCGCAGGCCCTGTCCACGGTGGCGGCCCGCGAGGAATCGGTGCTGGTCATCCTGGCCGATCTGGGCCGCCGGTATCTGTCCGCCGTCAAGACCGGCTGGGGCTTTCTGAGCCGCGAGTCGAGCCAGGCCAGTCTGGAAGGCTTCGTGGAGAGCCTGGGCATCCGCTTTCTGGGCGCCCACGACCCACGCAAGCCCGAGAAGCTCGAGGAGGCCCTGCAAGAAGCGCTGGCCCAGGAGGGCGTGCGCCTGTTGCACCTGCTCGGGCAGCCTTCCGAGACGGGCGTCTCGGATGACGAGGACCCGCGCGCCGACCAGTACCGCTTGAGCCGCCCGCCGGACCGCGCGGCCTGGTCGGCTCCCATCCAGACCCGCCGCGCGCTGGCGCCCGACACGCTGGCTCAGGCCGTGCTCACCCGTCTGGCCACGGAGCTGGAGTCGAACGCGGTGGTCTACTGGACGATCAGCGACGCTCCCGGCCAGATGGCGATTCTGCTGGGCGAGCGCTGCCTGCGGCGCGATCTGCGCGAAGTGCTGGCCGAGGCGCGAGGCGCCGCCCGCGGTGGGCTTTCCCCCTACGTGGTGCTGTCGGCGCGCCGTCTGCCCGAGGTCTTCAGCCAGTTTCTGGAGGGAGTCGACTTCCCCACCACGCTTTTCGTGGTGGACGGCGGCCTGACGCCCATGGCGCCCGGACTCCCGCCCCACCCGGCCTCCCTGCGCGATCTGGCCATGCTGCGCATGATCCCCAACGTGCTGCTGGCGGCCCCCGCCGACGAAGAGGAGGCCCGCCGCATCCTGGCCGGAGCCCGTGAGCATGAAGGCCCCGTCGCGCTGCGCTTTACCAATGCCCCGGCGGTGGGGATGCACAACCAGAACGCTCCGCGCCAGACCCCCCCGGCCCAGGGGCGCCAGCTGCGCAAGGGCAATTCGGTGGCCTTGCTGGGAGCGGGCAGCACGGTGTTTCCCTGCGTGCTGGCGGCCGAAACACTGGCTGCCTGGGGCGTGCAGGCCGCCGTCTACGACCTGCGCTGGCTGCAGCCCCTGGACGAGGACCTGCTCTTGCAGGCGCTGCAGTGTCCGCGCCTGGTGACCGTAGAGGAGCACCTCAGCGGGGGGGGAGCCGGCACGGCCGTGCTGGAAGCTTTGCAGCGCCTGGGCAAGAGCACCGTCCCCACGCTCTCGCTGGCGCTCCCGCCCGAGGCGGCCGACCAGGCCGTGGCCGGCCTCGAGGCCCATGACCTGTCGGCCGAAGGAATCGCCGTCGCGGTCCGGAAGTTCCTGGGGATGGGAGAGGGGCTCTAAGTCTTTCTTCCCCTTTGAGCAATGGATATCCTGAACCGTTTTCTGGCTCGCGCCCCCAAGCCGGCCTTGATCGGGCTCGGATGCCTGATGGTGGCCTTCCTTGCCACGCTCGATTTCTACACCGAGCACGAAGTCTCGCTCTGGATCTTCTACCTGATTCCCGTGGCCATGGTCACCTGGTTCGCGGGCAAGGACCCCGGCATCTTCATGGCCTTCGTCAGCTCTCTGGCGTGGTATTTCGCCGACGAGCTGGCCGGCCATCCGCTCAGCGGCATGGCCATTCCGATGTGGAACGCCCTGGTGCAACTGATCGGCTTCTGGCTCTTTGCGCGCGTCCTCTCGCGCCTGCATGATCAGCTCGACGAGGCGCGTCGGCTGTCGAGGGCCGACGCCCTGACGGGGGCGCTCAGCGGCCGGGCCCTGCTGGATCTGGCCACGCTGGAGCTCGAGCGCGTGCAGCGTTACGGTCATCCGCTCACCCTGGTCTGTTTCGATCTGGACGACTTCAAGACCCTGAACGAGAAGCAGGGCCACAAAGTGGGCGATCTGCTCCTCAAAGGGGTCGTGGCCACGCTGCTCGGCAACCTGCGCAACGTGGACGTGGTGGCCCGCTGGGGCGGCGACGAGTTCATCCTGCTCCTGCCGGAGACCGGGCCCGAGCAGGCCCAGATGGTGGTGCCGCGCGTGCGCGAGAAACTGCATGAGCTGATGCGCAAGAATCAGTGGCCCGTGACGATCAGCACCGGCGTGGTCACCTTCTTCTCCTGCCCCACCCCGGCCGCCTCACCGGTCGACGAAGCCCTGCGCCACGCCCTCGACCTCAGCGTCAGCGCCAAAGCCCAGGCCAAGGGCTCCATCCGCTACGACGTGCAAGGCGAAACCGTCGTCGTGCGCTGAGGCGCAAGGGTCGAGGAGATTCGGGGGATTTTCTTGGAGATTCTGGAGATAAATGATGAAAATTCATCTCCACAATCCCCAAAAAAATCTCCTTAATCTCCTCGACCTTCCGTCGGCACGAGTTGGTAGCGCCCGTCTTTCACGCGCATCAGGAAGACCTGGCGAAGATCCTCGCGTTTGGCCAGGGCGAACCGGCCGCTGACGCCCTCGTAGGGGTCGCGCTCGCCGCCGATGGACGCGAGGTAGTTGCGGGCGGCCAGGCGTTGCATGCGGATGCGGATCAGCGGCTCTCCCTCGGCGGGAGCCTGGAGGGCCGCGCCCAGAGCTTCGAACAAGAGCATGGCCGCGTCGTAGGAGCCGGCGTCCACGTGCGAGGGCTCGCGATCGCCGAAGATCTGGTGGTACTCGTCCACGTACTTGCGCACCTCGGGCTTGTCCTGCTCGGGCGAGAAGTAGCCCGAGAGGAGCACGTCCTCGGCGTCCGGCCCGCCCTGGTCGATCAGGTCGCGGCTGTAGGGAATGACCTGGGAGGCCAGCGGGATCTTCAACCCGGCTGCTTTCATGGCGCGCGCCAGCAAAGCCACGGGCTGCCCGCGATACTCGGCGATCAGCACGAAGTCGGCGCCTTTGTCGGCCAGCTGGGCGACCTGCGCGCTGAAGTCGGTGGTATTGTCGTCGAAGCTCGCGCGGGCCACGATGCGGCCGCCCCGGGCCTGGAAATCTTGCTCGAACGAGCGCGCCATCGAGCCGGACAGGAGATTGTCGTCGCTGACGACCAGCGCGCCTTTCTTCATGCCGAGCGAGGCGAAGTAATCGGCCAGAGCCTTCAGGCGCGGGGCGTTGGAGTCGGAGGCGGTGAACAGGAACGGACCCGCCTCCCACACGCGCGGATCGGAGGCCGTGGGCGCCAGGTCGGGCAGGGCGGCGTCGTTGAAGAGCGGCGCCGCCGCCAGCACGCGCTGTGAGCTGAACGGCCCGAAGCAAACGAGGTAGCGCGGGTCGCGGGTGATCTTCTGAGCCTCGAGCAGCGCCTGGTTGGTCTGGGAGCGGTCGTCGTAAAGGTCGATCACGACCTGGCGGCCGTCCACCCCCCCGCGCAGGTTGATGTTGGCCTGGGCCTGGGCCAGCCCGTAGAGGACGGCCTTGCCTTCGGGCGCGTCGGCTCCCTCCAGGGGCACCAGCGCGGGGACGCGCACGATGCCCGACTCCTCCGGCCCCGGGCGCAAGAGGAGAGCATAGGCATTCTGCTTGAGGATGTGCGCCTCGGCGTCCTCCGGGTTGCGGGTGACCAGGGTGTCCAGCATGGCGGCCGCGGCGCGCAAGGAATCGGGTGTGCCCTGGGCGATCAACTCGCGACCGCGGGCCTTGTCGCCTACCTCCTCGGGAGCGGATTCGACGGGCACGGGCTGGGTCGTATGCTGGGGCGTGGGCCGCGAGGGGCCCGCCAGACCGAGGCCGGCGCCGATCACGAAGGAAAAGGTGCTGATCGCCAGCAGCGCCGGCAGCCAGGTGGGCGGCTTGGCGGCGGGAGGCTGCTTGACGCGCGACTTCCGGCGGGGCTGCGAGGGTCGCGGGTCCGAGCTGATGGGTGGGGCCGGACGGCTCGAAGCCGGTTTGTTGCGCGGCTCGGGCGGTGTCATCTTGGGATCCGACAGCAGCAGCAGCAGGTCGCGGATCAACTCGCCCGCTCCGGCCGGACGCAGCGCCGGATCGGGCTGCATGCACTTGAGCACGAGCTCCTCGGTGCGCGGGTCGATGTCGCCCCGGTGCGGCTTGAGCTTGTGGCTGCCATAGACGGGCGACGGTGGCTTGCCGGTGAGCACGAAGTAAATGGTCGCGCCGAGCGAGTAGAGGTCCGAGCGCTCGTCCACGCGGTCTTCCCACTGCTCGGGCGGGGCATAGCCGACCGAGCCGCTGGGCTGCGTGTCGCGCCGAGCGGCGGCGGGGTCGAAGTAGCGCGCCAGGCCGAAGTCGATCAGCTTGAGGTGGCGCTCGTCGGTCACCATGATGTTCTCGGGCTTGAGATCCCGGAACACGATGGGCGGCGTCTGCATGTGCAGGTAATCCAGCACTCGCCCGAGCTCGAGCGCCCACCGCAGAGCCTGCGACTCGGTGGCGGGGCCCTGCTTCTCGATGAGGGCCGCCAGGGTGGGGCCCTCGACATACTCCATGACCAGAAACTGGCTCTGGCTCTCGGAGAAGTAGTCCGAGATGAGGGGCAGATTGCGGTGCTTGAGGCCGGCCAGCAGGCTGGCCTCGCGCTCGAAGCGGTTGCGGGCGCTCTGGAGTTGCGAGGCGTCCTTGCAGAGCAGCTCTTTGATGGCCCACTGCTTGCCCGCCAGGCGTGTGTCCTGGCAGAGGTAGACCGCTCCCGAGCCGCCCCGTCCCAGGCTGCGCTCGATCCGATAGCGGTTCTGCAGCACCGTTCCCGGCTTGAGCGGCACGGTGCTAGTTCTCGGAAGCCTGGATGGGCAGCGTGATGGTGAACTTGGCGCCGCCCGCGTCGGCCGTTCCCGCCACGATGTCGCCCGAGTGCTTGCGCGTCACTTCCTTGCAGATGGCCAGGCCTAGACCGGTGCCCTTGCCGATCTCCTTGGTGGTGTAAAACGGCTGGAAAATCTTGGACTGCACGTCGGCGGGGATGCCCGGACCGTTATCCCACACCTCGACCAGGATCTGGCCGTCTTTCGTGCCGGTGCGGACGTCCACGGTGGGCTGGTAGGTCTTGGCCGACTTCAGCGCGTCGCGCGCGTTGACCAGGAGATTGTTGAACACGTGGGCCCACTGGGTGGAGTTGGCGCGCACGGTCGGCAGCGGGTGCAGGTCGAGCTTGACCCGGATGCCGTCCTGGTTGAGGCTCTCTTTGAGAAGCTCGACCGAGTTCTCGATGACGCGGTTGAGGTCGAGCTCCGAGCGCACGAAGCGCGAGAACGTGAGGCCTTGCTCGGCCTCCAGAGGCCCGCGCGAGTAGATGAGCAGCTTCTCGATGATGGCCTTGCATTTCTCCACGGCCTCGCGCATGATCTCGAGCTTGCGAGCGGCCTGAGGCTCGGCCTGCGTGCGCGAGAGCGCTCCCACCATCGCCAGCACCGCGCCCAGCGGGGTGTTCAGCTCGTGGGCCACGCCCGCAGCCAGGCGGCCCACTCCGGCCAGGTGACTTTCCTCGGCCATCTCGGCCTGGAGCGACGCGAGCTCTTCCTTGGCCCGGGCCAGCGCTCCGTCGTTCCCGAAGCGGGGCGCCAGCAGGGCGGCCGCCATCGAGGCCGCTTCCATCAGGCGCTTCTGGCGGTCGGTGGGCTTCTTATCCTGGTCCCACACCGCCAGCAGCGCCCCACCGGCCTGGTGGCCCGGCGAGACGGGCACGGCCAGCAGGCAACGCCCACGCTGGACCGCCTCGGAGGGCTCGCCGGTGTCCCAGGCCTGGCTCAGCAGATCGCGCACCACGCCCGGCCCGGTCTCCTCCGCGCTGCGCCCGGCCTGGGCGGCCCGACGAAACCCGCTCTCTTCCTGACCCGGCTGCAGGTAGAGACTGGCACCGCTGGCCCCGGTCTCGTGCAAGATTTGCTCGCACAACGACTTGGCCTGGGCGTCGAAGTTATCGCCTTCGGTGACGCCGTGCAGCAGGCCCAGAACGCCCTGAAGGTAGTTCTCACGCTGTCTGAGATAGAAGAAGGACGCCCAGGCGGCTCCCAACGCCAATGCGGTCGCTACGAACCAGAGGATGTAAAGCCAGTTCCCGGACACCAGACAATCGTTTGGCGTTGCTGGGAAAGGATCCTGCGCTGCCCTTTCCCAAAGTAGGCCCCGTGCGCTCGCCCGGTCCTCTGGACTACGTCCTCCTCTTCATCCTCTGCCTGGCCTGGGCCAGTATTTATCCCCTGGTCAAGATCGCCGAGCACGACCTCCCGGGCATCGCTCTCATGGCCCTGCGCGCGGGAACTGCCACGATTTGCATGTTGCTCGTGGCCGTCGTCACGAGGCAAAGCCTGCGGGTCACCTCATCTCAGCACTTCACCCTGGCCGCTCTGAGCGTTTTGAACGTCTCGCTCATCTGGATCGCCATCTCGGTGGCCGAGCTTCATCTCTCGGCGGGCTTCACGTCGCTGCTCACGGCCCTGGTCCCCATCGCGACCTTTGTCCTGCAGGTGATTCTTCGCACCGCAGCTCCCGACCCCAGGCGCATCCTCGGTCTCCTGGTGGCCCTGGGCGGACTGGCGCTCGTGCTCGACCCCTCCAACATCCACGCCCGAGGAGCCGTCGCCACCAGTCTGGCCATGATGGTGGCCGGTTGTCTCGGCTACGCGGCCGGCGGCCTGCTGGCCGCGGCGCGCGCCAAAGGCCTCCACCCCGTGGTCACGACCAGCTGGAGCCTGGCGTACGCGACCGTGACCCTCTGCGCCCTCAGCCTGGGGCTCGAGAATCCGCTCGCGCTGCACCCCGGCGGTGCGGCGGTGGGGGCGGTCGTGGCCGCGGGGATCCTGGCCACCGCGGTGCCCAACCTGATCTTTTATCACCTGATCGAGGCGGTTGGCCCCCAGTTCGCCTCGCTCTTCGGATACGGCGTGCCGGTCTTTGGCGTGCTGCTGGGCATCCTGTTCATGCACGAGAGGATCACCACCTGGCTCGCGCCCGGGATGATCCTCATTCTCGTCGGGGTGTGGTTGGTGCGAAAGGTTTGAATTAGCCGATGCCGGCCATCCTGGCCGCCTGGTCCAGCACGCGCTGGCCCTGGGGACCGGTGAAGCCGGTGCCGACCAGCAGGGTGGCCAGCATCGCGGCGGCTTCCTTCTCGCGGCGGGCGCGCTCGCCCGAAACCGCGCGCTGGAAGGTGGAGATGTTGGGCAGGGTACCATCCTCGAGCGATTCGGGGCCGGTGGCGCCGTTGAAGCGGGCCAGGCCGGCGAAGATCTTGTTGAAGTTCGGGTCGCCCTTGTCGTTATAGAACAGCTCCTGGGGAACCGTGGTCAGGAACTTGGACAGGCCGCCCACGGCGTCGGCGATGCTGGGACGCGGGCCGGATACCTCGGTCTCGACCGTCACGTTGTAGGGAGTGACGCTGGACGATTTCTCCTCGGTCTGGGCGAAGGCGCCGGTGCCCAGGTCGAGGGCCAGTTGGCCCTGCACCGGGGTCTCGCTGGTGGCCACGCCGTTGTAAGAGCGGATGCCCTGCTCGGCGGAGCGCTCGATGGCGGTGCCGATGGCGCCCATCACGCGGGCCTCGGGGTCGTGCATATAGAGCACGGTGGGAAGCGTCTGCTCGCGCTTGCGGCCCTCGGTGGCCACGGCGCGCTGGAAGGTGGAGAGGTTGGGCAGGCGGCCGTCCTCGAGGCTGTCGGGGAAGGTCGCGAAGGACTGACGGGCCAGGTCGGCCAGCAGGCCGTTATAGTTGGGCTTGCCGCTCAGTCCGTAGAAGCGCTCGTCGCTGACGCCGGAGAGGTACTGGGCCACGCCGCCCGCCTCGCTGTGGGCCGAGGGGACGTTGCCCAGGTCGCGGGCCACTTTGACGGCGTCCCCACCGACGACGACCAGCGTCTGGTTGAAGGGCTCGGCGGTCTGCAAAGAGACCTCGTCGGAGCTGTGCAGCTGAACGCCGCCGTCCGGGCGGATCTGGCCGCGCGTGGTGGCCTGGCTGTAAGTGTTCTGCTGAACTCCGCTGATGGTGACGATGCCGCTCATATTTGTAGCCCCTCCAAGTGTAGTGTCTACGCTCGCCTGAGGCTCGCGTCGTCTGTCTTCACCGACAACTTACCCCGAGGAACTCAAAGGCACCTGAAAGCCCGAACTCAGGTTTTTTTCAGCGACCGCGCCCTTCTGGCTGACACAGCTCGTCGGTCTTGCCGACGAAGCACGGCAGGCCGTCCTGGAGGTGCAACCAGGGTACTTTTTCCTCGTAGGAGACATGGCTGTCGGGCTGCCGGTCGAGCGGACCGTCCAGCGACGCCACGCTGACATAGACCCGACCGGGAGCGTCGGTGCAGCGATAGAAGAGATGGCTGCCGCACAGCCGGCAGAAGAGCCAGGTGACGTTCTGGGACGACTTGTAAGTGGTGAGATCGGCGCCCAGCACCTGGAGCTGCGCCTCGGGCACGGAGGTCCAGGTGACCAGCGGCGCGGCGTGCGACTTGCGGCAGCTCCGGCAATGGCAGTGGCTGCAGAACTCGGTCGGGGGGATGAGCTGGAAGCGGCTGGCTCCGCAGAGACAGCTGCCGGGGATGGGGTCGTGCATAGGGGAAGGGCTTTCGGCATTGAAGGTTTTTCTCCGCTCGACGTAGCAGGAAAGGGCGCATGCGTGAGGCAGGACTTCGCCATGAGGTGGGGAATTGCCAAAGAATTTCAACTCAGGATGAGTTGGTGAAGACCTGGGGAGGCACTGTGCCGGAGAAAATCCTGGTGGTCGAGGACGACCCCTTGATGCTCGCAGCGTTGGAGATTCTGCTCACGGACGAGGGTTACGACGTAACCACCGCGTCCTCGGGCCTGGACGCCATTCAAAAGGCGAAGGAAACCTCATACGATCTGGTGGTCTGCGACGTGCGCATGGCCGAGATGGATGGTCTGGAGACGATCTCCAACCTGAAGCGCGACCAGCCCGACACCCGCTCCATCGTGATCACGGGTTATGCCAGCCCCGACGTGCCGATCCGCGCGATCAAGATGGGTGTCGACGACTACCTGATGAAGCCGTTCGACGATAAGCAGTTCGTGCAATCCGTCAAGCGCAGCCTGGAGTCGTACCGCCTCCAGAAGAGCTTCTCCCAGGGCCTCGAATCGCAGTGGCGCGACTTCGCCGCCATCGTCAAGCTGCTGGCCGAGGGGGTCGAGGAGCGCGACGAGCACTTCAGTGGCCATTCCCGCCGCGTGGCCGAGAGCGCTCTGAAGATCGGCAAGACGGCCGGCCTGGGCCGCAATCGGCTCGAGGTGCTCGAGCTGGCCGCGTTCCTGCACGATGTGGGCAATATCGGCCAGAAAAAAGCTTTTCTGGACAAGACCGAAGAGATGCTCGACGAGGGCGAGAAGGCCCAGCTGCAGGAGGCGTCCAGCCAGCAGTCCCAGAGCTTGTTCAGCAGCCTGGGCTCGCTGCGCGAGGTCTTCCGAATCGTGTTGCACCACCACGAGTGGTTCGACGGCTCGGGTCATCCTCAGGGCCTGAAGGGCACGCAGATTCCGCTCGAGTCCCGCATTCTCTGCGTGGCCGAGGCCTATGACGCCATGATCAGCGCACGCCCCCACCGCGAGCCGCTCAGTCATTCCGACGCCCGTCAGATCCTCGAGAAAGAGGCGGGCAGCCATTTCGACCCCGACCTCGTGCAACAGTTCCTCAAGATGCTGGCCACCGAGGACGAGGCCCACGACGACAACGCTGAAGAAGACGAGGAAGTCCGCGAGGAGGCCCTCTCCAAGGAGCGTCAGGTCGAGCTCATGCTGGGACTGGCTGGCACCTATCTGGCGGCCGGCGATCTGGAGATCTCAGGCAAAGCCTACGCTGGCGCGCTCGATCTGCTGCCGGACAGCTCCGGGGGTCTGCGCTCCGAGGCGCTGGTCGGCATGGCCCTGAGCCACTTGCACCGCGGCCGCACCGACGACGCGCGCAAGTTCGCCGACCAGGCCGTGGACGCGGCCGTGGGTCAGAGCCAGCTTCGCACCGGCAAGGCCCAGGCCGTGCGCGGTCTGGTGCACGGCATCCAGGGCGAAGTCACCCAGGCCCTGGAAGACCTGGACAAAGCCAGGGAGATCTTCACGGTCTGGGAGCACCAGCCCGAGCTGGCCTCGACCGCCCTGTATCGCGGCAAGGTCTTGCAGAAGGCCGGGCAGACGAGCGAAGCCAAGGCCCAGGTGGAGATGGCGGCCGAGATCATCGACAAGTATGCTCTCCAGCACTCGCTGCGCCAGCAGCGCCACCTGGCCATCCCGCTTTTCCTCGAGTTCGCCGCCCAGGAAGTGCCCAGCGTCGATCGCATGCTCCAGTCGCTGGGCTTCGAGGCCGTGCAGCCGTTCCTGGCCGACGTGCAGGCCACCACGCGCGAGCGCGTGATGGAGCTGTTGTCGCCCAAGGAGGGCGTGGCCGGCGCCGTGCAGGCGCCCCCGCTTTCGCTCTACGGCTTTGGCAAGTTCCGCGTGTTCGCGGGCGGTCAAGAAGTGGCCGACAAGCTCTGGAAGACGCGCAAGTCGAAGTACCTCTTCGCTTACCTGGCCGTGCACGCCGGGCGCGACATCCCCGACGAGAAGATCATGGATCTCTTCTGGCCCGACCACCCGCCCGAGAAGGCCCGCCAGAGCCTTTACGCGGCTCTGTCGCACAAGCGGAAGGCTCTCGAGGCCGTCTTCAGCGGCGAGGCCGAGCGCGTGGTGCTGGCCCGCAAAGGCTTCTACCGCTTCAACGTGGACCGCTCGTGGTTCTTCGACGTGGCCGAGTTCGAGCGGCAATACGAGCTGGGTCAGGCGCGCGAGCGCGAGGGCCGCGAGGACGAGGCGATCATCGCCTTTCAGAAAGCGGAGAGCCTTTACCAGGGCGAGTTCATGGAGGGCTACTACGCCGACTGGGCCATCTTGCTGCGCGAAGAGCTCGAGATGAAGTACACCGAGGTGCTCGAGTCGCTGATGACCTACTTCTTCGAGAAGGAGCGCTACGAGGTCTCCAACGACTACGCCCAGCGTCTGCTCAAAATCGACAATTGCCACCAGGAGGCGCACCTCTGCCTGATGCGCGCCTTCGTCGAGCAGGGCAAGCCCGAGCAGGCCGCGCGCCAGTATCAAAGCTGCGCCCAGATCATGAAGAACGAGCTCAACATCTCGCCGTCGGCCGAGATGAGCGAGCTGTTTCTCACCATTCAGCGTTAGTGGGGTCGACAGTCGACAGTTGACAGTCGACAGTGGAGTTTAGGATGAAAAAAAGCACTCTCGAGTTTTTGACCGAGCTGGTCGAGGCTCACGGCACTCCCGGTTTCGAGGAGAATGTCCAGAAGATCTGGCGTTCGCGGCTCGAGGGGCAGGTGGCTGAGATGCGCACCGACCTGATGGGGTCGGTGATCGCGGTGGCCAATCCGAAGGGGCATACCCGCATCATGCTCGATGGCCATTCCGACGAGATCGGGTTCATGGTCAAGTACATCGATGACAAGGGTTATCTGTTCGTGGTGGCCTCCGGCGGCTGGGACGCCGAGGTCATCGTGGCCCAGCGGGCCCTGGTGCACACCAAGAACGGACCGATTCAGGGCGTGTTCGGCAAGCGCGCCATCCACCTCATGGACGAGGATGAGCGCAAGAAGAAGTCCGAGCTTCACAAGATGTGGGTCGACATCGGCGCCACGTCGGGCGATGAGGCCAAGGAGCTGGTCGAGCTGGGCGACTACGTCACGCTCGAGTCGAAGCTCACGCTGATGCGCAACGGCCGGGCGGTGTCCAAGGCGTTCGACAACCGGGCCGGCATCTTCGTGGTAGCCGAGGTTCTGCGCGCCCTCAAGAGCAAGAAGCTGACCGCCTCGGTGCACGGCGTCTCGGCCGTGCAAGAGGAAATCGGGCTGCGCGGCGCCCAGACGGCCGCCTATGGCATCAATCCCACCATCGGGATCGCCATCGACGTATGCCACGCCACCGATCTGCCCGACTCGGACAAGCGCCGCCACGGCGAGTTCCACCTGGGCAAAGGACCGGTGATCTCGCGCGGCCCCAACACCAATCCGCACGTCTTCAAGCGCCTCGTCGAGGTGGCCGAGGCCGAGAAGATCCCCTACCAGATCGAGGCTGCCCCCCGCGGAACAGGCACCGACGCCAACGTGATCCAGCTCACCCGGGCAGGCGTGGCCGCCGGCCTCTTGAGCGTGCCGCTGCGCTACATGCATAACCCGTGCGAGATGGCCTCGCTCGACGATCTCGAGAACACCGTCAAGCTGCTCACGGCCTTCTGCCTGTCGGTCAAGAAGGGCGACAACTGGACTCCCTGACCTGGAACGCGGGTAGCTACGACCGCCATTCGCAGGTTCAATATGATCTGGCGCTCGAGGTGCTGGCGGGTGTCGATGTTGTCTCCCGGCGCAGCGTGCTGGATGTGGGCTGCGGCAGTGGCCGCGTAACCAGGGAGATCGCGCGCCGCACCCCGCAGGGCTGTGTGCTGGGAGTGGATTTCTCCCCCGCCATGGTGGAATACGCACGCCAGAACTACGTTCTGGAGAACCTTGCCTTCCGGCAGGACGACGCCGCCGACCTGCGCGTGGACGCGCGCTTTGATCTGATCACCTCGTTCGCGTGTCTGCACTGGCTCAAAGACCCTGCCAGGGCGGCGGCGCGCATGGTGCGCGAGCGCCTGCATCCGAATGGACTTCTGCGCGTGCAGATGGGCGGCGCGGGCAACATGGGGCCGTTCATCCAGGGCGTGGAGCGCCTGCGCCAGACCCCGCGCTGGCAAAAGGTCTTCGCCGGGTTCGACTTCCCCTGGAGCTTCTGGTCCCTGGAGCCCTACGAGAAGGCCCTCCAGGGGATGCGGATCGAGCGGCTCGAGCTCATCGAGCGCACCAAGACGCTGGAGTCGCGCGATGATTTCAAGCGCTGGTTCGAAGCCGGCTGGCGCCCTTACGTCGACCGCCTCGGCCCCCACCTGGACGAGTTTCTGGAAGAGCTGCTCGCCGAGCACCAGGGCCGCATCGAGCTGCCGATGGTCAGGGTCGATCTGGCCGTGCGCGGCTGAGCAGCATCGCCACCACGCGTGGCGGCCCTTTGGCGGCCGAAGTCATGGCGCGGCCCTCGGCGCAGAGATGGTCGCGCACTTCCCAGCCGGCGGCGCGGGCCATCGCCAGCACCTCCTCCGGTCCCTGGAACTCGTAGATGTGGTCGGGCGCGGCCGCGGTGATGGCGCCGGTGATGTAGGCGCTCCCACCCGGCTCCACCAGGCGGAGCAGCTGCTCGAGCAACAGGTCGGGCCGCTCGACGTGCTCGAGCAACTCCCCGCAGATCAGGGTGTCGAAGCGGCGCGCGGTGTCCAACGTAAAGATGTCTTGCAGCTCGTAACGGGCCCGGGCGTCGCCCGCGATCCGGCGGGAGATGTCCAGGGAGGTCGGGCTGATGTCGAACCCCGTCAGCTCGGCCTCGGGAAACCGCTCCAGCAGGCGCAGCCCGAAACTGCCGTGCCCCGGGGCCACCTCGGCCACGCGCCGAGGTTGCAAGCCGGCCAGAAAGGTATCCTCGAACCAGCACCACAGCCGGTGGTGGTTCTCCCAGCCAAATTGGGTGCAGGCCAGTCCGTGCATGTAGCGCGCCATGGTCTCGGGCTCGAGGTAGACTTCGCGCAGCGCGTCCTGGAAGCTCTCCGACGCGTAGCTGCCCTCTTGCTCGTAGCGTAGCTGGAGGAAGTTGGATTCGAGCGTGAGGTCGCCAAAGCTCTCGGCCAGCACTTCCAGCGGCGCCAGGCGCGACTGCCGCTGCAAGATCCACTCGGCCAGCAAGCGCAGTCGCTCGCCGCCGTCGGTGACCGTGCGCGAGTACCCGGGCCACAACTGCGGGAAACGCTCCTCGACGAGGGCCGAGAAGACTTTCAGCCGGCTCACGGCAGGCTGAGCGAGCTCAAAGCGGCGGCCCCCTCGCACTCCACGAACTCGACCAGGCCGAGACCCGGGCGGAAACCAAAAGCGACCCGGCGGCCCCCGAAGGCCGGCGCCGGGATGGGCTCGCGCACGGGGGTGATCCGGCTGGCGTGGCACCACTCCTCGAAACCATCCAGCGCCAGCACTCGGAAACAGATATGGGAGAGCCCTCCGCCTCGCAAGGCCTGCGCCTGCGCGGGCGAATCCTCGCCCAGGGGCTGGATCAGCTCCAGGCGGGGCTCGTCCGGACGCCCGGTGCTGAGGAATTGGATCAGGCTGCCCTGGGCTTCGTCGGTGACGACGGGCTCACTCATTCTGAAATCGGTCATCGTCTGCAGGAGGGCGCGCGTCGCCTCCAGGTCGGCCGTCACCAGGCCGTAGTGGTCGATCGCCAGGCGGGTTGAAGTGGTCATACAAGTGTCTCCAGAGGATGAGCGAGGGGTCCTTGACCAGGTGCCAGCCGTCTCGGAACGACCGGTTGTCGGCCAGCGTGGCCACCACTTCCGGGTCGGGGTCCAGGTTCGGATCGTAGACCTCGATCCCCCCCAGGTGCGAGCTCACCGTCTCGCGATAGCGCGCGAAGGAGCGCTGCACGCCACGGTAGCGCGAAGCGGGGCGGAAAGGCAGGAAGACGCGCAGCTGCACCCCGCGCTCGCGACACAGACGGGCCAGTTGCTCGAGCTGGTCCGCGGCTTCCGGCGCCAGCGAGTAGCCGCTCTCGGCCCGGCGTCGGTCCTCTTCCACGATGCGCGGGTCGGTCCACCACGGATGCGAGGCCGGGATGAACGTGTAAACGCCGTAAGCATCGCACACCAGACCGCTCCAGCGGCCCAGGGCCCGGAACAGGAGATTGCTGGCGTAGAGCTTGAGGAGATTGGTGGAGCCCCAGGCCTGGCGCTCGATGGTCTCCATGCGCAGCGGAGATTTGGGGAGGCCGGTGCTGACCGAGTAAGGGTCGAGGCAAAAATACAGGGTTTTGACACGGGGCGAACGGGTGGCGCGCTCGGCGATGGGCAACATTTCGGCCAGGTTGGCTCCCGAGATGGAGGCGTTGTAGATCGCCTCGCCCTGCGTGGCCCGGTTGACGGGGAGAGTCCCGGAGCTCGACGGTCCCAGCAGGACGGCATCGAAGTTCTGGCCGAGATAGTGCAGGGCCACGGCATACTTGAAGAAGATCTGGTGGTTGCGCTGGCCGTTGAAGCGAAGCTGACTGGAGCTGAGGAGCCGCGGCGTGGACGAGAAGACGCCCAGGGCGTCCACGTGGTAGTTGAACGCCGCGAAAGCGGCTACGTTCAGCACCAGCAGCGCGGCCGTCCAGAGCAGGAAGCTCCTGTAGCTAAAAGTCGGCATAGAAGAAGTTGTTCTGGTAGCCCGAGTTGAGATAGAGGAGGCTCAGCAACAGCATGATCTGCAGCACGATCAGCAGGGCCAGCGACGGCTTGCGCTGACTGAAAAGGTCGCGCGTATTCGGCCAGCGCCAGGCCTGCCAGAGCGCAAAAACGAGGCAAAGCGCGGCCACCGCCTTGTCGAAGATGTCGATGGCCGCGAAGGGGCCCCGGATGGATTTGGCGTGCAGCAGCCCCGCCCAAACCTGAACGGCCCCGTCCAGGGTCGGTTGGAAGAACAGGGGCATCGAAAGCACCACGAAGAGCTGCGTGAGCAGCCATCCCAGCGGCCGGGGGAGCTTCTGGGTGGGAACGAGCTGAGCCAGGCCGTGGACCAGTCCGAACAGGGCGAACGAGGCGGTCAGTCCGTGCCAGAGCCCCACCACCAGCATGCTCACGAGCACGGCCAGTTTCGCCGTGGTGCGCGAGCCTGGGCGCCAGCGGACCAGCGGGTAGAAGATGTAGAACCGGACGAACGAGGTCAGCGTCATGTGCCAGCGGGACCAGAAGTCGGGCAGGGAGCTGGCCGCCAGGGGGCGGTCGAAGTTGAGCGGAACCGTAAGCCCGAGCAACATTCCGGTGCCCATGGCGATGTCGGAGTAGCCGGAGAAGTCGAAATAGAGACCCAGGTAAGCCATGGTCATGCCGACGGCCGAATCCAGCGCGTTGATCGGGGCGTGGTAAGCCTTGATGCCGTCCGTGAACTGGTTGCAGGTGGCTGCGAGGACGCACTTCTGAAAGAGCCCGAACGCCAGGATCAGCAATCCCAGAAAGAGCTCGCGGTCGGTGGCGCCGCGAGGGCGGGAAAGCTCGTCGCCGGTGTCGCTCCAGGAGCAGATCGGACCGGCCGTGATACAGGGGAAAAAGCTGACGAAAGCCAGGTAGGACCAGAGAGAGGGCACCTCTTCGGGCTGCTGGTAGAAGTCCACCAGCATCATGATCTGCTGGATCGAGTAGTAGCTGGCCCCCAGGAACGCCAGAGTCGAGACCTTGGGGATGAAAATGCAGGCGACGTTCAGCGCGATCACCGGCCAGAGCAGGCGCCCGCGCGTGGCCGGTGGCATCTGACGCAGCTGGCGCAGGGTGGCGTAATTGACCAGGATTGAGCCCAGCAAGGCCGCCAGGCTCAGCCAGCCATTCAGGGCCACGAAGAGCAGGCTGAGCAGGCTCAAGCACAGCTTGAAACCACTGGCTCCCGCCAACCGGCGGGCCAGGTGGCACGAAGCCACCGCCAGCAGGATGTAGCCCAGGTAGCTGAACGAGTTGATCTGCAAGAGCTCAGCCGGTCTTCGCGCAGACCAGGTCGACCAGGTTCCCGACCGTCTTCAAGTTTTTCAGCTCTTTGAGACTGAAGCGCACCCCGTACAACTGCTCGACTCCGGCCACGATGCTGACGTGGGCCAGCGAATCCCAGCCGGGGACGTCCCGGGCCGTCGACTCGGGACCGAGGGCGATATCTCCCGCGCGCGTTACTTTCAGAACGACCTTCCGGATGTCTTCTAGGACTTCGTCTCGGCCAGGCATGACAGGCTTCCTTCCAGGTGAATGTGGTGGGGCGAGGGTTGCGGGCTCGTAAAGAACTCCATGGAGCGGGAGTTCTTGTCGGTGGCAACAGCCCGGGCCCGCACCGTCCAACTGGCCGCCAGGTGGCTCAGAATCGCGTGCTCGAGCGTGCGCCCGAACACGCGGCAGCTCATCACCCACGTATCGACGACCAGCTCGCGGTCCTGGAGCGTTCCCAGCACGACGGCCACGTCGCCATTGTCCCCAAAACGGTCGCTGAGGCCGATGACCAGTCCGAGCTTGCCGGGCTGGCCCTGATAGGCCTTCAACTCGGCCTCGGTCAGCCGGATTCCGTTGAGGTTGAACTGGTTGGTCTTGGCGATCAGCTGATGGGCGCGCGCAAAGTTGCTGTCGCAGAGCGGCGCGAGGCTCGCACGCATCTGCAGCGAGTCGAGAAAATCGCCATAGGTCGCGAAATCGCTCCGGGCCTCCTGGCGCTGGGCATCGGCCTGGTAATAGCGGGTGCGCTCGGCATCCTCCCTGGTGCCGGACCGAGGATCGAAGAGCAGCGCCTGGTCCAGCTGGGCCGGCAGGCTCTCGATATCGGAGGCGTCGACGGTGATGAGGTCGGGGTGATGCGCCTGCACCTCGGCCAGCTCGACCGGATTGTCATCCACGAACACGCAGGCCTGGGCCAGTAGATTGAGCTTTTGCAAGATGCGCGTCACGCTGGTCGACTTGGGCTCCCAGTGGGCCTCGATGGCCGCGAAGTCTTCGGGCTGGAGGCGCGAGTGTTGGTGCTGCAGTCCCCGCCGCGCGTTCTGGGGGTCGTTCTTGGAGGCGATGGCCAGCACGATCCCGCGCGCCTGCAAGGTCTTGACGTAGCTCTGGAATGCCTGGTGGGCCTCGCCCAGCGGACTGTCGGGCCCCAACTCGACCTCGCCCTCGCCGATCTCGCCGCCCCACAGGGTGTTGTCCAGGTCCAGGATGAGGGCGCGCCGGCCCCCCGTCCGGTGTTGCTCGAGGATTGTGTGCAACGCGAAAGCCAGCTCCATCGAGGCGGCTTCCGACTCGACGATCTTGGAGGCATAATAGCTCGAGGGCTGATAATAGGTGTTGGTTCCCATCGTGGTCGCGATGTGGTGGGCGTCCAGCAGCGTGAGACCCTCGATTTCGTAGAGGCTCGCGTTGAGGCGCTCGACGAGGCGGGTGGGATTGCCAGGGTGCAGGGCCGACTGGTTGCCTCCGGCCCTGGTCAAGAGAGGCGCGAAGTTGGCCTGCACGATGAGAGCGTGAGGAAAGTTCGCTCGCAGCTTCGCCCAGATGCGCTGGAAACGTTGAGCTTGCTGAGTGAGAAAGCTTTCCACCTCGCGGTATACCGGAGGCTCGAGAGTGGGCGTGGGAACGTGCAGGTAGATGGCTTCGGGCTCGAGCTCCAGCAACGCTGGCGGCGGAAAGAGAGCCTCTTCCTCATAGCGGGCAAAGTCGCTCTCATAGACCTGGCATGCCTGTCCCCGCCGGTGAAAAAAGAACTGCAACCAGGTTTTCAGGCGATCGGTCGTACTGGCACCGAGGAGAGCGACGCGCGTCCCGGGCCCGTCCACAACCGCCATTTCCAGTCGTTCCAGAGTCAGCGCACGATGATCCAGCATAGCGTGGCGCTGTATTACGCAAGCCCGCTCGCGCATCCTCCGGGTAGGGGCCAAAAAAGAAGCCCTGCCGGCTGTTGGCGACCGGCAGGGCGGGGGTATCCCGCGGAGTTCGACCGACGGGTTGAGGGTCGGTCGAAAAATCCTTATGTCATGGGTCCCCCGGGCCCGCGCCGCCACCACACTCAGCAGGCGCGGGCCCGGGCTCCATGGGCGGGTCAACGCAGCGCGCTGGCTCGTTTACCCGGCTCTCGGCAATTCTTCGGCTCAACGACGCAAGCCGACCGTTGCCGCATTCTGATACGAGAATCGCACCAGCTCGCGGTCGTGGTCGTCGTCCTGGCGAGGCGGCTCGCTTTTTTCCTCGAGCAGCTCCGCCGGGGCGTCACTGGGGGGCTTCTTCTCTGCCATAGTCCGAGTCTAGCTCACGGAGAGCTCGAGAATCAGGGGAGCCAATCCCTCAGACGCAGTATCCGGATCCCGTGACAGAAAGGCCCCCCTACCCGAACGCAGAACTCTAAAGGATGCGACCTGCCCGCATCTCCACCCGCCGCCGTGCCGTCGGGCTCATCATCCTGCTCGTCCTGCTGCCCGTCGCCATCGGCATGTCGCTGCGCGCCGGCGCCCAGATGCGCGACTTCGACACGGCCCGCAAGCAGTATATTGCCTCCGAGCAATCGATCCACGAGAAGAACTTCCCTCAGGCCATCGAGCGCCTCGAGGAGGCCGTGCGCCTTTGCCCCGACCTCAAGGCTGCCTGGGATTCGCTGGCCTGGTGCTACCGGGCCACCGAGCAAAAAGAGAAGGGTTACGACGCGCTGCAGCGGGGGATGCGCGCGCTGCCTCAGGTGGGCGAGCTCCCGCGCACGCTCGGGCTGATGTACCTGCTCGACCAGAAGCACGAGCTGGCCCTGGTCGAGCTCGACAAAGCGGCCCGCATCGACCCCACCGACCCGATGACCCCGCGGCTGCGCGCGCGAGCTCAGAAGGAGCTGGACGCCTACAAGCGGTCCAAGGCCCCGTAAAGCGGCCCGAAGGTCGCCAGCATCACCAGGCCGACCAGCACTCCCATGAAGCTCAGAAGAAGCGGCTCCAGGGCCGTCACGGCCGCCTCCAGGAAACGCGTGACCTGCATGTCGGAATACTCGGCCACCTTGGCCAGCATCGCGCTCAGACGGCCCGAGGCCTCGCCGGCCGCGGTCATGTGCACGACCTCGGGCGGAAAATAGCCGCTGGCTGCCAGCGCCGCCGACAATCCCTCGCCCTCGGTGAGACGCGCGCGCGCGAGCTCCAGGGCCTCGCGCGCCATCGGGCTGGCGGTCGTGCCTGCCGCCAGGGCCAGGCTCTTGTCCACGCGCAATCCGCTGTTGGCCAGCACGGCCAGGATGCGGCAGATGCGGGCCGACTCGGCGCGGCGCAGCAGGGGCCCGACCACCGCAAAGCCCAGCAGGGAGCGCTCCAGAGCCGGGCGCAACGCCGGTTGCCGCCAGGCCCAGGTCAGCGAGCCTACCAGCATCGTCGGTAAGACCAGCACCAGTACGGGAACGATCGGTTGCTGCATCCACCGTAGCGAGGCGCCCAGGCTGCCCATGGCCGCGATGACGTGACCCATGACGGCGGTCAGCAGCGAGGCCGCTACCAGCATGGCCACCGCCACCCCCACCGGGTAGCTCAATTTGGCGGTCACCTGCTGCCGGAAAGCCAGCTCCATCTCCTCCAGGCGCGCCAGGCGCTCGAGCAGGACTCCCAGCATCCCCGACTCCTCGCCGGCCTTCACCACGCCGACCTGGAGCGGAGCGAACAGACCCGACTGGCCCATCGCGTGACTCAGTGATGCCCCCTGCGAGAGCTGCCCCGAGAGCGCCTCCAGAGCGGCCTTCTCGCGGGGCGTCTCCGCCTGGGCGGCCAGGCAGCCCATCGCGCGATAGAGCGTGATGCCCGAGCCGAACATCAGCGCCAGCTGGCGGAACAGCACGGCCAGGCGCATCCCGCGCAGACGCCGGCCCGGGCGGGCCACCACCGCGGGGGCGGCGGTGGGCGTGGTCACGATCCGGGCAGCGGCCCGCTCCTCGCGCAGCTCGAGCACCATCAGGCCGCGCTGGGTCAGCACGCGGGTCGCCTCTTGCAGCGTGCCCGCCTCCAGGCGGCCCTCCGAGAGGGCCCCGCGAGCGCCCGAGGCGCGGTACGAGAAGAGCGCCACGCTAGCCGAGCCTCCGCAGCACCGTGGCGGCATCGGCCGGCCGCAGCGCCGGGTCGGGCCGCAGCAGCTCCATCACCAGGTCGCTCAACTTGCGGGCCAGCATCGGATTGAGCTCCTGGGGCGAGGGCGGAACCGTACTGCTCTTGGCCAGGAACAGCTTGACCGCGTCGCGCTCTTGCCAGGGCAGTCGTCCGGTCAGCATCTGGTAGAGCAGCACCCCCATTGCGAAAAGATCGGCGCGACCGTCCACCGTGTGGCTGTCGATCTGCTCGGGTGCGGCGTAGGCGGGCGTCCCCATCAACTGGTCGGGAGCGGTCATGGTGGTCTTCCGGTCGTGGCGGGCCAGCCCGAAGTCGAGCAGGCGCGCCCCTGTGGCTGTCAGGATCACGTTGGCGGCCGACAGGTCCCGATGCACGACCCCCGCCCCGTGGGCGTAGTCCAGGGCCTGCAAGAGCTCGCGGGCGATGCGCATCGATTCTTCAGGCGCCAGAGCCCCCCGCTCCAGCCGATCCTGCAGGCTCACTCCCTCCACCGGCTCGAGCACCATATAGGCCGGGTCGACCGAGTAATCGAGGAGCCGTACGATGCCCGGGTGGCGCAGCTCGCGCAAGATCTCGCATTCGCGCTCGAAGCGCGGCGAGGGATGGGTCGGGATCTTGAGCGCATAGCGGTCGCCGAACTCGTCCTCGCTCAGGAAGACCGTGGCGTTGCCACCCTGGCCCAGGCGCCGGACGATGCGATACTTGCCCAGGCGCAGCGGGTCGCCGGTGCGTGACTCGGCGACGAGGGCCCGCAGCTCGGCCTCGTCGCGCTCCACCTCGAGGTGCAGCGCCTGGACGCGCGTGTCGCGCACCCGTCGCGAGAGCGAAACCCACACGCCAAACGCCAGCAGCCCGACCAGCCCCAGGCCGACCTCCAGGATGCGGGTCCAATCCAGCTCGACAGCCGTCACCAGGGTGATGTGGGCGTCCGGCTGCACGCGCACCTGGGCGGCCCGGAAGGTGCGGAAGAAGTCGATGCGCCCGCGCACCTCCACGTCGGCCAGCGAGCCGATCGGGAGGTTGATGCGGGTGGGGGTGACCAGGTCGCTGCGGCGAAACGGCTGGTCGGAGGGCTGTCCCTCGGGATAGAGGCGGAACCACAGCGTTCCCTCGCGGTCGGAGATGACGAACGCGGTGCTGGGACCGGTGGGGTCCAGGGCATGATCGACCGGCGGCGGCCCGCATCCCGTCAGGAGCATCAGGCACACCAGAGCGTGGAGCGCTGCCCGAGTCAGGTTTCCAAGGCCGATGTCACACGGCCCAGAGCGAAACCGGATTGGACTTGCCGGCCAGAACCTCTGTCCCCAGGTTGGTGCCTCCTGTCAGGCCGCTGGCGCGGTAAGTCTCCTCATCGACCAGCACCACGGCCCCCTTCGTTTTGGTGAGCTTCTCGAGGCGGGCGGCCGTGTTCACGGGGTCGCCCACGACCGTGTAATCTCTTCTCTGAGCTCCCCCGAGATCCCCCACGACCGCTTCTCCGGTAGCCATTCCGACGCCGAAACGCAGACCTCCTCTGGCTTGGAGACGTTGAACCAGATTCCTGGCACATTGAATCGCCTTCTGCTCCTGGCGCTCCATGGGCAGAGGCGCCCCGAAGACCGCCAGCAAGCCGTCCCCGAGGAACGACAGAATTGTCCCCCGGTGGGCGAACAAAACCTCGAGCATCTCCTCGTAGTATCCGTTCAGCACGTCGAGAAGCTCGGCGGGAGGCAGTTGCTCGGCCAGCGACGAGAATCCCCGCAGGTCCACGAACATGACCGTGACCCGCCGGCGCTGGGCCGTGAGCGCGTCGTGGGGCCGCGCCAGCAGCTCTTTCACCACTTCCGGGCTCACGTAGCGGCTGAACAGCTGGGCCAGACGGTTTTTCTCCTGGGTGAGCCGGGCGCGATCGATGCTGTTGGCGGCCTGGTCGGCGAAGGTCTTGAGGAACTCCAGGTCATCGGCCTCGAACGCGCCCAGGCGCAGGCGGTTGTCCACGTAGAGCACCCCGATCGCCTGTCCGCCCACCACCACCGGGGCGCACATCACCGCCCGCAGCCCCAGCTCGTGAACGCTGACCGAGAACTCGAAGCGCTCGTCATCCTGGGCATTCGAGGTCAGCACCGCCTCACGCGTGCGGAAGGTCTCGAAGATGATGCTGCGGCTCACCTGGAACTCGCCCTCGAAGAGCGATTCCTTCGAGAAGTTCCGCGCCGTGTGGAACTCCAGCGCCCCGCTCACGGGGTCGACCAGCATGAGGAAGCCCCGCTCGGCCCCGACCAGCTCGAGCAGGTGATCCATCAGGATCTCCTCGAGCACGGCGAGGTCATTGAGATGGGTGGTGATGTGGATCACCCTCGCCAGGATCTTCAGGCGATCCTCGGGGTGCGGGACGCGCTCGGGGATCAACGCTCGCGGCGGCGATTCCGGCGACCGGGCTTCTTGGCGCCCAGCATGGCGCGCTCCACCTCGTCCATCTCCTCGTAAGCCTTCTCGGGCACTTTCTCGCGCTGCTTGCGCTCGCCCACCTTCTGCTCGGCCAGCTCGCGGCGCTGGGCCAGCTTCTCTTTCTCTTTCTTGACGGCCCAGGCGTCGATCTCGATCAGGAGCGGCGAAGCCACGCAGATCGAGGAGTAGGCGCCGCTGATGATGCCCACCAGCAGGGCGAAGGCGAAGTTCTGCAGCGTGGAGCCGCCGAAGAAGTAGATGGCCAGCAGGGTCAGCACCGGCGTCAGGGTGGTGTTGATCGAGCGGGTCATCGTCTGGTTCACCGAGAGATTGACCACTTCGGGGAAGCTGGCATTCTTGGTGACGCGCAGGTTCTCGCGGATGCGGTCGAAGATGACCACCGAGTCCATCACCGAGTAACCGGTCACGGTCAGCAGGGCCGCGATGAACGGCGAGTCGACCTGGCGACCGGCCAGCGCGTAGAGGCCCACCATGATGATGACGTCGTGGATCAGCGCCACGTCGGCCGCGATGCCGAAGCGCATCTGGCCGCCGAAGCGGAAATAGATGTAGATCAGCTGCAGGCCCAGCGTGATGACCAGGGCCATGATGGCGTTCATCTGCAGCTCGCCGGTGATGGTCGAGCCGATGCGCTCCTCGCGCAGCTCGGTCATCTGGAGCTTCTCGCTCAGGACCTGCACCACCACCTGGGTCTGCTCGGCGGAAAGGCTGGGCTCGTTGCCCTCTTTCTTCATGCGGAGGATGACCTTCTGGGCCGGCGAGCCGTCCTTGCCGAGGGCGGGGATCATGTCGGCCGAGACCTGCACCTGGAGGTCGGCCACCGGCACGCTGCCGGGGCTCTTGCCATCCACGCGCGGGTCGTTCATGGCGTCGCGCACCTGGTTGGGCTCGACGATCTTGGGAGAGGCCAGCTCGACCAGCGTGCCGCCCGTGAAATCCAACCCCAGAGCCACACCGCGGAAGAGGATGCCGCCCAGCGCGATCAGGGTGACCGCGACGCTGAAGTAGTAGAAATACTTCCGCTTGCCCATCAGGTCGCGGGTCTTCTTGCGGAAGGACTGACCCCAGATCACGAATCCGACCAGGAAGATGACCCACAGGGCGACTTCGACGTACTTGAGGTTGTCCATACTACTCTCCGAAGAGCCAGCGGCTCTTGATACCCAGGATATAGACGCAGAAATCCATCATCTGGCGCGTGATGTAAACGGCCGTGATGAGGCTCCAGGCCGTTCCCACCATCAGGGTGGCGCCGAAGCCCTTCACCGTGGCCGTTCCGAAGGCGTAGAGGATGAAGGCGCCGATGAACGTGGTCACGTGGCCGTCCAGAATCGAGGACCAGGCGCGGGCGAAGCCCGTGTCGGTGGCATTGGTGATGGATTTCTTGTGCCACAGCTCCTCTTTGAGCCGCTCGAAGATCAGCACGTTGGCGTCCACCGCAATACCGATCGAGAGGATGAAGCCGGCGATGCCGGGCAGCGTGAGCACGAACTCCATCCCGGGGATGTTCATCGAGGCCAGCGTGATGATGGCGTAGATGACCAGCGCCAGGCTGGCGCAGAACCCGGGCAACCGGTAGTAGAAGATCATGTAGAGCACGATGATCCCCAGACCGGCAGCGAAAGCCTCCACGGAGGAGTCAAGCGACTCTTTACCCAGCGTGGGGCTGACGGTGAAGCTGGACAGCACCTTGACGTTCACCGGCAGCGTGCCGGAGTTGAGGTAGGTGGCCAGCTCCTGGGCCTGCTCCACGGTGAAGCTGCCGGAGATCTGCCCCCGGCCTCCCAGAATGGCTTCCTGCACGATCGGCTGGCGAGCCAGCTTGGCCTCGCGAGTCTCGCCCGGGCCCACGGGCTCGCCGTCGAAGAAGATGCCCAGCGGCTTGCCCACCATTCCGCGGGTGATCTCGCCGAAGATGTCGGCGCCCTTGTCGGTGAGCTCGAAGGCGACCACCCAGTTGTTGCCCATATTGGACTCGGGCATGGCCTTCTTGATGTACTTGCCGTCCAGCACGGTGACCCATTCAACCGTGCCCTTGGCGATGTTCTCGCGGCGCTGACGGAACTCGAGCTTGGCGACCTTCTGGACCATGGCCTCGGCCTTCTGGCTGTCGGTCATCTCGGGAATCTCGATGATCAAACGGTCCAGGCCCTCGGGAGTGATCTGAATCTCCAGCGTCCCGTCCGGATTGAGGCGGCGCTCGAAGACCTGGATGGTCTGACGCCGGACTTCCTCGGTGATGGGAATGATCTGCCCCTTCTCGTCGGGGGTGGGCACGAGCTGGACCGCGATGTGCGAGCCCGACCTCAGGTCCAGCCCGAGCTTGAGCCTCAGCTTGTGGTTGGCGGCGTCGTAAATGCCCGGAAACACCGGGTGGGCTTTACCGGGAAGCCCCCAAATACTGATGATGCAGGCCAGCGTAATGAGGGCCAGCTGAAGCAAGGTGTACTGATTTTTCAAGGCTATCTCTCCGAGACTCGGGTCCGCAGGGTAGTTTAGGCGGATGCCCATGTTGCGTCAAGAGTAGGAAGAGAAAAAGGACCCTGTGTGGTATAATGGTAAGCGAGTCATGCTCGAACCCTCACGTAACTCGAGTCAAGATCTCCAGTGGCGCGATCTGCTTCCCCTGGAGTCCGGGCACCGACGAGAGGTCGGACGGAGTCTCCCCCCCGAGGGTCAGACTGTCCTTCTCGATCAGGCGCTCGCGCATGTCGACGTGCTCATGGCCCAGGGCCACCGCACCGCCGCGCGGCGCTGGCTGATGATGGCCGAGGAGGTGGTGGCCGAGAACACCGAGCTCCTGTACCGCGTCGAGCGCAAGCGCATCCGCTGGCTCGAGGCCGAGGGCCTGCAAGAGGAGGCCATCCTCAGCATGCGCGAGCTGTTCGAGCGCTACCGTCGTTCCCGGGCCAAGCCTTTGCGCGCCGCCGAGCTGTGCATGGAGCTGGGAATCCTGCTGGACCGCAAGGGCGAGAAGCAAGAGGCGCTGCGTCTCTTTCGCAATGCGGCTTCCCGCTACGAGCGGCTGGATCATCCCTACAACCGCGCCGCGGCGCTGTTCAATACCGCCAGCGTGCTCTACGATTTGAAACGGGTGGCGGACTCCATCCGGACCTGCCATAAGGCCCTCGACGAGGGCGGCTCGGGCCACCTCGAGCTGGAGACGCACGTCACGCTGCAACTGGCCAATTCTTACGAGTCGCGCTCGGATACCGACTCAGCCCGCGAATGGTATCGCTACGCCTCCGAGGGCTATCGCCGGATGAACAACCGGCGTCAGGAGTCGGACATTCTCTACCGTCTGGGCTGGATGGCCCTCAAGTCGGCCGCGGACTCGCGCGACGAAGAGGCGCGCCAGGTGCAGTTCGAGCAGGCTTCCGCCTTCCTCGAGCGGGCGTTGCGTCTCAAGCGCGAGCACGACTACGGGCTGGGCCTGGCTCGCTATCACCTGCACCAGGCCGAGACCTGCCGGGCCTCCGACCTGATCACCTCGGCCCGCCAGCATTATCTTTCCGGCCTCGGCCTGGCGCTCGCGCTTGGCGAGGACGGAATCTCCTCGCGCTGCCGCATGGGTCTCTATTTGCTCACCGAGCGCCAGGATCAGGCTCTGCCCCGCTTTCTGCGCCTGACCCCCGAGCGTGACGAGCGGGTGGAGGCCTCCATCGAGCGCGGGCGCAACGGCGTCTACTCCGAGCAGACCGGCGAGGGAACGCGCACGGCGCTCTGGCGCCAGTCGGGCGGCACGGACAATCCGGCGATCGACCGCACCTTCCTGGCGCGCTTGCTCAACGATCTTTCCCGCGTGTGGCGCCGCAATTCTACCGAGGGCCACGACCAGCTCAAGCGGCAGGGCCGCGAGGTGGAGCAGTGGCAGAACCGCAGCAAGAAGCGATAGGAATTCTTCTCAAGTAGCAGAAGGAGCCTCCCACCGTTTGGAGGTTCTTATGTTGAGGCGTTTGCTGTTGGTGGGGCTGCTGGCCATGATTCTCGGGCCGGCCGTCGCCGAGGTCTCCCGATATCCGCTGGTGAGCATGGAGCGCGAGGCGTTCGAGAACGCCGTCTGGGACTACGGACGGGCCAAGATTGGTCACGAGACCGTGGTGGGGACCATCCAGGGGCTGGGAGGCTCGGCCGACGCCGTGATGACTTACAACCTCAAAGGCAAGTTCGAGTATTTCGAGGCCAGGGTGGGCTTCGTGGAGGGCACCCCCTCCGGTCGCGCGGCCGTCTTCGAGGTGTGGGCCGACGGGGTGTTGCTCTACAACACGCAAAGCCTGACTTCGGGCCAGGAACCCGAGCTGATCCGCGTGCCCGTGGCCAAGCGCCAGCTGATGCAACTGCGCATTCGCCCGGACAAATACGAGGGCACCCATGGCGCGGCCTGGGGCGAGCCGATGTTGATCAATGGCGCGGGCCCCGACTTCATGCAAGGCTTGACGATCAACAACAACGGCCGCATCACTCGCCTTTCGTCGGCCGGCAAGACTCGCGACGTGGAGGTGACCATTCCCCTGACGCCGGGCGAGCACGAGTACACCGTGAAGGTAAAGTACGACGAGAAAGCCGGCCGGGTGGACATCGAGACGGTGCCTGCCGGGGGCGGCTCGATGCCGCAGACCGTCCCGTTCAAATAAGTTGACGACCGAGGTCGGTCTCACGGCCGTGATTCTGGCGGTGACCGGGGACCAGCCGCGCGTGCTGACGGTGCGTCAGGACGCCCTGCCTCAGGGCCCGCTCGACCCGGCCGGGGACAATACCCTGGAGAAGGCCCTGCGCCACTGGATCCGGGCCCAGACGGGCCTGGAAGTCGGCTACGTCGAGCAACTCTACACCTTTGCCGACCGCTATCGCGATCCCCGCGAGCGCGAGGGGGGGCCGCGAGCCGTTGCGGTGGCCTATCTGGCGCTCGTGCGCGAGACGAAGGTTTCCTCCGAAGCCCACTGGGAGGGCGTCTACCGCATCTTCCCCTGGGAAGATTGGCGCCAGGGACGTCCGTCGGTCATGGACGAGATCGAGCCGGCGCTCGAGCAGTGGGCCGGCTCGTCCGGAGCCCGTCGCGAGCGCGCTTCGATCGTGTTCGGAGCTCGCTGGGACGAAGAGCGCGTTCTGGAGCGCTTCGAGCTGCTGTACGAAGCGGGTCTGGTGGGCGAGGCTCCTGGAGCCACCCTGCGGCCGGGTCGCACGATGGAAGCTGACCACCGCCGCATGCTGGCGACCGCGCTGGGGCGCATGCGGGGCAAGATCAAGTATCGGCCGGTCATCTTCGAGTTGCTGCCGGAGGTCTTCACCCTTCTCCAACTGCAAGGCGCCGTGGAGGCCCTGGCCGGGGTGCGCCTGCACAAGCAGAATTTCCGGCGGCTGGTCGAGGGAGCGGGCCTGGTGGAGGGCACCGGCTCTTCCACCGCCACCCGCGGCCGGCCGGCCGAGCTCTTCCGATTTCGGCGCGAGGTCCTGACCGAGCGCCCAGCCCCGGGCGTGGCCCGCCTTACCCGATTGGAGAAGACTCGATGAAGAACTTGCTGGCACTCTTGCTGGCCTGTAGCCTCGCGGCTCCGGCCCTCTGCGACGAAGGGATGTGGCTGTTCAACGCCCCGCCCAAGGAGCGCGTGAAGCGCGATTATGGCTTTGACATGACCGACGCCTGGCTGCAGCGCGTGATGCGGGCGGCGGTGCGTTTCAATAACGGCGGCTCGGGGTCGTTCGTTTCGCCCGAAGGGCTGGTCATCACCAATCACCACATCGGGGCCGATTCGCTGCAGAAGCTCAGCAAGCCGGGGCACGACCTGGTGCAGGAGGGCTTTCTGGCCCGCACGCGCGCCCAGGAGCTGAAGTGCCCCGACCTCGAGCTCAACGTGCTGATGTCCATCGAGGACGTCACCGCGAAGGTCGAGGGCGCCGTGACGCCCGGAATGAACGACGAGCAGGCCTCGGCCGCGCGCCGGGCTGTCATGAGCAACATCGAGAAGGACTCGCTGGACAAGACCGGGTTGCGCAGCGACATCATCACGCTCTATCAGGGCGGAGCTTACCACCTGTATCGCTTCAAGAAATACACCGATGTCCGGCTGGTGATGGCTCCCGAGCACGACATCGCCTTCTTTGGCGGGGACGCCCACAACTTCGAGTATCCGCGCTACAACCTGGACATCTGCTTCTTCCGGGTCTACGAGAACGGCAAGCCCGCGGCCACTCCCGACTATCTGCCGTGGAGCGCCGGCCCCAGGGACGGCGAGCTGGTCTTCGTGGTGGGCAATCCGGGCCGCACCAACCGGTTGGAGACCTACGAGCGCCTGGAGCACCTGCGCGATATCAGCCTGCCCTACCGGCTGGCGCGCCTGCGTCACTCCGAGGCCAGCCTGCTGCAGTACAGCCAACTCGGCCCCGAGCAGGCCCGCCAGGCCCAGAACGACCTCTACGGCGTGGCCAATTCGCGCAAAGCCTATGCCGGGCAGCTCCAGGGGCTGCTCAACCGCTCGATTATGACGGCCAAGAAGACCGCGCAGGACGAGTTGAAAGCGCGCTTCGTGGCCCAGGTCCCGGCCGCGGCCGGCGCTTTCGACGACATCGCTCGTCGCGAGGAGGCGCTGAGCGAGTATGAGGTGGACTACTCGCTGTGGGAGCTGGGCCACGCGCTCGACTCGGAGCTCTTCCGCAAAGCCCGCCAGATCGTGCGTCTGGCGCTGGAAAAGCAGCGCCCCAGCGCCGATCGCCTGCGCGAGTACCGCGACTCCAACCTCGAGTCGCTGCAGCTCGAGCTGTTCTCGCCCGCGCCCATCGAGCCCGAGCTCGAGAAGGTGACCCTGACCGATTCGCTGACCTTCGCGGCCGAGATTCTGGGAGGCGAGGAGCCCACGCTGCGCCTGGTGCTGGGCGATCTTTCGCCCGAGCTGCGGGCAGCGGCGCTGGTGGAGGGGTCCAGGTTGGCCGACCCGGCGGAGCGCAAGCGCCTGGCAGCGCTGGACCTGGCGGCCCTGCAGGCCTCCGACGACACGATGATCCGCCTGGCTTTCCTGCTCGACCCGCGGGCCCGCGAGCTGCGCAAGGTGGTGGACGAGAAGGTGGACGAGCCCGAGCGGAAGTCGTACGCCTTGATTTCCCGGGGGATGTTCACGCTGGACGGCCCCTCGACGGCCCCCGATGCCACCTTCTCGCTGCGCATCGCCTACGGCAAAGTGGGCGGCTATAAGGTCGGGAGTGTCGACGTGCCCTGGTTCACCACGTTCCAGGGCGCCTACGCGCTGGCCGCCGAGCACAAGAACGCCGAGCCGTTCCGGTTGCCTCAGCGCTGGCTGAAAGGCAAGTCCAAACTCGACTTACAGACGCCGTTCGACTTCGTGTCCACGGCCGACACCATCGGGGGCAACTCGGGCTCGCCGGTGATCAACACCGCGGGCCAGTTCGTGGGCATCAACTTCGACCGTAACCGGTTCGGCCTGGTGCGCAACTTCGTCTATACCGACCAGCAGGCGCGCCACGTGTCGGTGCACTCGCGGGCCATCGTGGAGTCGCTGGACAAGCTCTACAACGCAAAAGAGCTCCTGGCGGAGCTCAAAGCGGGCAGGTGACTCGGGGGGGTCGCTCCGCCCACGGGGCTGGTCGATGCGCTGCAGGGAGCCACCGCCCCCGGTGACTCGGTGGGCCGCTCCGCCCCCCGTTCCGGAGGCGATTCGTTCCCTGGACTGACGAATCGCTCTTCAGGGGAACGTCGTCGTTCCTCCCTTGTGAGAATCGTCGGGCAGGGGAACGAACCGTTTGCGGCGTTCGGGTCGGGGCTATTTTCCGCCGGCGGCGGAGTAGGTGGCCCAGGCGCTGCCGTGGCCGTTCTTGATGGCCCAGGCGGTGGCCAGGGCCTGCTGGCGCCAATCCATCCAGTTCAGCTCGCCCAGGCCTTCCCAGGCCTTCGGGTTGGCCGCTTTGGCCTGCTTGGCATAGCTCATGAAGGTCGGCTCGATGAACTGGAACATGCCCTTGGAGGGAGTGCCCTTCTTGGCGTTGGAGTCCCAGTTGTTGACGGCGTCGGCTTTGAAGTTGGATTCGCGGCGCGCGATCTCGCGCAACACCTGCGGGTCGGCCCCGTAAGCGCCGGCCGCGTCTTTGATGAAGGAGTCGATCTCGGCCTGGTCTTTGGGCTGGGCCGAAGCTTGTCCCACGCCGCCGCCGGTGCCGGCGGAGCTGCTGCTGCCCGTGCTGCCGCTGGAGCCGCTGCTGCCGAGCGAACTGGAGCCACTGGGGCTGCCGGAGCCGCCGCCGATGCCCTGGAGGCCCTGGGCGGCCTGCGCCAGTGCCTGCGGATTGCCGGCCATCAACGTGAACAACATCTGGAGTAGGGCGGACTGCATCTGGGCGGCCTGCATCTGGGCCATGAGCATATCCATCTGGCCGCCGCCACCGAAGCCCATCACGCGATTGCTGGCGGCGCCGAGTCCGCCGAAGGAGCCGAAGCTGCCGGCGCCGGGGAGCCCGTAGTTGACCTGGAGAGGGGAGAGTGCCGAAAGTGTGTCCATTGCAAGTCCTCCTGGGCCCACAGTAGCTTTCTGGCGGCCTTCCGAGCGAGCCTTGAAAATGAACTTGTTGTTACGCCTGTGTCCGGAGTGTGAACTTCTCCGGTCGCCAGTTTACTGCTGGCCGCGCTCCAGCATCTGCTTGAGGATTTCATCGCGCTTCTGGTTGTCTTTGAGGCGGTCTTCTTCCATCATCTTCTGGATCTCGGCGCGATTCTGGGCGTTCTTCTCCAGGCACTCCTGACGCTTCTGGTCCTCATCCGAGCCGAAGAGCCCGTTCTTGAGACTCTGCAAGAAGCCGCCGACGCCGCCCTTTGGCTCGCTGTCCTGGGAGAGGCACAGGCTGTCGTTGACAGCTTTCTGGGCATCGAAGCTGGCGCTCGCTCCCCCGGTCGCCCGGTTGGAGGCTGCGTTGCCCAGGCTGGGAGTGGCCGCCGTGCTGCCGGTGTCGCTGACAGAGGTGGTTTTTTTGATGCCGCAGACTTCATCCATAAGGTTGGAAGTTCTGGCGTGGGAGTGTAGGGACCTCTGAAAGGGCGGGACCGGATGGAAGACTAGCTTCCACCCGGTCCGCGTCCTCCGGCTCAGCGCAGCTGCGATCGGATCCTTCCCAGCAGATCCTCGGGTTTCCAGTCGTTGTCAGAGGCAGACCAGACGATTCTCTGGTCAGCTCCAATCAAGTAGGTCCTGAGGTTATGAGCGATCTTGCCATTCTCCTCGAAATACATGACTCCGAAGGCGTTGGCCACTCGCGCTATGGTGCGGGCATCTCCGGTCAAGAACAGATATCCCCCCGGGCTGCCCTTGAAGCGAGATGCATAACTGCGCAGCACTTCCGGAGTATCTTTCTTGGGGTCGAGCGAAATCGCCACGAGCACCACTTTGTCACGACCCTCCGGACCGAGATTGTCGGCCATCTGCCGCAGTTGCGACAACTTGCTGGCCGTCATCGGGCACATGGTCGGGTCGGGGCACTTCGTGTAGAGAAAGGTCAACAGGACGACCTTGCCCTGCAGGCTGCGAAAACTCGTGGCTTTGCCCTGATGGGAAGTGAGCACGAAATCGGGCACCGTGTCGCCCGTCGACAGCACGCTCTGGGCCAGGCAGCACGAGGCGAGCAATAATAGCATCCCCAAACGCGTGAACAGAGCCTTACGGCCGCTGAAGGCCGGTACATAGGGAATAGAACTCATGGGACATGTCTCTCCTTTTATCTGTCTGCGGGCCGTGGCCCGCTTATGCCTGAATCAGCGACAGACAGACGTTTGCGGAGGTGGAACGAGCGGAGGTTGGCCGGGCTCGGACGACGCCCTGGCCGGAGGAATCCCCATTCCGAGGCGTAGTGCCGGGGGCACCGCCAGACGAGACCGCATGGTCGAAACCCGGCGCTCGGGAGCGACCCCGGAGTCACCTTGAGTTTGGCTCGGGCGCACCGGTTTGAGGAAGCAATGGCATTTGCCATCGAGCGAGACCGTGGGACAGCAGGCCAGCTTGATACCCGTCTGGGCGACCCCGGCGGGCGGGGTACCGCAAAACTCCTCGGTGGCGGCTGCCGGCGCGAGGAGGAGCAACAGGAGAAGCAGGGCGCGAAGGATCAAGCTGGCTTGAACTATAGGACGGTCCTCTTGCGTTGTCCAGTCCCCGAGAACGTTAACAGAAATTTCACGTCTGTCACGCTTCAGTCTGTCATCTTCCTCGGGTGCGAAACCTTCGTGCTGCGGATGCTTCTGATGGACGACTTTCGCGGAGATGTCTCTCCGCAGGAGCCGGATTGTTGCCGGGCCGTTGTCAGCGCGTCGCCATGACCGCAGGACGGCTCGGTCTTGAGGTTTTCTCGCGGCTATGAACGTGCGCGCTTTACCGCGCCGTGAGGTGGAGCCCACCTTGCGGCGCATGCTCGAGTGGAAACCGGACCCGGCCCTCGCGGAGAGGCTGGATCACGACCAGGCGCTCCTGAACCGCGTGCCGGGCGAGACCTTTGGGGAGATGACCGACCGTCTCGAGTGGACCACGAGCGGTCTGGAGACGCGTTCGGTGGGCTTCCGTTTCGCCGGGATCGGGGCGATCTACGTGGCGGCGCTGGGCGGCTTCGGGGCCTGGTTGGTCCATCCGGCTCTGGGCGTCGGAGTCGGGGTTGCCGCCCTGGGAGCCTGCGGCGCCTTTCTGACGGTCTCGATGCGGGCCGGTCGCGAGGCTGAGGAGAAGCGCCAGGAGCATGGTCGTGTCCGGGCCTGGCTGACCGAGTTGGAGGGCTGCTCCGAGGAGCTCCAGCGCCACCTGGACATCTGTCGTGAGATGGAAGCGCTGCGGTCGGGCCTCGAGAAGCCGAGCTTGGGAGCCATTCGCGAGAGCCCCTCCCGGGTGGACGTGGGAGCCATCCCCGTCAAAAAGCGAGGCGGCCTGCTCGGGCTGATCGAGCTGGCCCTGGGCGTGAGGTCGCGTGACAACGGTGGCTGCCTGACGGGTCCGCCTTCCTGAGTCCCCCAGATTCGGGCGGGTCGCTCCCCAAATGCAAGATTCGTCACTGACGGGAACGACGTCGTGCCTTTGACCCACGAATCGTCGTTCTGGGGAACGACACTCGCCGTCCGCCGTTCAGTTTGCGCCGACGGCGCATGAAACAGGATCAGGCATTATGTTTGCGGAACATAATGTTCCTGGTGCATAATCATGAGCTCCCCTTCCTGAATCGGCGTGACGAGTTGCGTCGTCTGAAACGCTTCGGCGCACGGCCCGGCGGGTCGCTGGCGACCGTCTATGGGCGGAGGCGTTGCGGGAAGTCGCGCTTGCTCCTGGAGGCGTTTCCCGAGGGGGTCTACTTCCTGGCCGATGAGCGCGAGCCCACTCTGCAGAGGTCGGCGTTGGCCGCCGAGGTGGCGCGCCTGGTCGAGGGCTTTGCAGAGGTGGGCTATCCCTCATGGGATGCCCTGCTGGCGCGCTGGTGGCGCGAGGCGCCCCGCGGAACGGTGTTGATCCTGGACGAGTTTCCCGCCCTGGTGGCCCAAGACCCGAGCTTGCCCAGCGTCCTGCAAAGGCTCCTCGACCAGGAGAAGAAGCGCGGGGTGCACCTGGTGTTGTGCGGCTCATCGCAGAGAATGATGCACGGACTGGTTCTCGACAGGACCGCCCCGCTCTATGGTCGCTCCACCGAGGTGCTGCCCGTGAGGCCCCTTCCCGCTGGTTGGATACGAACCGCGCTGGGAGGCTCGCCCCAGGATGCGGTGCTGGCCTTCAGCCTGTGGGGAGGCGTTCCGCGCTACTGGGAGCTGGCCGTCGAGTATGACGACTTCTGGGACGCCCTGCGAGACCTCGTGCTCGACCCGCTCGGAGTGCTGCACGAAGAGCCTCTCGCCCTGCTGCTCGACGACCTGAAAGACCCGGTCCAGAGCGCTTCCATCCTGCAGTTGATCGGCCGGGGTTGCCACCGGATGTCGGAGATCGCCGCTCGCCTGGAGAAGCCCGCCACGTCTCTGTCGCGACCTCTCCAGCGGTTGATCGACCTGGGACTGGTCCACCGGGAGCTCCCCTTTAACAGCGAGCACGGGAAGCGCTCGCTGTACCGACTGGCGGACCCCTTCTTGCGCTTCTGGTTTCGGTTCGTGGCTCCCAACCGCTCGCTGCTTGCGGCCCGCCAGTTCTCGCCCGTGATGCGCCTCATCCAGGACGGCCTGCCGGGTCACGTGGCCTCGGTCTGGGAAGACCTCTGTCGTTCCGCGGTCACGGGCGCGGAGCTGTTCGGACAGACCTGGGGGCCGGCCCTGCGCTGGTGGGACAACCAGTCCGAGGTCGACCTGGTGGCCGAGAGCCTGGAGGGCTCTGCGCTGCTCGTGGGCACGGTCAAGTGGGAAGCCTCGAAGTCTGATAAGCGGGCTCTCGCGGAGCTGGAGCAAGTTGCGTCACGCATTCCTGGCGCGTCCAAGCGCAGAATCCACCTGGCCGCCTGGACCCGCACGGGTGATCTCGGCCCTGATTGGGTAATGGAAAGGCTGATATGACAGGATCAGTGAAGAATCACTGGAATGACGGGCTATCGATTCGTCAGGAGGATTCAAAGTGGCACCGAGATTCTTGTTGGTCGGGCTGCTGGCGTTCCTCGTCATTGTGCCACTGCGCGGAGAAGAGACCTTGCAACGAGGAGTAGACTTCCACGAGCGCACACATTCGGAATCAGTCGCTCACGAGTCGAAGTTAATGCGCTTTGGGTTCATGCCTGTGATCGGATGCTCCAGGCGAGCCTCCCGCCCAACAGTTGGGCTCTCAAAGGTTGAAATGACTCGCGAGGAGCAGAAAGAGCTTGTGATAGGAGTGACGACCTCGAGTTTGATCTCTTGTTTCGCCTCGCCGGGACTTCTCCACGAAGCTGTGCCGCTTGTGCCTGACACGGATGGGAAGCGGTCCACTTCAGACCCCGCCTGGGATGATCTCCAGGTGCCCCAGGAAGCATCGCCCTGAGACCCGGCCTGGCCAGTGGCTGAACCTGGCTTCACCCTCCGCCCCTTCTCCCAGCGTTCGCAAGCCCGCGTCCAGACCAGGTCGTAGGGTGCCCGCCCGCTGACCCTCAGCAGCCCCAGGTGGATCAGTCGATGGCAGGCACTGCACACCAGCACCAGGTTCCAGCTCTCGTCCGACCCCCCGTGCGAGCGAAAAACCAGGTGGTGCACGTGCAGCTTGCCCCGGCCCGTGCAGCCCGGGGCCTGGCAGCAATGCCCGTCACGGCGCCGGACGCGACCCTTGCGTCCGCCCCCTCGGAATGAACCATACTGCCGGGTGAACAACTCGAACATGCGCTTCAGGCTCGTGCCGGGCGCAGCGAAGAGGCTGTCCCCCGCCAGATCGATCCCCTCGTAGAGAAGCGGAACGAAATCCCTCGGCACCATCCAGCCGACCCGCGTCCGGATCTCTTCCGACACCTGGACGGGACCCAGCCGATATTCGATGCCCGAACTGCCCGCTGCCAGAGCCCGAACCGCCAGCACCAACGAGCCATCGAGCGGTCGCTGGACCAGGGTCGGCAGCAGACCGGCCGTGCCCACGTCGGGCGGCCGCTCACCCGGGTTGGGAGCCCGCCACATCCAACAGCTGAACTCCTCGAAACGGAACGTGCTCTGCCACCTCACATGGCGCACCCAACGTTGGAGCTCCGGCAGGCTCACGCTGGAGGCGAACTCCGTCCAGGTGTTGGAAACCCCGGCATCCAGCAACGGCAAAACCAGCAGCGCCCGCTCGGGCGACAGACGCCCCAAGGCGGGATACCGAGCGCACCCCCGCGCCAGAGCCATCCGCTTGTAGGCCGTGCTACGGCTGATCCCCAGCTCCTCGCGGGCAATTCGGCCCACGGCCGACCGCCTGCACCCCTGGCACACGAGCTCCACCAGCAGGTCCCCCTGGCGAAGAGCCACCCCCTTCCGCTCCTCCAACAGAGCGAGCGCCAGAGCTTGCAGCTCCACAGGGTCCTTCGGAAGGATAGGCGCGACCAGATCGACCGGGAACGCGCAACCCTCACCGGCCGACAGGGCGGGCCGGGGCGGCAGCAAGACTTCCTCGTAACCCACCCTCTCCTCGCCCGACAGGAACTCGGCCACGGCATACTCGAGCACCTCGGCCCGTGAGATCCTGGCCTCGAGATGAGCGCGGGCCGCCTCTCGCACCTCGCGCCAAGCCAGCACCTCGCTGCCGGTCAGCTCGAATGAGCAGTAGACCAGGTCCGGCTCGCTCTCCAGCTCCACCTCCAGGCTGCGCCGCAGCCCACGCACACCCAGTCGCTCAGCCTGAGCGATGCGCGCCGAAGCCTCGGCAGGAGAAGCCCGACGCAGGCAGGGCAGCAACAGCTCGACCTTGGCCGGGCAGAGGCGGCCCGCGGCGAAACTGGCCCGAAGGGCGGGGTGCGCGTCCAGCCCCGCAACCAGCTCGATGAAGCGGCGGGCGGTGCTGAAGCTGAGGTCCAGGACCTCCTCGAGATAGGCGTTCCAACGGCCATAGCCGAGCTGCTGAAAAGCCTGGCGGGACAACGCGGTCAGAACGTGGCCGAGCTGGTAGACGAGCGCCCAGTCGCGGCGGGCCAAACCCTGCAGATCTGAATCCATGAAGACAGCTCCCTCTAAGGAAGTCAGCTGTCTCCGGAAACCGGCTCAAATCAACTCAACCAGCTATGGAGTAATTTTCAACGCCCGGCGGGCGCTACCTCCCAGTAAAGCCGCAGCCCCCGTGGCACCAACGAGCCATCGAGCGGTCGCTGGCTCGGCAGCAGGCCGGCCGTGCCCACGTCGGGCGGCCGCTCACCCGGGTTGGGAGCCCGCCACATCCAGCAGCTGAACTCCTCGAAACGGAAAGTGCTCTGCCACCTCACGTGGCGCACCCAACGTTGGAGTTCCGGCAGGCTCACGCTGGAGGCGAACTCCGTCCAGGTGTTGGAAGCACCGGCATCCAGCAACGGCAAAACCAGCAGTGCCCGCTCGGGCGACAGACGCCCCAAGGCGGGATACCGAGCGCAGCCCCGCGCTCGCCGAGTTGGAGCGACTCGCCTCGCGTCTCCCGGGCGCCTCGACCCGCAAAGTTCACCTGGCGACCTGGACTCGCACCGGCGAGCTCAGCCCCGATTGGGTGCTGGACCGCCTGAGGTGACAGGATTGGTCGACCAATCGCAGGAATAACGCGCCACCGATTCGTCAGGAGGGGCTCAAAGTGGCACGCAGATTCTTGTTGGTCGTTCTGGTTGCGCTTTTAGTGCATCCTGGAGTTTCGGCCGAGGAAGTCAAGCTTCACGTGCGGCTTCTAGCCCTGACCGAGGGTGGCATGAAGCGATTGGGGAGGCCGTCTCACGCTCAGCCGTGTTTTGTGCTCCCCCCGGCGGCAACCAGGCGGGAAATTCTTGACTTCAACCACTACTCTTCGCCAACTCCCTATGAAGGGGCGCCAAAGTTTTCTCCCCATTTTTATTCCTCAAGCCGGAGCTCCTATGTAATTGAATCTACGGTGGATTTCTTGTTGATGACGGGAGATGCGCGGAGAATCGTCGATTGCCTTTGTGCAGTGGAGTCTGGTTCGCGAGTCCGTTACTGGTTTCAGGATCTTATTCGAGCCACGACGAACTCGGGCAAGGAGGTGCCTGCGCGCGTAGGAAAATGCTATGGCTTCGAGCCACAGCTAAAGCCGGATGGCTATTGCATCGTCGACTTTCAAGTCGAAAACAGCCACGTGGAGGCCCCCTACATCGTCGAGCAGTTCCTTCGAACGACTCTGCGTGTCAAACTCGGTGATACCATTGTCGGTAGCCTCGAGGAGAGCGAATTCGTGCTCGCCTACGCCCGCTCTCATTCGGACAATTCACTCTATGTCCCTGAAGAGGGAGAAGCACTGGTTTTGCTCGTCACAGTAGGCACAGCTCCAGAAACAACGGTCGTTCCCTAGAGGAAGCGCGTTGATTCTGATTGTTGAGCCTATTGTTTTCGTACATAGGCTCGAGTTTCCGTTCCTGAACTTTGTGCCCAGCTGCGGAGGCTGAACGACCTGGCGCTGGACCAAAGATGGCTAAAGCCGCAATCCCCGTGGCACCACGAAGCGCTCCAGCACGTCGAAGGCCCCCTGCACCACCAGCGCCAGCACGGCGGCCGGGATCGCTCCCTGCAGGATCTGCGAGGTGTCGATCAGGGCGATGCCCTGGAGAATCGGCTGGCCCAGGCCGCCCGCGCCCACGAGGGCCGCCAAGGTCGCCGTGCCCACGTTGATCACGGCGCTCGTCTTGATGCCGGCCAGGATTGAAGGCGAGGCCATCGGCAGACGCACCTGCACGAGCTGGGCGAAGCGCGTCAGGCCGATCGCCTCGGCGGCCTCGGCCAGGTTGCCGGGAATCGTCGTCAGACCCGTATAGGTGTTGCGCACGATGGGGAGCAGGCTGTAGACGAACAACGCGGCCAGCGCGCTCCAGGCGCCCACGCCCAGCAGCGGCACCAGAAAAGCCAGCAGTGCCAGCGAGGGGATGGTCTGCAGCAGACCCGTCCCGGTCAGGGTGACCGAAGCCAGGAAACGCGAGCGCGAGGCCAGCACGCCCAGGGGGATGCCCACCAGGATCGCCACCAGCAGGCTGGCGCCGACCAGGTAGAGGTGCTGCAGCGTGTTGGCGCCGATCTCGGCCCAGTTCCAACCCCGCGCCTGGCGAGTCGGCGCCGACACCGTCTCGCCCAGGCACTCGCGCAGCAAGATCTCGGCCGACTGCTGCGAGGTCATGTTGTCCAGTACGACCCGCGCGTTGGCGGCGATCATCCGCTCCTCGGTCACCTGGCCGACCAGGCGCATCATCGCGCCCCAGGCCTGCGGGGCCCGCTTGGGCAGGTCGGCCCGATAGAGCAGCACGGCGTCATAGCGGGGAAAGAAGTTCTTGTCGTCCTGCAGGACATACAGACCCAGGCGCTTGATCTGCGCGTCGGTGGTGTAGACGTCCACCGCGTCCACCTTGCCGGCCGTCAAGGCCTGATAGCCCAGCTCGTGCTGCATCTGCTTGAGGGTGTCGGGCTTCAGCGCATAGGTGCGCGCCAGCGGAGCCCAGCCGTCCTTGCGGCCCACGAACTCGGGCGTCAAGCCCAGCACCAGCTCGGGGTGCCGGGCCAGGTCGCTCAGCGTGCCAATCCCCATGTCGTGCACCTGAGAGCGCACCGCGATACCGTACGAGTCGTTGAAGCCCAGCGGATAGCTCATCCCGATGTCGTCCCGGGCCAGCGCATCCAGCATGTCCCCCGTGGTCGCCTTGGGGCGGTCCTTGAGGAAAACTTCGGAGATGGTGCCGGTATACTCGGGGTAGACGTCGATCTTGCCCTGACGCAACGCCTCATAGGTGATCTGGGTCGCGCCCAGGTTGGACTTGTGCACCACCTCCGCCCCGGTCTGCTGGGCCAGCAACGTGAGGGCATCGCCCAGGATCCAGGACTCGGGGAACGCCTTGGAGCCCACCACGATCTTGACCGGAGGGTCGGCCGACACCGGCAACACCAGCAGCAAGAACAGAAGCAGCAGAATCACAACACGCGCTGCGCTTTCAAGAAGTCGGTCACGAACGGCCCCGCCGGCTGGTCGCGCAGCTCCTCCAGCGGACCCTTCTGAACGATGGCGCCGTCGCGCATCAGCACGATCTCATCCCCCAGAAAAGCCGCCTCGCCCATGTCGTGGGTGACCATCAGCACGGTCTTGCGCAGCTCCTGGAAAATCTGCTTGAGGTCTTGCTGCAGGTGCGTGCGCACGATGGGATCGAGCGCGCCCATCGGCTCGTCCATCAAGATGACGCCCGGGTCGAGCATCAGGGAGCGCATGATGCCCACCCGCTGGCGCTGGCCGCCGCTGAGCTGGGCGGGGTAACGCTTCAAGAGCTCGGTGGGCAGTTGCACGAGCCGGGCCAGGTGCGCCAGCCGCTCCTCCACGCGGGGACGCTCCCAGCGCAACTGCCGGGCCATCAGGGTCACGTTCTGAGCCACCGTCATATGGGGAAAGAGGCCCCCGTCCTGGATGACGTAGCCCATTCTCAGGCGAAGGGAGCGCGCCGTCTCGGGCGTCATGGCAGTCCCCTCGATCTTGATCGCGCCCTGATCGGGCCGGATCAGGCCGACCACCAGACGCAACAAGGTGCTCTTTCCGCATCCGCTGGGACCGATCAGGGCCACGCTGCGCTCGGCCGGAACCTGCAGGGTGATGGGGTGCAAAGCCGCCCGTCCCTGATAGGACTTGGTCGCCCCCTCGATCGAGATCACCGGATCGCGGTTCGCCTCTCGACAGAAGTCGACCTTTGTGGTAGGAAGTTAGGTGAACCTAAAGAGAAGAGAAGTCTAACCTACAACCGTCATCCATGTCTGAACACGTCCTAGAAGGAAGATTCCTCGGCTTCATTCCAAGCCTAACCGAGGACAGCCCGACCAGCTTCTGGTTTCAAACCCTCTCCGTCGTAGAGAAAATCCAACTCCCCTCCGGCGCCAACACCCTGGACCTGCAGAAAGGCCAGCGCGCCCGAATCTGGGTCGAGACCGCCGACAGCCGCCTGACGGCCCGCATGATCGTCCCCCTGGAAATGAAGAATGTGGCCACGATCGAGCCCGGTCGGATCGGCAAGATCCAGATCTGCATGCACAAGAACTGCTGTCAGGGCGGCGCCCGCGAGCTGAAGTGCTCGCTGGAGCGCGCCCTGAAAGAGCACGGCGGTAACATCGTGATCGAGCCCGTGGGCTGCATGGACCACTGCAAGAAGGGTCCCAACGTCCGCATCTTGCCCGTGAACCGCGTCTACCACCGCATGACCCCTATCGGGATGATCGCGCTCTTGCACCGCTACTTCCCGAAGAAGACCACGCTTACAGCTTAGCGGTCTCCGCCGGAGGCGAAGGGTCTTTGGCCGGCGGCTCGTCGGCGGACGTGGACCATTTCTGGTCCACTTGCGCCGTCGTGGCTTCCGGGGCGTAGCCGTCGCGGTACCGGGACGGGTCGTTGGCATTGTCCGATAGCGGCTCCCCGAACCAGATCTGCGGAGCGTCCACCGTGTGAGGCTGCTGCCCTCCACAGGGGGGGCGGCCTGGGCCATCGGGGAGAGCAGAGCTCCCAGCAGCATGACTTGCAAAGCGCATTTCTTGAACATCATTGCCACCTTTCTGATGCTCAGACCCTACCGCAAGGCGCACCTCGGGACCGTATGGCGCTTGACACTCAGAGTGTGCTGTCGATCACACGGTGGCTTTCTTGAGAATCTTGCGCAGCTCCGGCCAGCTCTTGCCGTCCAGCAGGAAGTTGCGCTCGTTGCCGTCCGACTTGACGACGAGGACGCGCAGCGTCTCGCTCTTGCCGATGCGCACCAGGGCGAAATCGACAGAGGTGGCGCCTGATTTCAACGTCGAGACCAGGTGGACCGAGTCAGGCTTGAGCTGCGTGCGATCCTTGAGCAGCTCCTCGCAATGAGCTTGAAAGTCGTGGACCTGACCGGCCTCCATGATGAAGTTGACCTCGCCCGGCTTGCTGAGCTCGCGCACTTTGATGACGATCGCCTGCTTGCCCTCCGCGGCGGCGCTCCAAACTTCCAGGGAGCCTGAGAGCACGCTGACGGTGCCCAACAGGTTGTAGGTCTGGGCCAGCACTGTGGCGACGAGGAGCATCCAGAGGGCGAGAATTCTCATTGCATGTTGTCCCTTAGGTAGTTTTCGGGGGTCTTGAGCTCGAGCTGAGGCACGCGCACGACCTTCAGGAGTGGCTTGCCGCCCGTGTAGGAAGCGGGGAGCGGCTCGTCGGGCCCGAGCACGGTGGCCTCGCCGAAGGTGAAGATCCGGTGCTCCTGGAGATTGGCCAGCACCTTGAACTGGGGCCCGTTGGCGCTGCGCCTGCCGTCCGCGCCGTAGGCCCAGGAGTAATCCACCACGACCGCGCTGGACTTGCCCTGGGTGTTGTAGATGACCCAGGCGGGGGTCACATCCGGCAGGCGGATGGACTCGAGCGTACCGCCGCCAGCCAGAAGGTCCATGCTCTCCCCGCTGACGTGATAGACCTGAAAAGTGCCCGACTTGCCGGGATTGACGCGCAGGCGCTCCAGGTTGACCTGCACCGTGAGCGGCTGGGGGCCGTCGTTGAGGGCGAAGATGTTGGCCACCAGCTGCCGCTGCGAGAGCAGGTAGAACAGCGTCATCGCCAGCCCGATGGTGACCAGGGGCACGATCAGGTCGGAGAGACCGGTCTTCTTCCTCTTGCGCGTGAACTCGCGCAACGCCGGGGTCGGCGCCGTGGAAGGCGGCCGCAGAGGGGGCGGAGGCGGCGGCGGCTGAGCCGGGGCGTCGTCCACTACATCCCCAGGATGTGCCAACCGGCGTCGACGTACAGGATATCGCCCGTAATGCCGCTGGCGTAGTCGGACAGGAGGAACGTGCCCGCCTTACCGACCTCCTCGATGGCCACGTTGCGGGCCAGCGGGTTGCGCTCGGCCGAGGTTTTCAGCATGTCGTTGAAGTTGCGGATGCCTTTGGCGCTGAGGGTCTTGAACGCGCCGGCCGAGATGGCGTTCACGCGTACGCCCTGGGGGCCCATGTCGGCCGCCAGGTAGCGCACGCTGGCCTCCAGGGCGGCTTTGGCCACGCCCATCACGTTGTAGTTGGCCACCACCTTCTGCGAGCCGTAGTAGGTCAGCGTCAACAGGCTGCCGCCGTCTTTCAGCAGAGGCGCGGCCCGCCTGGCCATGGCGACCAGCGAATAGGCTGAGGTGTCCATGGCGATGCGGAAACCCTCGCGAGAGGTGTTCATGAAGCGTCCATCGAGGTCTTCGCGCTGGGCAAAGGCGATCGAATGGAGCACGAAGTCGAGCTTGCCCCACTTCTTCTCGGTCTCGGCGAAAACAGCGTCGAGGTCCTCGTCCTTGCCGGCGTCACAGGGGAGGATAAGGCTGGACCCCACGCTCTCCGCCAGCGGGCGCATGCGCTTTTCGAGCGCCTCGTTGAGATAAGTGAAACCGAGCTCGGCCCCCTGGTTGTGGGCCTCCTGCGCGATGGCCCAGGCGATGGACATGTTGTTGGCCACGCCGAAAACCAGCCCGCGTTTGTTTTCCAGAAGCTTCATTGTTCCGATGGACGTCCTTCCGAGAGGTGGACGGTCCCTTCAGAAGCTAGTCCTCGAAGTCCTCCGGGTCGGCGAACAGCAGACAGCTACCCGCCGAGAGCACCTCCAGGCACTCCTCCAACTCGGGGATCCGCTTCTTGTCGAGCGGCAGCAGCGTGCCCTCGCCGTTGGGGGTGTCCACCTCGATCAGGTAGTTGCCGTCTTCGCCCCGCATCAAGCCGCGGATGCGACCGGGGGCCACGGCGCAGGTGTCGGAGATGCGCACGAACACCCCGATGCGGGTGGCGCGGGCCAGAGCTTCGTCCAGGCTGCGGTTGTCGAGGTCGGGCAGGTTGCCCCGCACGGTCACCCAGTTGATGACGTCGCCGCGCCCATCGAGGAAGAGGATCTCCTCGGCTTCCACGCGGGTCCAATAATCGGGGGCGGTCCGCAGGAGCGTGGGCTTCATTCGCACCTTACCGTGGAGCTGTAAGCCATCCACGGTATCATCCAGGGCACCGAACCAGATCTTCCGACCGGGGTAGCGGTCAGTTTTCATCAAATCAACCACGGTTTACCCTCCTGCGCCCGCGCGCGGACTATTTTGTTGCGAGCGGACATTACTGCGAATCCCACTCCTGTTCCTGCTGTTTTTGCGATAAATTTTAACAAACTGATCCAAAGGAGCCCCGGCGTCCCCGCTTGAACGCCCAAACCTATGTCTGAAGCCATTTCGAGCTACCTCGACCAGCACCGCGCCGACTTCCTGGGAGGGCTCAAGGAGCTGCTCTCCATTCCCTCGGTCTCCACGCAGTCCGAGCGGAAAGTCGACGTGCTGCGCTGCGCTTCCTGGGTCGAGAGCCACTGCAAGCGCCTGGGGCTGGACGCGCGCCAGGTGGAGACCCCGGGCCATCCGGCCGTGGTGGCCCACGGTCCCGAGCGCGAGGGCAAGCCGCGCCTGCTGGTCTACGGCCACTATGACGTGCAGCCTGCCGACGAGCTCGAGCTCTGGACCAGTCCGCCCTTCGAGCCCCGGGTCGAGAACGACCGCATTTACGCGCGGGGCGCCTGTGACAACAAGGGGCAGTTCTATGCCCACCTGTGCGCTGTCGAGACTCTGTTTCGCACGCTGGGCACGCTGCCCGTCAATCTCACCTTCTTGATCGAGGGCGAGGAAGAGATCGGCAGTCCGAACCTGCCCGAGCTGCTGCGTCGGCTCAAGGACGAGCTCCGCCCCGAGCTCTGCGTCGTGTCCGACACCAGCTCGCCGATGAAGGGCGTGCCCACCATCCACTATAGTTTGCGCGGCATCGTGGTGTTCGAAGTGCGCTTGCGAACCGCTCACAAGGATGTCCATTCCGGGGTGTACGGGGGAACGTTGCCCAACGCTATCCACACCCTGGTCTCTATGATTAGCCGATTGCACGACGAAAGGAATCGGATCACGGTACCCGGTTTCTATGACAACGTTTTACCCGCGGGGGAGTGGGAGAAGGAGGCGCTGGCGGCGGTGCCCTTCGACGAGAAGGCCTACACCGATTGGTTGGGGGCCCACCTCCACGGGGATGAGGGATTCAGCACCAACGAGCGTCGCTGGTTCCGGCCCACGCTGGAGTGCAACGGGATCACCGGCGGCTACCAGGGCGAAGGGAGCAAGACCATCGTGCCGGCCACGGCCAGCGCCAAGTTCAGCGCGCGCCTGGTGGCCGATCAGGAGCCGGCCCACGTCATGCAGATCATGAAGAAGTGGTTCCAGGAGAACTGTCCCGCGTATGCTCAGCTCGAGTTCGTGGAGGGGGACAGCGGCCACCCTTATCTGCTCAAACGCGAGGGGCGCCACGAGCCGCTCTTCGAGGCGGCGCGCGAGGCGGTCCAGGCGGGCTTCGGTGTGGCCCCGCTTTTCAGCCGCCACGGCGGCGCCATTCCCATCGTCAGCGACTTCCGCCGCATCCTGGGGGTCGACACTCTCTTACTCGGGTTGGGCAACCCCGACGACGGCATCCACTCCCCGGACGAGAAGTTCGAGCTCAAACACTTCTACGGCGGCATCCGCGCCGCCGCCGAGCTCTACACCAGAGTAGGGAGTAGGGAGTAAGGAGTAGGGAGTCGATCTCAAGGCGGGGTGACGGCTTCGAGCAGGCCGTTGCTGAAGCCGACCAGCACGAACTGATCCCATGCCAGCGGGCCCGCGGTGGGGACGGCGCCCAGCTGGGCGCGGCCCGTGAGCCGCCCGTCGCCCAGCGCCAGCGAGATCAGCTCGCCGCGGTTGTTGACGGTGACCGCCTTGTCTTTCATCAGGGCGAGGGGGCAGCAGACTCCCCCGGGCACCACGGTCTTCCAGAGGATGGCGCCGGTGCCGGCTTCCAGGCAGTAGGCCGAGGTGCGGCTGGCGATGTAGAGACGCTCTTCCTGCAACACCGGAACGAACGGGGAGCGCCCGGCCGGGGCTACCTGCGTGGGCAGCGTGGAGAATTTCAGTCTCCAGAGCTCCACGGTGCTCTGCGCCTCGACCCGGAAGACGCGCAACATGCCGTTGACGGTGGCCACGTAGACGCGGTCGTTGCGACCGAGCACGTCGGAGCGCACGTCCGAGCCCAGCTCGATGGTCTCCATGCGACGCATGTTCTCGGTTCGGATGCGGTGCAGCTTGCCGCGGATCGAGCCCACGAAGAGCGCGTTGCCCACCAGGGCGGGGCGGCTCCAGAACTGGTCGGTCTGGTTGGAGCCCTGCAGCTCCATCTGCTCCATCACTTTCCCCGTCTTGTCGAGCTTGACCAGGGTGCCGTTGAGCGAGACCATCCAGACATTGTCGGCCGTAACCGCGGGAGGGGCTTTGTTCTGCCAGGGGGGGCGATCCACCGTGGGGAACTCGGGCCCGAGCCAGAAAACTTCCTCGCCGGTCTCGATTTTGAGACAGATCAGCGCGGACGCGTTGGGCACCAGAAAGGCCACGTCGGTGATGGTGACGGCCGGACTCCAGATCGAGCCTTTGAGATCTTTCTTCCAGAGAAACTTGCCCAGGGCGACGTCCACCGCGTGGAGGTAGTTACCGAAGTCGGAGCCGAGCAGCACGACGCCCTGGTCGCTGATCGTCATGCTCCGCACAGGGAACGGCATCTTGTACGTCCAGCGAATTTCGGGCTCCTGGGCGGTCGCCACGCACCCTAACAACAGCAAAATGGCGACCAAACGCGTCATTGCTGGCCCTTCGTCATGGGGTCATGTGCCCCTGTAGACTTTGGGACACTTGACGACAGGATCGGACAGGCAGGCGTTGAAAGAAAAAAATTCAACCCGAGTCCGAGTCGTCGAACAAAGAGTTGGGGTTGCGCCCCCCTGTTGCCATGCATACAATGGGGCAACTGTGAAAGGTTTCAAGCTCCGGGAAGGGCAGGACACCTTGCACTGTCGTCGAAAGGGCCGCCGAATTTTGCGATCTGACGCGCTTTTTTGCCGATCGCTGGAGTTAACCGATGAAGAAGAAAATTAGTCTTGCTCTCGTGGCGGTGATGCTGAGCGCCAGTTTGCCGGTCGGTGCTTTCGCCCAGGAGCTTCCGGGTACGGGCGGTTCCGAGTCGGCGATCTCTCAGCCGGTCGCGGCCGAAGAAGAGAACGCTCCGGCGCCCGCCGCCGACAATTTGGAAGGCGCCGCACCGGCTCCCGCCGAGGAGAATCCGGACGGCGCAGCAGCGCCCGAGGGAGAGGCCACCCCGGCCGAAGGGGCCGCCCCGGCTCCCGCCGAGGCCCCGCCCGCTGGCGAAGGTGCCGCCCCGGCTCCGGCCGACGCGCCCGCCGCGGTCCCCGATACCCTGCCCGAAGGCACCTACCGGTTCACGGGCACGGTGCAACTGGTCGAAGAGCAGAAGCTCAGCGTCCGCGGTAAGGCCGCCGACGGCAGCGACCGCGACATGATTTTCCTGGTCACCCCCGACAGCCAACTGGCCGAGGGTCTCAAGGTCGGCGACAACGTGATGGTCATCTTCACGCTCGGCCCGAGCCGCGAGATGGTCGTATCGGCGGCCCGCTTCGTCAGCGGAGGCGTCTCGGCGGACATTCTGCCGCAGGACACCGCGGCCTTGCCGGCCGGCACCGAAGAGTCCAACCCGCCCGGCGGCGAGGAAGGCCCGCCCCCCGAGGCGACCGCCCCGCGCGTGGTCAACATCGAGATCGAAGGCAACACCCAGGTTCCCACCGAGGAAGTGCTGCAGGTCATCTCCACCCGCATCGGCGACCCCGTGCTCGAGCCGCGCTTGCGGCGCGACATGCAGGCCATCTTCGACCTGGGCTACTTCACCGACGTGCGCCTCGACACGCGCGGCGCCCCCGGCGGCGTGCGCCTCATCTTCCGTGTGCTGGAGAACCCGGTCGTGAACAGCATCACGATCGCCGGCAACCAGGTGGTGCCCACCGAGAAGATCCTCGAGCTGATGGATACGAAGCAGGGCAAGATCCTCAACACCCGCTCGCTCCACGCCGACATCCAGAACATCAACAAGTATTACAACGAAGACCTGGGCTACCTGTTGACCCCCACCCACGTCATCGACCTGAAGTGGGAGAACGGCACGCTCGCTCTCACCATCAAGGACGGTATGCTGGTTCAAAACGTCAACATCGAGGGCGTCTCGGTCTTCCCCGAAGAGCAGGTCCGCGGCCTGGTGCAGACCAAGCCCGGGGAGCTGTTCAATCAGAAAACCCTCAAGGAAGACAGCGCCCGCATCGCGGAGCTGTATGAGAAGAACGACTACATCCTCGACACCATCCGTCCTCGCCTCGACCCCGACCAGGGTCAGGTGACGATCAAGGTGCTCGAGGCCGTGGTGGAAGAGATCCGCGTCGAGGGCAACACCAAGACCGAGACCGACACCATCACGCGCAATCTGCGCACCAAGCCCGGGGAGGTTCTGCAGCGCCGCAAGATCCAGAAGGACCTCGAGCGCCTGAACAACCTCGGTTACTTCAAGAAGGTCAATATCGAGCCCGAGCCTGGCACCGAGCCTGGCAAGGTCGTCCTCGTCCTTTCCGTCGAGGAGCAAAAGACCGGTCTCGCGACCATCGGCGTGGGTTACGCCGGCGGCGGCTCGGGCGCTGTGCGCGCGGGCATCACCGGCGCGATCTCGTTCTCCGACCGCAACCTGTTCGGTCAGGGCAAGTCGGTCAGCATTCAGTGGCAGCGCGGTGCCAACATCAGCGCCCTGGGTCTGTCCTACTTCGACCCGGCCATCAACGATAACCAGGACTCCATCGGTGTCTCGCTGTTCCTCAATGAGGTCTCCGGTCTGCGCCAGCCCGTGATCGGCGGTAGCTCGAACGACTTCGCCCTCTACGAGGACCGGCGCTATGGCGGCACGGTCACCTACGGCCACCCGTTCACCGACGACCTGCGCGGCTTCGTGACCTTCCGGCGCGAGACCATCGAGATCACCCAGGACCCGTCCTCGGCGTTCATCCCCGTCGGCCTCGGAAAGGGCGACCTGAACTCCATCGGGCTCTCGGCTCTCTACGACACCCGCGACGACGTCTTCAACCCGACCGTGGGTAACTTCGCCAACGGCTCGCTGCAGTATGCGGGTCTGGGCGGCGACTTCAACTACACCAAGCTGGTGGCCGAGGGCCGCACCTACATCCCGTTCGGCACCAACTCCACCCTGGCGCTGCGCGCCTGGGCGGGTATGCTGAGCGGCTCGGCGCCGGTCTCGGAGTTCTTCTTCGCGGGCGGCACCGACACGTTGCGCGCCTACCGCGAGAACGCGTTCTTCGGAACTCGCTTCCTGGTGATGAACGCCGAGTACCGCTTTGGCATCGGTCACATCAAGTTCTTGCGCGGCGCCGTGTTCGCCGACGCCGGCAACGCCTGGACCCCGGGAGTCACCTCCTCGGCCATCCGCGCCGACATCGGAGCCGGTCTGCGCATCGTCTTCCCCAGCCTCGGCCTGGGCGTCATCCGTATCGACTACGCCTACGGCGACGAGGGCGGCCGCGCCAGCATCGGTATCGGCCAGTCGTTTTAGAAGTTCAGAGTTGAGAGCCTGGAGTTCAGAGTTTCGGGAACAAATCTCTCGACTCTCGACTCTTAACTCTTAACTGGACGGGCGTTGACAGCGCCGCCGATATACCCTAAAACTACCTGGAACTTCAGGCTCACCCGTGAGTGAGTGATTTGTTGGGCATGGGACGCGCGAAATCCCAGCCTCGAGGAGGTCCTCTTCGCATGCAAGACGGAGACATGATGGAATCTCGCCGCTCGAGCGGCGGCTCGAATAAGACCCCGCTGATCGCCGGGTTGGTGTTGCTGCTGGTGGCCATCGCCGCCGGCTGGTTCGTGATGAAGAACGGCGTGGGCAAAGCGCCCATCAAGAAGGTCGCCTCGATCGACGCCGACGCGATCTACCAGCTCAAGGAGTTCACCGACGCTCAGGCCGCGCTTCAGAAGAAGTCGGAAGAGTACAAGAAGAAGCTCGAGGAAGTCGCCCGGCAGCAGCATCCGACCACCGACCAGGAGAAGGCCGAAGCCATGCGGACGCTCCAGGAGAAAGCCGCCGAGTTCGAGCAAGAGCTGCAGCAGGAGAAGAACAAGACTCTGACCCCGCTCCAGAAGAAGGCCGAGGCCGCCATCGCCGCCGTGGCCCGCGAGCATGATTACAAGGTCGTGCTGGACAAGCGCATCGTGGTCTTCGGCGTGGACGAGATCACCGAAGAGGTCAAGAAGAAGTTCCAGGACAAGGCCGAGCTCAAGCTGCCGGCCGAGGACGACACCAAAGATTCGCCCATCGCCTACTTCGACCAGGAAGTGGTCCGTAACCTGAAGGCCTTCCAGGAGGTCGACCTCAAGATGGCCACCCTGAAGAACGACCTGGCCCAGGATTTCCAGGAGCGCGCCAAGGGCAAGTCGCCCGAGGAGCAGGCCAACATCCAGAAAGAGCTGATGCTCCGCATGGAAGCCAAGCAGCAGGAGATGGTCGCTCCCCTGATTCAGGCCGTCAACCAGTCCGTCACCGAGGCCGCCGAAAAGAATAATGTGGCCCTGGTCCTCGACAAGGTGCACGTCATGTATGGCGGGCGCAACCTGACCGACGAAGTGGTCGATTCGTTCCTCAAGAAGACCGGCAGCAAGGGCACGCCCGCGGCCGATTCCACTTCCAAGTCGACCGCAACCCCCAGCAATCCGTAAGGAGGGCTTATGAAGACGACCATGGTTCAGCGAGGACAGGAGCGTCCGACGGGTTTCTGGTGGAGGATCGGGGGCGGCCTCTTGATTTCGTCAGTCCTGGCGGCGGGCGTGATCGCCGTGCCCCAGGCCCAGGACAAGAAGTCGGATATCGTTGCGCAGTTGGGCGGCACCCTCGGGGTGGTCGATTACAACAACCTGATCAAAGCCCATCCCGATTACGAGCGGCTGCAGCAGTTCGACCAGCAGCTGGGCGATCTCAAAGCCGAGATCGACGCCATCCCGCTGCTCGAGAAGAACGACCAGCGCCGCAAGATCGAGGAGAAGCTCAAGGCCGAGTTCATGAAAGCGCAGCAGGAGATGGAGGCCGAGAAGGCCGCCATCAGCGCCGAGATGAACGGCATGGAAGCGAGCATCCGCGCCAAGCTGCAGGGCATGGCCGATGAGGGCAAGGCTCGCATGGAAGCCAAGCTGAAGGACTATATCTCGAAGCATGCTCCTGAGATGGCCAACGAGCCCTCCGCGGCGCCTGCTCCCGTGCAGATGCCAAGTCAGGGCGACGCGGCACGCAACCTGATGCTCTTGCGCCAGCGCAAGAATGAAGCCATCAAGCTCGAGGTCGAGAAAGCCCATCGCGAGGAGATCGAGGCCGAGCGCGCTCGCATCGACTCGGAGATCGCGGCCTACGAAGACTCGGTTATGAAATCGCACCAGCAAGAGAAGCTGAACCTGCAGCTCAAGGTGCAGGTGGCCAAGGACGAGACCGAGCAGGCCGACCTGCAGGCGCAGCTGGAAGCCATCTCCGACGAGGAGGAGAAGCTGAAGGACGCCAAGCGGGCCGAGCTCGAGGGCTCCTACAAGAGCTTCCGGGCCGATTCGGAGGCGCGCCAGGCCAGCGAGATCAAGACGCAGCAGGCCCGTGTGGACGCCGAGGTCAAGAGTCAGCTGGGCATGATCCCCGACTCTGCGCCAGCCCCGGCTCAGCCGCAGCAACGCCCCAGCGGCCCCAAGATGACCCCCGAGCTGAAAGCTCTGATCGCCAAGGAAGAGGCGCGTCTCACCGCTGAGATGCAGGCCGCCTCCGAAGAGGCCAAGGCCAAGATGGAAGCCGAGCAGGCCTCCGCCATGGCGCGCCTCAAGGCCAAGTCGGAAGAGCTGACCCAGCGCATCGACAAAGTCAAGGCCGAGATGAAGAAAGCGATGGAGGTGGCCTCCAAGGAGAGCCTCTCCCCCGCCACCCAGGCCAAGATCGAGATGAAGCAAGCTCAGTACGACAAGCTGCAGAAGCAGCGCACCGAGCTGTATGACCGCATGGTCGCCGACCTGAAAGGCGACATCGGCGCCGTGGCCCAGAAGAACAAGATCGACATCGTGATCGGCTCCTACGTCTACCGTGACGAGAAGCGCGACGACGTGCCCGACCTGACCGACTACGCCATGGTGGCCATCAAGACGAAAGCCCGGCCCGATTCGCCGTAGGAGGATTCAAATGAAGAGCATGGCATTGTGGGGGACGTCGCTCGGGCTGGCCGTGATGCTGGTCGCGACCGGCTGCGGCGGCAAGACGGGGGGCAAGCTCACGACCGGCACGGTCGACAGCGCCACCCTGGTGCAGAACGACCCCGAGTATCAGAAGACCGCCGCGGACTATGCCAAGGCGCGCGTGGATCTGCAGACCAAGATCAACAAAGAGGTCAAGGACCGGGGCGGCCCGAGCTCGCTCAGCCAGAGCGACCTCAAGCGCTTCCAGCAGATGAACGTCGATCTGGACAAGAAGTGGGGCGAGAAGACCAACACCTTCTTGAAAAAGCGCTTCGACGCCATCCAGGCGGCTGCCAAGGCTGTCTGCGACGACAAAGGCATCGACCTGGTGCTGGTGGATACCCCCGGCTTCCCGACCGTGGAGTACGGCGCCGTCAACATCACTCAGGATGTCGAGCTGAAGCTGCAGCAGACGTCCCCGGCCAAGAGCAAATGAACAGGGCCCTGATCATCGCCGGGCTGCTCGGTCTCGCGGCCGTCGGCTGTGGCAAGAGCGAGCCTCCCAAGATGACCGTCGGCGTCGTGGACACCGAGCGCGTCGTCCAGGAGATGCCCGAGTTCCGCGACATGAACCTCACCTGGGCGGCCGATACCGGCACGTTTCTCTCCAGCATTCCCCGGACGCCCGAGGAGATGAGCAAGAAGAAAGCCGACGAGCTGAACAACCGCATCGCGAGCTCGTCGAAGATCTGGCAGGCGCGCTCGAGCAAGTTCTACCAGGATGCCTGGGGACGCATCAGCAAAGCCGGCGAGGAAGTGGCCAAAGAGCGCGGGCTGGACATGATCGTGATCGACACGGTCCACATGCCCTCGGTGCAGTACACGTCGGGGCAGAACATTACCACCGACATCCTGATTCAGCTCAGCCACGACAAGAAGTAGCCTTGTTGACCCCGCCCCCCTGGCGCCTGGGCGACCTGGCCCAAGCCTTCGGCACGACCACCGACCAACCGGATCGGGTGGTGACCTGTCTGGGAGCGCGCCCCGGAGGGCTGGGTCCGCCCGGCAGCACCGGTGGCGACGCCACGGTCGGTCGCGAGCTGGCCGGAGACGCAGCGCTGTATGAGCGCCTGAAAGCAACCCTCACCCTGGTCGCGGGCGCCGCCGTGTCGGCCGAGGCCCACCTGGGCCAGGGCGTGACCGTGGGCGCGGGTGCCGTCGTCGAGGCGGGGGCGCAGCTGGGCGACCGCGCGTTCATCGGACCTTGCTGCTTCCTCGCCGAGGGCGTGGTCGTCGGCGAGGAGTGCATTCTGGAGCCTGGCGCCGTGCTGATGGGCGGCGTGCGGCTCGGACGGCGCGTGCGTATCGCATCCGGCTCCATTCTGGGCAGCGACGGCTATGGCTACGTGGTCGAGTCCGGGCGCCACCTCAAGATCCCGCAGGTGGGCACGGTGGAAGTCGGCGACGACAGCGTGATCGCGGCCGGGGTGTGCATCGACCGGGCCACGACCAGCAGCACCCGGATCGGGAAGGATGTGCGCATCGCCAGCCTGTGCCAGATCGGGCACAACGTGCACATCGGCGATCGCACCCGGATCGACGAGCAGGTCGGACTGCCCGGCTCGGCCCACATCGGCAACGACTGCCACATGGAATGGCAGTCGGGCACGCTGGGCCACGTGGAGGTCGGCGACGGGACGCGCCTCATGCCCCGCTGCGGGTCGATGCGCAAGAAGGTCCCGCCGGGATCGATCCTGGCCGGCTACCCCGCCCGCGATTACCACGAGGCGGTCGAGGTCTGGGCCGCCCTGCAGAAACTGCCCATGGCGCTGAAAGAGCTGGAGAAGCTCAAGTGAGACCTTTCGGCGGCTCGCGGATCTGGCTCTTCGTCCTGAGCCTGTGGGTGCTGCTGGTGCCCGTGGCCCGCGCCCAGGAAGTCGTGGTCGGCGGTCAGGTGCTGATGCGCCTGGACAGCGCCGAGGCGGCCGAGGCCGTGACCCGGCGCATCGAGTCGCAGATGCAGAAGGGAGCCAATCCCGAGGGCATCAAGGTGGTCAAGAGCAAGAACGGCGCCACCATCATGTGGGGTACGGTCCCTATCCTGGAAGTTACGAAATCACTCGCGGCCGCCAACCAGAGCGACCCGCTCAAGCTGGCCATTCGCTGGGCCGAAGATCTCCACTCCATGGTGGGCGAAGGCATGCTGCGTCTGAGCCAGGCCCGCATGGTGATGCCGGTCGGCGAGGGGCACACCATCGAGGTCAGCGGGCTGGCCGAAGGTCCGATCCGGGTGGACGACCCCAACGGCGTGGTGCAGGCCAGCGCCGACGAGAACGGCACCATCACGCTGACCGGCATGCGGGTGGGCAAGACCACCCTGAACGTGACCCGGGGCAAGGGCAAAGCCCGGCTGTTCGTGCACGTGAAAGACTGGGCCGGGACCCTGCCCGACCAGGTCACCGTGCAGGTGGTCGGCAACCCCGCGCCCGGCGAGGTGGTGGCCGAGGGCGTGCTGCGCGAGGCCTACGTGCAGGCGCGTGTGCGCCCGGGTTGCCAGATGAGCGTGGGCGGAAACCTCGACGAGCTGCCCTCCGTGCCCAAGGGCCAGACCATGCGCCTGACGGTGCCCATCAAGATCGAGGGCAACGAGAACTATTTCCCCGTCTCGCGCAACCTGCCGGTGGTCGTGAACAGCCTGGACGTGGAGCCCGAGGAGGCCAACCTGCTGCTCGTCTCCAACCGCCCGGAGCTGCTCGACGTCGACGGCGTGCTGCTCAAATACAAGTTCACCAAGAAAGAGCCCTCGCGGCTCATGTACAGCCACAAGAACGTCTCCAAAGGGCCGCGCAACATCTGGGTCAACCTGACCAATCCCAACCCGGAGCCGGTCAAAGTGCTGGTCAACCTGATGTCGGCCGGGCCGAGCCGCAACGAGGTGCTGGTGGGGCACACCAGCGCCACGCGCTTCCTGGCCAACGAGGGCGAGGGAGCGGGCTACGTGCTGACGATGCCTCCCAACGCCAAGCTGGAGCTGGCCTCGCACGAGGTGCCCATCCAGGCGCTGCTGACCGGCTTCGCCAACCTGCGCATCCTGGAAGGCCCGTCGCTGGAGGTGGAGGTGCGCACCGAGCTTTCTCCCAGCTATAACGACGGCAAGCCGATGCCGGACATCGGGGCGCCCTTCAATCCGTTCAAGATCCATCCGCACGGGGTCTTCGCTCAACCCTTCTTCGAGGAGGACCTCGAGTTCCGCACCGGCTCGGCTCCGCTGGGGGTCCGCTTCGGCGAGGACCCCTGGCTGATCGACTTCGAGACCGGCCTGCCCAACACGGGCAACTTCGGGGTCTTTTATCGCCTGGAGACGACGCTGATCAACACCAAGCCGTTTCCGGCCCGGGTGGGACTGTATTTCCTGCCCCTGAACGGCCCGGCCGCCGGCTCGTTCCTGATCAACGGCAAGGTTTACGAGACCGGCTTCCGCAAAGCCGGGGACGCGGGCGGCCCGCCCAGCCCCGTGGAAACTTTCGACCTGGCTCCCGGCGAGCGCAAGGTGGTCAAGCTGCTGACTTTCCCGGAGGCCTCTTCGAGCTACCCGGCCGAGTTGCAATGGCACGACATCACGGGCCGCAACGAGCCGAGCACGGCGGGCCCGCTGACGACGCCCGGGGGGACCGACTGGAAGTGACCCGTCTGCAACGCACGATTCGCCAACCGGTGACGCTCGAGGGCGTCGGAATCCACCTGGGCAAGCCCGCCCGCGTGGAGGTGCAGCCGGCCGCTTCCGACACGGGACGTGTATTCGTGCGAGACGGGGTCGAGATTCCCGCGCTGGTCAGCTCGGTCAGCCGGTTGGAGCGCTGCACCACGCTGTCGCAGGGCGAGGCCTCGGTCTCCACCGTGGAGCACCTGCTGTCAGCCTGTGCCGGACTGCAGCTGGACAATCTTCGCATCCTGGTGGACGGCCCCGAGATCCCGATTCTGGATGGCTCGGCGCTGCCTTTCACCCGGGCCCTGCAGTCCGCCGAGCCCGTCGAGCAGGACCGTCCGGCGCCCGTCCACGTCCTGAAGAAGCCGGTCTGGGTGGCGGAGGAAGGGGCCATGATCCTGGCCCTGCCAAACGACGAGGCGGTGCTGGAATATTCGGTGCATTATCGGCATCCGATGATCAGCTACCAGCACATCGTGTTCCGACCGGGCGCCGAGCGCTTCCTGGCCGAGCTGGCGCCGGCCCGGACCTACGGTTTCTATGAAGAGGTGGCCGCCCTGCTCGAGCGGGGATTGGCTCTGGGTGGGGACCTCTCCAACGCGCTGGTCATCCGTCAGGATGGCTTTACCTCGCCACTCCGGTTCCCTGAAGAGCCGGCGCGGCACAAATGTCTCGATCTCGTGGGCGATCTCGCCCTGTTGGGCTCGGAGCTGCAGGCCCGGGTGATCGCCGTCATGGCCGGCCACCGCCTCCATGTCGAGCTGGCCCGGCGAATTCTGAAGGAGGACCCTCCCCATGCTGGACACGACGGAAATCAGGCAGCGGCTGCCCCACCGCTATCCCTGCCTGCTCTTGGACCGGGTCCTGGAGCTGGATGACAAGCGGGCCACGGGATACAAGAACGTCACCATCAACGAGCCGTTCTTCCGGGGCCATTTTCCCCACTTTCCCGTCATGCCCGGCGTGCTCCAGATCGAGAGCCTCCTGCAACTGGCCTGGATTTTGCTGGGCACGAGCTTTCGGGTAGCCCGCATCGACCGACTCAAGTTCCGCCGCCAGGTCGTTCCGGGCGACCGACTGGACCTGCACGTGGAGGTGCTCGAGCACGAGGGCACGCGCTGGAAGGTGCGTTGTCAGGCCATGGTGGAGGAAAAGCTCGCCATGCAGGGCGACTTTACCCTGGAAAAAAATTCAGTTCACGGAAGGGCTGCGGCCGCCGTCAACTCGGGGATTTCCCCTGGATCGGGTGACGGTACGGTCACAAAATCGTGAAGGATTTTAACAGGAACTGGCTTTTCCTGGGCGAACATTTGGGGAATACTGGACCTAGCGCCCCCAGGGGGCTGAATTTGCTAGGAGGCAAGAACTCTTGGAACCGGTCAAAGTGGGAGTTGTCGGCATCGGGAACATGGGCGTGCACCATGCCCGAGTGTATTCCGAGCTTCCCCAGACCGACCTGGTCGGCGTCGTCGACCTGAGCGAGGCCCGCGGCCAGATCTGCTCCGACCGCTTCAAGACCGCCTTCTACAGCAATTACCGCGACCTTTTCGGCAAAGTCGACGCCGTCAACATCGTGGCCCCCACCAGCCATCACTACGAGCTGGCCATGGCGTTCCTGTCGGAAGATATCCACGTGCTGGTCGAGAAGCCGATCACGGTCGACCTCATCCAGGCCAAACGCCTGGTCGACTATGCCAAGCGCCGCAACCTGGTGCTGCAGGTCGGGCATCTCGAGCGTTTCAACCCCGCCGTGCGCAAGATCAAAGAGGTGGTCGGCCGCCCCATCCACCTCGAGTCGCACCGGCTGGCCTATCCCACCGAGCGCAACCTCGATGTCGGCGTGGTGTGGGACCTGATGATTCACGATCTGGACATCCTGACCAGCCTGGTCAACTCGCCCGTGGTCGAGATCAACGCGGTGGGCGTATCGGTCTACTCCGACTTCGAGGACATCGCCCAGGTGCATCTGCTCTTCAAGAATGGCGCCGCTGCCAGCCTGGTCGCCAGCCGCGTCAGCGGGGAGCGGCTCCGCCAGCTGAAGGTGACCGAGGATACGGGGCGCACCCTGTGTCTCGATTTCATCAACCAGAACCTCTCCATTTTGCGTCCCCCGGCCAACGGATATCCGATGGCTCCAGAATTTGTCCAGATCGAGAAGAAAGAGCCCCTTCGTCTCGAACTGAGCCACTTCGCCGACTGCGTGGCCATGCACAAGACCCCCCTGGTCACCGGAGAAGACGGCAAACGGGCACTCGAGCTTGCGATGCAGGTTCTGGCTCGAATGAAGATCGTCAAGTCCAAAGCCCCCGCGGGCCAGGACCTGATCGCCCTGGCGGGTTAAAGAAGAGGAGATCGCGGTCCTGATCAGAGTTCATCCTACGGCAATCGTAGACCCCGGTGCCCAGCTCGGCGAAGACGTCGAGGTGGGCCCCTTTACCATCATTGCCAACAACGTCAAAATCGGCCGCGGCACTCGCATTCAGAGCAGCGTGGTCATCGGCGAGTGGACCGAGATCGGTCAAGAGAACGAGATCTGGCCGGGCGCCGTCGTCGGCGTCGCCCCGCAAGACCTGCGTTACAATGGCGATCGCGCTTACACCAAGCTGGGCCATCGCAACATCATCCGCGAGTATGTCACGATCCATCGCGCTTACGAGCCCGAGGGCGTGACCGCCATCGGGAACGACAACCTCATCATGGCCTACACCCACGTGGCGCATAACTGCACGCTGGGCAACCAGATCGTCATCGCCAACTCGGTCGGACTGGCCGGCCACGTCGAGGTCGAGGACCAGGCGGTGCTGGGCGGCATGAGCGGTTTCCACCAGTTCGTCCGCATCGGGCGCCTGGCGATGGTGGGCGGCCTGGCCAAGATCATCCAGGACGTCCCCCCGTTTTCGCTGGTCGACGGTCAGCCGGCCCGCATCCACGGCATGAACATCCGTGGCATGCAGCGCCGCGGCATCCCCAAGGAGATCCGCCACGACCTCAAGCGTTGCTACCAGCTCATGCTGCGGTCGGGGTTGAATCTCACCCAGGCCGTGGAGCAGATGCGCCGCTCGGTGCCTCTCAACAACGAAACCGACCATCTCATCCGTTTCCTGGAGAGCCCCTCCCGCCAGGGTGTCTGCATTCGTCGCGAGGGTCAGGGCGTCAACGGACGCGCGCTCGCCGCGGAGGCCGCCGGGGTCTAACTCCAGTCGAGAGTTTCGAGTTCAGAGTCAAGAGTTCGGTTGACCAGCCTCCTCGGGTAACCCTGAACTCTCAACTGTAGGGTATGATGAAGACCATCTTTTTCTCTACCGGGGAGCCTTCGGGCGACTTGCAGGCGGCGGCTCTCGCCCTCGAGCTCAAGAAGCGGCACCCCGACTGGGTCATGCTCGGGGTGGGGGGCCACAAGCTGCGCGCGGCGGGTGTCGAGCTGATCGCGGATTCGTCGACCTGGGGGTCGATCGGTCCCAGTCAGGCGGTGGGCAAGATTCCGCGCATCTACCTGGCCTATCGCAAGATGCGCCAGACCCTGCTGGCCAGACGCCCCGACCTCACGATCATGGTCGATTGTCCCGCCGTGCACTACCGGCTGGCGGGTTTTGCCCAAAGGTACGGCCTGAGAACGCTGTGGTACGTTCCTCCCTCGCAGTGGGCCAAGAACCCCAAGCGCTTCCGCGCCCTGCACCAGCGGGTTACCAGCATTATCACGCCTTTCCGCTACAACGCCGACCAGTATGCGCGCCTGGGCCTCGACGTGGGCTACTACGGCCACCCTTTGCTGGACGTGATCGAGCCGGTCCCGCGCGAGCCAGCCTTGCAGGCGCTGGGTCTCGAGCCCGGGCGCTACGTCACCCTGCTTCCCGGCAGTCGCACCCAGGAGGTGCGCTACATCACGCCCCTGCTGATGCAGGTGGCCGCGCGCCTGCGCAGCGCGCACAGTGACCTGCAGTTCCTGGTACCCTGCGCCACCCCCGCCTTACGCAAGACGCTGGACGCTCAGATTCCCCGGCCCCCGGCCTGGCTCCGCATTCTGGATGGCAAAGCTCGCGAAGCGATGGCCGCCAGCGAGCTGGCCGTGATGGCCAGCGGGTCGGTGACGCTGGAGGCCGCCATCCTGGGCCTGCCCCACGTGGTGGTCTATCGCGGCGCCAAGCTCGACTGGCTGCTCTACAGCCTGCTGTGGCACCTCAATCTGCTGCGGGTGCACAGGTTTGCGCTGGCCAACCTGGTGCTGGGCGAAGACGTCATGCCCGAGTTTCTGCAGACCGGCGCCACCCCCGAGGCGGTCAGTGGCGAGGCGCTCAGCCTCCTGGAGGACGGCCCCAAGCGCCGGCAGCTGATTCACGACCTCGGCCGGCTGCGGCAAGCTCTGGGTGAGCCCGGCGTGGTGCAACGGGTGGCCGACCACGTCGAGCGGATGCTGGCTTGAAATCGGCAGTTGACAGTCTCCGGTCGGCAGTTAGTATGGGGATGCTTTGAGAGACGTCGTCCTCACCACCAATTCGCCGGGAGAGTTGTCGAGCTGGGTGCGCGTCGTGAATGCAGCGCTGCAGAGCGAGGACGTGCGGGTGCACATCGCGCTGGTGCCCTGCCCCTTCGCGGCCGGAACCGAGTATGAATATGCCCGCGCGCTGCCCGGCGTGCAAAAGGTCCTGCGGCCGAACGAGTCGCTCAAGCTGATGCTGGGCTGGCCCGGATTCAAACCCTCGCCGGGCGGCCTGGTGGTCTTTCTGGGGGGCGAGATGTGGCACGCCAGCACGCTGGCTCGGCGCTGGGGAGTGCCTTCCCTGGCCTACACCACCCGGGCCACCCGGCAGGCACGTCCCTTTACCCGACTGGCGCTGGCGCATGCCGACCTGATCCCCCAACTGGCCAAAAAGGGAGTCACCACCCCCGCCGAGGTGGTGGGCGACCTGATGGTGGACGGGGTCTCGCTCACGCGCAGCCGGACCGAGGCTCGCCGCGAGCTGGGCCTGAGACCGGACGCCAGGGTCGTGGGGCTGTTCCCCGGCTCGCGCTCGGTGCACCTGCGCGCCGCCCTGCCCGTGTTTCTACGCGCTGCCGAGATGGTCGCCGAGCGCCATCCCGGCACGGAGTTCCTGGTGGTGCTGTCGCCCTTCGTCAACCTGGCGGCCGCCCAGCAGGCGCTCGACCACCCGATCAGCATCGGCACCGAGCGCGCCTATGGTCGGGTCGGCCTGACCAGCCTGACCACCGACCGCGGAGTGACCGTGCACGTGACCCAGGGCCGCCCCCACGAGTCCATGCAGGCCCTGGACCTGGCCATCAGCGTGCCGGGCACGAATACTGCCGAGCTGGCCTGCGCCGGAGTACCCATGGTCACCGTCCTTTCGAGCCGCGCTCCGTTGCCGCGCGGCGGGCTGGGCGGGCTGGTCGAGCTCTTGCCCGTGGGCTCCCTGAAGGAACGCTTCCGCCAAAAGGAGTATTTGAAGTTCCCCTATGGCGTGGCCCAGCCCAACCTCCGGGCCCGACGCAAGTTCTTGCCCGAGGTGATTCTGGGTGATTCGCTGGTCGAGCTGGCCGAGGTCGTGAGCGGTCTCCTGGTCGACGACGAGCGTCGCGCTCAGCTCTCGCACGAGCTGCGCGACTTGATGGGAAGCACCGGCGCGGGCGCCAGACTCGTGGAGATGATCCGCGGGACTCTGGGGTTGGCTGCCAAAAGAGAGCAATATGCGTGAGTTCGTTTTTCGTTGGAGGGGAGCCCTGGCGTCCGTGACGGCGGTCGTGGTGCTGCTGTGCGCCCGGCCCAACCCCACGGGTTTGATGCTGGGTGCCTGCCTGGCCCTCGTCGGCGAGACTCTGCGCCTGTGGGCGCTCGGCTACGCCGGGCTGCCGACGCGCCGGCAATATCTCGACGCCCCCCGCTTGATCACGGCCGGCCCCTATGCCCACCTGCGCAACCCGCTCTACCTGGGCAACCTCCTCAATGGCGCCGGGGTGGCCCTGGCTGCCAGTGCCGGCCTGGGCCGCTACGCCCCCTGGGTCTTCCTGGTGGCAGTGGGCATCCACACGGCGATCTACATGACGATCATCCCGTTGGAGGAGAGCTTCCTGCGCAAGCAGTTCGGCGCGACCTACGAAGACTATTGCCGGCACGTCCCGGCGCTGTTCCCCCGCCTGCCGGCCGCGCCCGGCGGCCAGGGCGAGTTCTGCCTGGCGACCGCTCTTCGTTTCGAGTGGTCGACCTTCGCTTACCTCGCCCTGAGCTGGAGCGTCTTGCTCTGGAAAGCGCGCCAGTCGGAGGGCCTCCTGTGAGTAAGAAAAAACGCAAGCGGAAAGAGCTCGAGGCGGCCGAAGCCAAAGCCGTGGGCGGGGACGTCGAGGGGGACGACGAGGACAGCCCCTCCAAGCCGCCAGGAATCACTCCCGCCCAACGCATGCTGGCCGTTTTCGGCTTTGGATTCTGCGGCTTTCTGGCTGCGTTTCTGACCGGGGCCAACCACAATCCGCCCATTCCCGCCTCACTCACCGGTCTGGGTCTGGCTTCCTGGGAAGGCGCGGTGTTGGGTAGCCGCCTGTTGAACCTGGCCGAGGGGGCCATGGCCGGGCTGGGCGGCCTGCTGCTGGGCGGCTCGCTCGGATTCTCGCTCTTTCTCTCTCCCGCGGCCTTCGTGCTCAACTGGCTGGGCGGCGGGCTCGTCTGTTTCCTGGCCTATTATTTTACGGGCTCGTTCCTGTTGGCGGCACTGGGCTGGTTCTTGGGCTCGACCCTCCCGATCGGTCTGGGAAAGCTGTCCCGGGGCTGACGTGTCGGACCTCTCGCTCTACTATACCAACGACATGCACGGCCGTTTCGCGGCGCTGGACCATCTGGCCAGCCTTCCGCGCACTCCGAGCACGTTGTTGCTCGACGGGGGCGATGCCCTGGAAGGCTCCAACACGCTTTGCCGCCGGTCCGAGCCCGTGCTCGAGCGCATGAGCGAGCTGGGCTATGCCGCTATGACCATGGGCAACCGCGAGCTGCACTATCTGCGCGCGGTCATGCGTTGGCGTCGCGACCAGCGCAGCTTCCCTCTCCTGGCCAGCAACCTGACGGACCTCCGCCACCGGGGTCATCACAATCTTTGGGACCGCTCGCTCGAGCTCGAGGTGGGCGGCCTGCGCGTGGGGCTCTTCGGGGCGACCGTCGTGCAGTATCCGCATCACTCGCTCTGGGAACGCCTCTTTGGCCTGCGCTTCTTCGCGCCCGAGAAATGCCTTCCGGCGATCGCGGAAGAGCTGCGCTCCCGCTGCGATCTGGTCTTCTTCATGAGCCACCTGGGCTTTGACATCGACCGCCAGCTGGCGGCCTGTCTGCCCGGGGTCGATCTCATCCTGGGAGCCCACAGCCATCACGTGCTGTCGGAGATCCACCTCGAGCAGAACGTCCCTATCGTGCAGACCGGCAGCCACAGCCGTTACCTGGCCGAGCTCAAGCTGTGGCTGGGCAAGCCGAACCGCCTGGAATACCGTCTCATGCAACCTGCATTGGTCGCCTAGTGCGTCCGCGGGTTCTCTTCCTCTCCAACGGCTCGGGTGAGGATGCCATCGCCAGCCTCATCGGCGCGCGCCTTACGCGTGTGGACGCGGATGCCATGCCGACCGTAGGTACGGGGGCCGCCTACCAGGGCGTGCTGCCCCTGGTCGGGCCCCGCCGCCACCCCATGCCGAGCGGAGGGCTGGTGATGGACCGCCCGCTGGCCAACCTCGTCCGCGACCTCAAGGGCGGGCTCTTGAGCCTGCTGTGGAGCCATTACCGCTTCTTGCGCCAGGCACGCCATCGCTACCAGCTGTTCGTCATCGTGGGGGACGTCTTCAACCTGCTCAACGCTTTCGCGGGCCTCAAGCCGCTCTTGTTCATCGGCACGGCCAAATCGTCGCTGCACCATCCCTACAGCTGGCTGGAGCGCTTTGCGATGCGCAACCTCGCGCAGTGGACGCTGGTGCGCGACGAGCCGACGGCCGAGGCTCTGCGCCAGGCCGGATTGAAGAACGCCGCCTGGGTCGGCAATCCGATGATGGACGGGCTGCAGCCCACCCACGTGCCCCTGCCCCTGCACGGGGATGACCCCTGGATCTGCATGTTTCCAGGCAGCCGCGCCGATGCTTATCCCCAGATGGCGCGCATGCTGAATATCTACCGGCGCCTGTGGCAGGGCGGACAGAGAGCCCGGGCGGTGGTGGTGGTGGCCGACAGCGTCGACCCCATGGAGCTGTGCAGCGTGGGCTGGAATCTGCGCACCTATCCCGAGAAGCAGGGTCTCGTCGGGGAGCTCTTCCGGGAGGGCCTTCCTCCGGTGTTGCTGGTGCGGCGCGTGTTGGGAGACGTGCTGGCGCGCTGTCAGCTGGTGCTGGGCCAGGCGGGCACCGCCAACGAGCAGGCGGCCGGGATGGGATTGCCGGTGGTGGCCTACGGTCCCGGCGGGGAACGAGGCATGAGCTGGTATCGCTTCCGCCAGAAAGGCTTGCTGGGTGAGGCTCTGGAGGTGGTCGAGGAGAATCCCGACCGGGTCGTGGAGTCGCTGGCGCGCCTTCTGTCCGACCCGGCCGAGCGGCAGCGGCGCGGCGACATTGGCCGCGAGCGCATGGGACCGCCGGGAGGAGCCGCCCGCATGGCTGCCTGGATCGAAGCGTTGGCTCACGGCGAGACGCCTCCGTGAAAAGGATCGGTGGATTCATCGGCCTGCTGGCGCTCGGCTGGATCTGCGCCTGGCTCATTCCCGGGCTCATCCTGGGTGAACCCGCCATCCTGCTCAGCCGCTACGGTCCCCGCGACTGGAAGAACGGCTACCTGTGCGCGCTCTACCTGTGGCTCTTCGTGGCCACCTACATCGCCTGGCGCAAGTGGGGACCGGCGCCAGGCTCGGCCACGTTGGAGCTGAAGCCCGGGTGGCTCTGGCTCTACGTCAAAGGGCTGCTCCTGGGCATCGGGATGGTCGTCTTCAGCCGCCTCCTTCTGCTGGCATTCGGACGCTGGACCCCTCCGCCCGAGCCCTCGCTGCTGGCGATCTTGCTGGCGATCGCCATGGCGCCCATCGAGGAGCTCGTCTTCCGCGGCTACCTCTTCCAGGTCGTCCGCGAGCAGTGGGGGCGGCCGGCCGCTTACCTGGGGGTCAACATGTTCTTCGCGGTGCTGCACCTCTTTCGCCACGGCACGCCGGAATGGAAGCTGGCGTTCGGGATCTCGCTGGTGCTGGCGGGCATCTTCCTCAGCTTGCTGGTCGATCTGACCGGCTCTCTGTGGATGGCGGTGGGCGTGCACACGACCTGGGTCTGGATCCAGATCGCCGATCCGCCCGGAAGACTGGCCAACTCGTGGTTCTGGGGCCTGTCGGGGGATCCGCTCAGTGGGATTCTGGGGTGGATTCTCCTGGCGCTGACAATCGGGCCTTTCGCACTGCGCGCCAGAGCTCGATGGCTTTCCCCTGCATCGCCTTCAGCACCAGATCCTGGCGGTGCCCGGTAGCCGGCTCCCCGGAGTAGGTGCCCGGCTTGAGCAGGTCGGTTTCGGCCACCGAGCGGGCCGCGAGCTGCACCTGCGGGCCCAGCTTCACGCCGGGCTTCACCACCGACTGGGCGGCCACCACGCTGTAGTCGCCCAGCTCGCAGTCTTGCAGCACCAGCGCGTGCCCCACCATCAGCACGTGGCGCCCCAGGCGCGAGCCCTGGCCGACGTGGGTGAGGTTGTCAAGCTTGGTGCCTTCGCCGATGGTAACCCCGGCGCCGATGAGGCAGCGCGCCCCCGTTTCGACGTTGGCTCCCAGCGTGCAGCCGGGTCCGACCACGCTGTGGGGCAGCAGCGAGCAGTCGGGCCCCAGGCGCGAGCCCTTCTGGATGACGACGCCGGCCTGCAGCCAAACGCCCCGCCCCAGCTCGACGCCCTCCTCCAGCGTGACCCGGGCTACCAGCTCGCATCCCTCGCCGACGACCGTGTGCGGTCCCAGGCTGCAATAGGGTCCCACGCGGGCGCTGGCGGCCACCTGCGCGGTGGCGTGGACGGAGGCGGTGGGATGGATCCCCGGCACCACCGGGGGCCGCGGATGGAAATAGGCCAGCAGCCTGGCGAACGCAATGCGCGGTTTGGCCACCTGCAGCACGGCCAGGCGGGCCGAGGTCACCCCCGGCGGCGCGATCACGGCGGCGGCGGGACTGGCCTCGACCTCGGCCAGGCGCTCGGGGTCTTCGACGAACGTCAGCCCGCCGGGCTCGACGCTCTCGAGTCCGCTCACCGAGGCGATCATCAGCGACGCGTCGCCCTGAACCTCGCCCTCGACCCAGGCTGCCAGCTCACTGAGGGGAAACATGACGGCGCGCCATTTCGGACCCCCGCAACGGGTTTCCCCCCGGCGTTGACAGCGATTCAACACCCGAGGCTTCAAAGCCAGTTTCCAAGCCATTTCCTCGGGCAGGATCCAATCCGGACCATTCAGAACATCCTAGCGGATATGGCTAAAGAGCTACTCCCGGGTCAGGAGCTTGCCGAGGGGAAATACGTCATCGTCAAGACGCTGACGTTCGGCGAGAAAGGCGGCGTCTACGTCGCCAAGCGGGCCGAGGACAGCACTAAATTTGCGCTCAAGGAGATGATCCCCCACCCCGGCCTGAACGAGGCGGCGGTGGCCGAGCGCACCACCCAGCTCCAGGAGGCGATGGAGGTGCTGCGGGAGTTCGATCATCCGGGGCTGACCCGGATGATCGACGCCTTCTCCGAAGGACGGCGCCAGTACGTGGTGCTCGAGCAGGTCGAGGGCATCACGATGAAGACCCTGCTCGACATGAGCGTGAAGGGTCAGCCCGAGCCCCAGGTCATCGAGTGGGGCATGGCGCTCTGCGACGCGCTGCAATACCTGCACAACCGCCCGAAGCCGTTTATTTTCGACGCCCTCGACCCGAGCAACATCATGGTGACGTCCGAGGGGCGGCTCAAGCTCATCAATTTCGGGCTCGACCGGTTTCTGGGCGACGAGGATGCACCCGAGTTCTCGGCCCAGGCCTCGGTCATCGCCAGGGACATCCGCAAGTTCGGCGAGACGCTGTATTTCTTCTTGTGCCGCAAGGAGCCGGGCCCGTTCGGCGCCTCCCAGTCCGACCCCATCTCGCCCGAGCTGGCCAAGGTCATCAACCGCTGCCTGTCGGCCGAGGACAAAGGGCTCTACATCTCCTTCGAGGAGCTCAAGAGGAACCTCGACGAGGTGCTGCACCCGCCCGTCCAGGAGAAGGTGGTGGCCCGCAAGATCAACTGGGGCCTGGCGCGCTTCGCCTCGTGGAGCTTCAGCTGGGCGCGCGCCTGGCAGAACTTCGTCTGGAACTTCCTCAAGCAGCCGATCTACCTGATCCTCATCGAGGTCGTCGCGCTGGGCGCGCTGGCGTGGTATGTCAATCACCGGCTCAATCCGCCCATCCTGGCACGCGAAGGCGCGGCTGCCTACGTCACCTGTGGCGGCGAGATCGACGTGGTGCGCAAGTCGGACATGACCGTGCTCACGCGCATCTTCCTCCAGCAGGACAAGTTCCTGGCGGTGGCGGCCACGCCCGACGGCAAGAAGTTGCTGGCCACCACCGAGAATGGCTTCCTCAAGCTCATCAACCCGCACTCCAACAACATCGTGGGCGAGGTCAAGATCGACCAGGGCGTGCGCAAGATCGTGATGGACCCCTCCGGGTTGCTGGTGTTTCTGATGAGCACGGACAACAGCACGGTTTCTATTTTGAAGCTTGATCCCAAGCCTCTGCCCGAGCAGTCCGAGGGCCGGCTCAAGCGCGAGGACATGCTGGTGGGGCTGGTGCCGCTGGGGCGCGAGGCGATGGGTATCGCGCTGGACGCTCCCGGGCAGGCGAAGGAGGCCTCTCCCAGCCCCTCGAGCAGCCCTTCTGCCTCCCCCGATGACCTGAGCGGTCGCAAGCTTTACCTGTCCAGCGTGCAGAGCAACGAGCTGCTGTGCGTGGATCCGTATCCGACCGTGAACGAGCTGGCCAAGATGCCCATGGCCGGGCCCGGGGCCCTGGCGTTTTCGGCCAGCAAGAGCAACCTGTTCGTGGCGCTGCCGGTGGACGGCTACGTGCAATCCTACCGGCTGCCCAACCCCACCGATCCGCTGAAGACCGGGCACGACACGGGCGGGACGCGACCGTTCGAAATCCTGGTGCCGGCCGATGGGCAGAAGGTCTTCGTCGCCAACGAGAGCGGCACGATCGGAGAGCTTTCGCCGGGGGAGCTGGCGCTCACCCAGACGATCAAGATCGGCGGCAAGCTCACCGACTGCCGGTTGGTGGGCTCGGAGATCTGGGCCGTGACCGAGGCCGGCGAGATGGTCGTGGTGAGCGCCACCAGCGGCACGGTCGTCAAACGAGTCAAAGTGGCCCCGGGGGCGACTTCCATCACGTTCGTGGAGTGAGTTCGGGAGTAGGGAGTAGGGAGTAGGGAGTAGGGGAGACCCTCTACTCATTGAGCTGGAGACAGGAGCGGTCGAACGAGCATGGCGCAATCGCATTGTCTGAGACACCAGGAGCGCGAGGCCACGGGGCGATGCAAATCGTGCCTCAAGCCGATCTGCGACGAGTGCACCTATACCACCCCCGAGGGCAAGTACTGCAGCGACGAGTGCCACCAGAACGCCAAAGCCTCGGTAGAGAAGATGGCCCGGCTGAAGGCCGACGAGGCGGCGCTGGCGGCCGAGCAACGCCGCGCGATGCTCGTCAAACTGGTGGTTTGCGCCGTGTTGTGCGTCGTGCTGTATGGAGCCTGGCCGCTGTTCCCCGCCTCCATCCGCACGCCGGTCGAGAACGCCATCAAGACGGTCACGGGCGGTCAGAAGACCCCTCCGCCCAAGCCGGCCGCCAAGCCCACCAAGAAGAAATGAGCGCGGTCCTGACGCTGGAGGGGCTCACCACCCGCTTCTACACCGAAGAGGGGCCCCTGACGGCGGTGGACGACGTCAGCCTCGAGCTCCATCCCGGCCAGACGCTGGCCGTCGTCGGCGAGTCCGGGTCGGGCAAGAGCGTGACCGCGATGTCCATCCTGGGCCTGATCAGCCCGCCCGGCAAAGTGGAGGCGGGGCGTATCGAGTTCGACGGACGCGATCTGCGCACGCTGCCTCCCGCTGAGCTGCGCAAGCTGCGCGGCAACCGCCTGGCCATGATCTTCCAGGACCCTCTGACGGCGCTCAATCCGGTGCACACCGTGGGCCGCCAGGTTTCCGAGCCGCTGCGCGTCCATCGGGGACTCAGCCAAGCGCAGGCCCGTGAGGCCGCCATCGAGCTGCTGGCCCGCGTGCAGATCCCCCATCCGGAGAAGCGGGTGGACGACTATCCCCACCAGTTCTCGGGCGGCATGCGCCAGCGCGTCGTCATCGCCATGGCGCTGGCCTGTCAACCCGCGGTGCTGATCGCGGACGAGCCCACCACGGCCCTGGACGTGACCATTCAGGCCCAGATCCTGGCTCTGCTGGGCGAGATTCGCCGCCAGTCCGACACTGCGGTGCTGCTGATCACGCACGACATGGGCGTGGTGGCCGAGGAGGCCGACGAGGTGGCCGTGATGTACGCCGGGCGGGTCATCGAGCGCGCGCCCACCGAGCAGCTCTTCCGCCAGCCGCGCCACCCCTATACGGCCGGATTGATCGCCTCGGTTCCGCGCCTGGATCGCCCTCCGGGCCGGCTTCCTGCCATTCCGGGCGCCCCGCCCGACCTGCGCCAGCTGCCGCCGGGATGCTCGTTCGCCCCGCGCTGCGCGCTGGCCCGCGAGCGCGGCCAGGCCGAGCGCCCCGGGCTGGTGGCGGGCAGCGCCTGCTTCTTTCCGGACGAAGTCGGGAGTGTGGGGTCTTGAGCCTGCTGGAGGCGCGCGGCCTGACGCGGGTTTTCTCCGGCGGCGGCGGCATGTTCGGGGGCACGGCCTCCGAGGTGCGCGCCGTGGACGGCGTCAGCTTTCAGGTGGAGGCGGGGGAGACGCTGGCGCTGGTGGGCGAGTCCGGGTCAGGCAAGAGCACCACGGCGCGCCTGGCCTTGCGTTTGCTGGAGCCGACCTCGGGAGAGCTGTATTTTCGCGGGGAGAGCATCCTCGGCAGGCGCGACCTTGGCGCATTTCGCAAGCAGGCCCAGTTCGTGTTCCAGGACCCGTTCAGCAGCCTCAATCCGCGCCACACGGTCGAGACGATCCTGGCCGAGCCGTTCGTGCTGCACAAACTGGCCCCCAAGAGCGAGATCCCCGAGCGGGTGCGCGCTTTGCTCGAGCGGGTGGGGCTGCGCCCCGAGCACGCCCGGCGCTACCCGCACCAGTTCTCGGGCGGCCAGCGCCAGCGCATCGGCATCGCCCGGGCGCTGGCCGTGGAGCCGGAGCTGATCGTGGCCGACGAGCCGGTCTCGGCGCTGGACGTGTCGGTGCAGGCCCAGGTGCTCAACCTGCTGCAGGATCTCAAGGCCGAGCGCGGCCTGGCCATGCTCTTCATCGCCCATGACCTGGCCGTGGTGCGCATGGTGAGCCAGCGCATCGCCGTGATGTACCGAGGCCGGCTGGTGGAGGTGGGGCCGGCCGAAGCCGTGTGCGAGACACCGCTCCACCCCTACACCAGGGCCCTGCTGGCGGCCGCCCCCCGTCCCGACCCGGGCTCCCGCCGCGGCCAGGAGCCCGAGACTCCCCCGGCCGGACCCGTTCCCGTCACGGGCTGCCTCTATGCCAACCGCTGCCCGCTCGCGACGGCCGTGTGCAAAAATGAGATCCCTCCCCTGGTGGAGAAAGCGCCGGGACACCAAGTCGCCTGCCACCATGCCGTTTAGAGTTCAGGGTTGAGAGTTGAGAGTATCCCTGGGAGACTCTCGACTCAAATCTCAACTCTCAACTGGACAGGGAACGAATAGAGCCGGTTCGCGACCAGGAAAGCACACCACGAGGACTGAGGAACTCCGCACGATGTTGAAACCCGCGAACTGGTTGGTTGGAGCGTTGCTGGTCACGGTGTGCCTGAGCAGCGCCGCTGTCGCAGAGCCCGGACGCACGCTGCTGCGAAAGGACACGCGCTGGGAGAACTCTCCCGGCCCCCTGGACTATCCCGGCGCTCCGGCCCTGATTCTTTACGATGACATCGGCTACCGGCTCAATGCCGACAACTCGAGCTCCTACAGCGAGTACGACGTGGTCAAGATCCTCACCTCCGAAGGCGTGGAGCCCCACCAGAGCCTGATCCGCGTCTATCGCCAGGGGCTGGGCGAGATCAAGCTGGAGGAGGCCCGGGTGATCGGTCCCGACCAGCAGGTCTACGACGTGGACCGTAAGACCATCGTGGACCAGCCGCTCATCCCCAACTCCAAGGTTTACGCCGACTACCGGCGCTTCGAGTTCGAGTTTCCCAACCTGGCACCGGGCGCCATCGCCGAGTACCGGCTGACCACGAGCCGCAAGCCCTTTTACCACAACGCCTGGTGGGCCACGTCCTACGTGCAGAATCCCGAGCCGCTGATGGTCTCGATCTTCACCGTCACCGCCCCCCTCGGACGCGAGCTCCGTTGGGCCGCCCCCGGGCTGGTGCCGGCTCGTCCGACCCGCACCGAGGCGGACGGCAATCAGACCCTGCGCTGGGAGGTTCCTCCGCAGCCCGCGCTGCGCACCGAGCCGGCCATGCCCGAGGCGGAGAGCCTGCTGCGGCGCGTCGATCTCTCCAGCTTCCAGAGCTGGACCGAGCTGGGCGACTGGTTTTACTCGTCCTGGAAGGAGAACGTCAGGGGCGATGCCCGGCTCAACATGGTCACCTCCGGCCTGGTGCCCACCGGCGGCACGCCGCGCGCCCGTGCCCAGGCCATTCTCGATTTCCTGGTGACGGGCAAGAAGCAGGTCGACCTGTCCTACGAGCAGTTCACGCCCAATCCGGTGCCCGCGCTCCTGGACGAGCCGGTGCTGTCCTACATGGACACCTCGATTCTGGCCAGCGCCATGCTCGACTTCGCGGGCTTCAAGTCGCAGCCCGTGCTGGCGTTCAACGAGCCCCGCGTCGACCTGGAAAAAGACCTTCCGCAGCCCACGCAGATCGCCCGGGTGCTACTCTACCTGCCCGATGTGGGCGGCCAGCACTACTGGTTCGACCCGGCCCATCCGGGACAGCTCCTCGACGGCCCCCCGGCTGGCTTCCAGGGGCGCGCCGCGCTCTTTCTCGGCGAGGACGGCACCCGTCTGGCCGATACCGGCGTGGACGCGTTCGATGCCAATCGCGACGAGACCAAGATCGAGGCGCGGGTCGACGACCAGGGCAGCGCCGAGCTTTCCATCTCCAAGCTGCAGTTCGGCGAGGCCGCTCTGTTCTTGCGCGAAGCGGCCCGCTCGCTGGCGCTGGCCGACCGCTCCCGCCGCGATACCATTTTGCGCAGCCTGTTCGGGGCCATGGCCCAGAGCTATTCGCCGCTGGCTCAGGTGCACGAGCGTTACTTCCCCGACAAAGAGCCGACCACGGCCGGTTTCCCGCTGGGCCTGACGCTGATCGTGCCCGACTACGTGGCGGTCGAGGGCGACAAACGGCAGGTCAGCGTGCCCATTCAGCTCGACCAGCGCATCTCGCAGCTGGCCGACTCGCCGCCCGATCGCGAGCACCCGCTCTCGTTCGACCATCCCTTCCGCGATGACAGCCAGGTGCACCTGATGTTGCCCGAGGGAAGTCAGATCGTCTCCATGCCCGAGACGGTGCAGTTGGACAATCCCTACGTCTCTTTCTTGCTGACCTCGCGTCAGGACGGTCGCCAGGCCTGGTTCTACAGCCGCCTGGTCGTCAAGCAGTCCTGGATTCCGGTGGAGGCCTACGGGCAGGTGCTGGACGTGGCCCGCAAGGTGGCTCAGGTCGCCAATACGCCGCTGGTCTACCAGGCCGCGCCCGACTCGGCCCAGCCCGCTCCCGCCTCGGATGACAAGTAGCCTCGCCGCGCCCGCCAAGGTCAATCTGGCGCTCGAGGTGCTGGGAATCTTGCCCGGAGGCTACCACGAGCTGGACACGGTCTTTGCCTGGCTCGACTGGAGCGACGAGGTCGAGCTGGCGCCCGGCACGGGTCTGACCGTGGAGTCTTTCGTGGACGGAGGTCTGTCTCTGGGCCCGCCCGAGGACAACCTGGCGGTGCGCGCCCTGAAGGCGCTGGGCGTGGACCTGGCCGTCAAGCTGACCAAGCGCATCCCGGCCGGAGCCGGGCTGGGCGGCGGCAGCGCCGACGCGGCCGCCGTCCTGGTGGGAGCCAACGAGTTGCTGGGATTGGGCCATTCGCCGGAGCAGCTCGAAAAGATCGGCGCCACGCTGGGGGCCGACGTCGCCTTCGGCGTGCGCGGGGGCGCCGCCCGCGGCCGGGGCCGCGGGGACGAGCTTTCCCCCCTGCCCGCTCCCCCGCCCTGCGAGGTGGTGGTCTTGCAACCGCCCTTCGGGCTGGCCACCGGACCGGTCTACCGCGCCTGGGACGAGGCGCCCGTGCGGGTGCTGCCGGGCGCGGCCGAGCGGATGGAGGCCGCCTTGCGGGCCGGCAGCTACGAGGAGGTGCTGGACGCGCTGGCCAACGACCTCGAGCCGCCGGCCTTCAGGCTGCAACCGGTGCTGGGCTCGGTGCGCGACGCGATGCTGGCGGCGGGCTGCGACGCCGTGCTGCTGTCGGGCAGTGGCTCATGCCTGTTCGGGCTGGCCCGCTCGGGAGCCGCCGGGATCGCGCGCCAGCTCGAAGATCTGGGCCGCGTCGTGTGCACGCGCTTTCGGGGGCCGCGATGAGCTGGGTGGTGGATGCACAGGTGCTGGCGGGCGGACGTTTTCCGCACCTGCCCGCGGGCGAGGTCGAGCCCCCCGCCAAGGGCCTGGTTCCCATCGGGGACATGCCGATGGCCGCCCGGGCCTTGCTGGCGGTCAAGACCTCGGTGCGGGTGGACCGCACCGTGCTCGTCAGCTCGTCGGGCGAGTGGCCCGAGGCCGACCACGTCGTGGCCGAAGGGCGCAACATCCTGGAGTCGTTCGGCAACGGCCTCAAGGCGGCGCGTCACCCCGATCAGCCGGTCCTCTCGGTGACGGGCGACCTGCCCTTTCTCACTCCCGACGCGGTGACCGACTTCGTGGACCGCTGCTCGCGCCGTCCCGAGGTAGACGTCTGGTATGGCTTCTTGCGCCGAGAGCACTCCGAGCGCGCCTACCCCGGAATCCGTCACACCTGGGCCCGCTTCTTCGAGGGCACCTTCTGTGGAACCGGCCTGTTCCTCATTCGCCCGTCCGTGTTTCCACGCATCGAGCGCGCCCTGGCCGAGATCACGCGGCAACGCAAGGACGTGCTGGCGCTGGCCCGCATCATGGGCCTGGGGACGATTTTTGCCTACCTCTTCCGCCAGCTGACGATTCGGCAGGCGGAGTGGGCCGGTCAGCGGGTGCTGGGCGGAGTGCCCTGCGCCGGCATCGAAACGCCTTTCCCGGAGAGCGCCTTCAACGTGGACGACCTGCCCACGCTGCTCGAGGCTCGCCGCATAGCCGCTCATGGAGGAAACTGACATGGTACGTAGCGCCGTCTCGACCCCGGACGCACCGGCCGCCATCGGCCCTTACTCTCAGGCCATTCGGGCCGGGGATCTCCTGTTTTGCTCGGGTCAGATTCCGCTCGACCCGGCCACCGGCCAGATGGTCGAGGGCACGCTCGAGGTGCAGACGCGCCGCGTGATGGAGAACATCAAGGCCGTGCTGGCCGCCGGCGGAGCCTCGCTGGATCGGGTCGTGAAGACCGTCATCTTCCTCAGCACCATGGAGGACTTTGCCGAGGTGAACCGCGTCTACGGGGAGTACCTCCCCGATCCGCCCCCGGCCCGCTCGACCGTCGCCGCGGCCGGACTGCCCAAAGGCGCCCGCCTCGAGATCGAAGTGATTGCGTCGCTGGCATGAGGAAAGCGCTGATTTTGCTCGCATTGCTCGCCGTGACCGCGCTGGCCGCCGGCCCCACGCTGGCCGACTTCCAGAAGGAGGTGGCCGCGGCCGGGATGACCTTCAAGATGCCGGCCGGTTACGCGGAGGTGCCCCAGGCCGAGGACCAGTTCTCGTTCGTGATCCGGAGCGCCGACAAGAAGGTCGAGATTCGCTACGTCATCAACAACCTGGCCGACGACGTGGAGCAATACAAGAAGTCCAAACAGCCCAACAGCGGCGTCTCGGCCGTCGACCCCAACGTGATTTTCAAGTCCATCATCATGGTGGCCGCCGCCAACATCTCGGGCAACCCGCCCGACCCGGACGGCGCCAAGCATTTCCCCAAGGACGCGGTCAAGAGCGAGTTCGGAGCCGATGACGGCATGACCACGGCGGTCCGCATCGCCGACAAAGAATTCTCGAGCGACTACGCCATCTGCCTGGTCAACATCATCCAGAAAGACAACGTCGCTTACGGCATCACCTACGCCCTGGCCAACCAACCGGACGACTTCAAGGCCCAGTTCTACCGCGACGACGCCTTCCACGCTCTGCGCTTCAAGTAGCCCGACTCGAATCTGTCGAGAGTTTAGAGTTCAGAGTCGAGAGTTTCGTTGCGGGACTCTCAACTCTCGACACTCAACTCTCAACTGGCTAGAAGTCGTCGTTGCGGACGCTGACGCGGACCTGGGGGGCCTTCATGTAGGTCTCGAGGGCCGAGCAGTCGCCTTCGCCCGACTGGCGGCGGGCGGTGAAGACGAAGCTGTCGGGGCCGCGTTTGCAGGCGGTGTTCTCGTTGGTGCGGGCGACCAGCTCCCGGTCGAGCAAGACCTTCGCGACGGCTCCGGTCGCGGAAGCCGGACCGAAAATGCTGGCCTGCTGGCCGAACGGGGACTGCTCGTGGTAATCGTAGACCTCCTGGAGGTCCTTGTAAGTGCCGATCGGGATGATGGGGCCGAACTGCTCCTCGCTGTAGAGGCGCATTCCTTTGGTGACCGGATAGACGACCGCCGGCTTCATCAGCGAGAAGGTCCCCTGGCCGCCCGTGACCGTGGCGCCTTTGGCCTCGGCATCCTCGAGCATGGCGCGCATGTCGGCGAGCTTGGTCGGCTCGGGCAGCGGGGTGATGTCCGGGTCGTCCCAGGGCATGCCGACTTTGAGTTTGGCGACCTCGTCTTTGATGGCCGCGACCAGCAGGTCGGCCTGCGACTCGTGCACCATCACCATCTTCTCGGCGGTGCAACGCTGGCCGTTGAAGCCCAGCGCGCCCTTGACGATCTTGGCGGCGGTATCCTTGACCTGCGTCTGAATCTCCTCGGGGGTGCCCTGGTAGGGCAGCACCACGGCCACGTTCTTGGCCCCCAGACCGGCCGATCGGGTCAGGAAGTCGGGGGTGGGATGGGCGCCGCGGATGGCGTCGTAGGCACGCTTGGAGCCGATGAAGTTGAAGTGGTCCACGACGCCCTTCTTGCCGATGCCCGGAAGCTCTTCCGAGGCCTTCATGATCTCCGGCAGCACGGTCCGGCCCTCGCCGGGCATGAGGGTCAGAGCGCCCGGGGGGAAGCACTGGGCGGCCAGCTCGGCCAACTTCATGTTGGTCAGCATGCCGAAGCGGGGCGTCTTGGCGATGACCGCGTTGCCGGTCAGCAGCGCCGGAGTGATGGAGGCCCAGCTCTCGTTGAAGGGGTAGTTGAACGGGCCCACCGACAACACCACGCCGCGGGGATGGGGTTGATCCTGGGCGTAATGCATCACGCCGCCCTCTTTGCCGCTCACCAGCGCGCCGGGGCCCAGCATGCCGCGATACTCCTCGATCTTCTCGCGGGTGAATTGGACCGTGCGGGTGATCTCTTTGTTGGCGGCGGCGCTGCCTTTGCCGATCTCCCACTCGAGCATGGTGGCCAGCTTGTCCTGATTGGCCTCGATCAGATTGAGAAACTTCTCCACCGCGGCGATGCGGCCCTCGGGGCCCATCTGCACCCAGGCACCCTGACCGTGGTTGTAGGCCTTCTTGGCCGACTCCACGGCCGCGGCGGCATCCGCCGGACCCAGCACGGGCTCGTAGCCCAGCAGCACTTCCTGGATCTGCCCCCCCTGGTTGACGCCCACGCGCGAGTAAACCGGACGCGATTCGGACGCGGTGCGCACCTGGCCGTCGATGAGCCAGACGGCCGGGTTGTCGGCTGGATTGACCCGCGCCTTCTCGGGAATCTGGTCGGCGCCGGGGAAAAGCGCGGCCATCTCGGGGCTCTCGAACT
>JBDHVW010000006.1:0-155022 GCA_039809865.1 Vulcanimicrobiota bacterium
CCCAACCGAAGCCGACTTGCCCTTGTCCGAGCCCCCAGCCGAAGCCGACTTGCCCTTGTCCGAGCCCCCAGCCGAAGCCGACTTGCCCTTGTCCGAGCCCCCAGCCGAAGCCGACTTGCCCGAACTGGAAGCCTTACTGGAGCTCTTGCCGGAAGCCGACGGCTTGCTCGTGCTCTTGGAGGACTTCGAGCGCGTGGTCGAGCCCGACCGCTTGCTGCCCGTCGAGCTCGGTTTGGTCCGCGTCTTGGACTTGGAGCCCGAGCTCGAGCTGGAGCCCGACTTCTTGCTGCTCGACTTCTTGCGTGTCGTCCCGGAGCCGCTCGAGCGCGAGGGCGCGGGCGGGCTGGGGCGAGGTGCGGCTGGGGCGGGCGTGGGCCGCTCCGAGGCGGTCCTGCTGCCCGACGAAGGCGAGGAAGAGGCCGTCTTGACCCCGGCCAGGCCACCAGCCGCCGTGGCGGACTCGGACGACGACTCGCCCACGGCCGAATCCCACGCGGACCGCACCGCACTGGCCGGGTTGAAGAGGTTCTGCACCGCCCCCCAGCCCTCTTCCAGCCGACGACTGATGTCCTGACGATTCAGCTGATCGTGGGCTTTAGCGGGGGAAAGGGTCTGCGAGGTCGTCTGCTGACCTCCACTCTCCTCGTGCTTGTCGGCGACGACAGAAGCAGCCTCCTCTGCGGAGGCAGCCCTTTGCTGCTGAGCCTCCTGCAGACGGCTGCGATAACTGTCACGCCGCGTTCTGTCGATCGAGTCGATGGCAAACCTTCCCGGAACGAAAAGTGCACAGTCCCCCACTTGAGAGTACCAAGTCCGAGAGACCGGATTGTGAACCCCATGTTAAACAGTGGCTACCATGTTAACAAACCATTAACAATTGTAACAGACTTGTGAAACTCCCACCAGCTCCTCGCGGCTACAAGTTGACACTCCCGCAACACGAGCAACCACGGGCTCGGAATAAGATGCCCGCACCACGATGAACATTCTCAGCAACACCCTCCACAAACCCCTGCTCTGGCTGGCGGCCCAGCCCCTCAAGGCCGCCCTCCAGCAAGATTGCCTCTTCCCGCTCGATGTCGTCGAGGACAAAGAAGAGGAAAGACGCATCCTGAACCAGATCATCCAGGTCCCCAATCTTGCCGCCAGCGCGCAGCAAGTCCTCAAACGCGACCTGGCCGCCTTCCCCGTGCCTCTGCTCAAGCTTCTGGCAGCGGATGACCTGCTGGTCGTCGGTCTCCGAGCCGGGCAAACCCTGGCCGACACGCCCCGCCTGGTCACCGTCCAACCCGACGTCTACCACGGCCACGTGGAGCAGGCCCACCGTCTCCTCGAGCAATCGATGCAGCGCCAGGGCGACGAGAAGCAAAAACGCATCGACGAGCGCGTCCAGGCCGGCGAGCCGCGCGACTACGTCGAGGCCATGGAGAATCACTGGTGGGCCAAGTGCCTGCAGGACGACCTGTCCAAACAGCTCGTGGACGCCGGCATCGGGTTTGCCGTCGAGATGCAGAAAGAGCCCTTCAGTATCGACCAGCTGGCCGCCAGCCGCAACGTGGAGAAGGAAGAGCTGGACAACTGGAAGACGACCTTCCACGCCCTGAACGAGAAGCTGGTCACCACCGACAACGACCAGGCGACGCCCGGACAGGGCATCATCCTCATTCCCTACGCCTACTATCGCGGGCGCGCCGTCTCCGAGGTCACGCTCAAGCAGGCCCTCGACTTCAAAGCGCAGCGCGCCAAGGACGCCATGGGCATCCATAACAGCGAGGAGCGGATGATCACGCTCTACGAAGACTATCTCTTCGACCCGGCGCCCGAGGCAGGCCACCACCGCGTGGCCATTCACGAGACCGGCCACGCGCTCGACCACGCCCTCGAGCGCGTCACCAACGTCCCCGGCCTGGGGGCCGAGCATCGCGCCAGGGTGGACGCCTTCTACCAGCGAGACAAACAAGCGTTGAAAGAGAAAGGCGTCGACCACTTCACCAGCGATCGGGCCAAGGACAGCGTGCGCGAGTACTTCGCAGAGGCCGTGGAAGCCTATCTGACGGTCGATATGCAGGACGGTCAGGAGTTCTACAAGCCCCACAACAACCGCGAGCAACTCCAGAAGCGTAACCCCGAGCTGTTCCAGTACGTCGACTGGATCTTCCACATGGAAGGTCCGTTCGAGCTTACGGCCTAGAGCCAACCCCGACGGGCGAAGCCCTCACGAAACGTCTCGCGGGCGTCCTGCGAGACGACCTCTCCATGGCCCACGACGATGCGCTCGAAGGGCCACTGCAGGATGCGCTGCACCGAGCGGCGGAAAGCGGCACGGTCGCGCACCAGGAGATGCGTTGACCGAGGGCAGGCAAAGCAGCCGTAGGCTCCATCCAGCTTCAGGGCCAACCGGGTCCAGGCCGACGGGGAATGCAGGATGTTGAAGCCGATGTCCGTCAGGATCAGCGTGGCGCTGGGGGCATGGAAGAACACGAACTCCTGCAGAAAAGGAATTCCCTCCACCAGCAGCAGCTCGATCTCGTCCCCCCAGGAAGCAACGCTCAGGTCCTCGAGCGAGAGCTCGGGATGCTTGCGAAAAACCCCCGGCGAGGCAACCAATCGGGCCTGCGGGTAGAGCTGGCCGACCCGGCCGAGGTTCATGTGGTGCATGGAGTTGGGTGCCACGAGAAAACGAACGTCCCCCAGCGATGCATCCACGCCCGGACCGGGAGAGTGCACCCATAAACCGCCATCTGACAGGCGAATCATCGTGGTCTGCACGCCAATCTGCATCCCCATGAAGCTCAGGGGCTGATTCAAAAACGACACATCCATGGCGGCGTCTTCGACGGGGGTAGGAATATCTCACCCTCCGGGTACGACTATCCCTATACTTCCGGTCAGTTTTGAGGGATAATACGAACAGGAACTTTAGAGGAGTTTCTGCGGTTTAAGGAGTGGGAGGTAGAAATGCTGAGAACCCGCAGAACCCGCACCCTATCCATCGGGACCGGGCGAGTCAGACTCGAAGGCTCGGGAACGGTCCGGATCGACTGGTCGGAACCCTCCGGCTATTACGGTGGGATCCACCTTGACGACTCGGGCTACTCCGAGACTCACGCCGTCGGATTTTCCATTCCCACTTCGGTGGACTGGGACGAGGTTGAGGACGACGATGACGATGAGGACGACGACTGGGACTAACGCCCCCCGTTGACGCAAAAAAAGCCGCCCGGTGCGAACCGGACGGCTTTTTCGATCGTGGTCAGTTCTTCAGGGCTTCATTGGTGGCGTCGTAGTAATCTTTGACAGCCTCGCCCGTCTTCTTGACCGAGGAGCCCAGGCCGTTGGTGTAGCCTTCCTTGGCGCCGATGGCCAGTCCGTAGAGGGCGCCGCCCACCACTCCCAGAGGAGCGGCCAGCACCGCGGCCGGGGGCACCAGGACCGACAGGGTCACCTTCTGGACCGGACCCATGTCGCTCTTCCAGATCTCTTTGTAGGCTTTCACGACGCCACGGGGCGTCTGGCCCAGGGTGACCAGGCCGATGCCCACGCCATCGATGGCGGCCCCGGCGGCAGCGCCAACCACGGCCTTGCCACCCTCGATCACGTGAATGTCGTAGGGTTTCTCGCCGGGCTGGAGCGGCTCGGCCTCATACTTGCGCAATTCGTCGATCAGCTTGCCGGACAGCTCGTTGTGGAACTTCTTGACATCCTTGCCACACTCTCTGGCTGCGCTGCCCACGCCGTGCTCCACACCCTCCTGGAAGCCGTGGAACAGGCCGTAGCCGGCCGAGCCGAGGGCCACCAGCACCGGGGTGGCGATGGCGGCGGCAGGGAGCAGCACGGCGATGGTGGTCTTGAGCACCGGGCCAATCTGCTGCGTATTGTAGAGAGCTTTGTAGCTCTGATAAACGGCTTCGGGGGCGCGGTAGAGCGAGGAGGCGGTGTTGCCGACGGTCTCGATGGCCGCGCCGACGACGGCGCCGCCCAGGCCGGACAGCGCCTGGCCGATGGTCCAATCCTTCTCGGTCTCCTGCGGCGGAGCCTGAGGAGGCGTCTGGGCCGGAGGCTGCTGGTTGGTCGCGCGCGATACGTTGGAAAATCTGGGTAAGGTGGCGGTGATCATCTATGTCTATCCCCTTTCGAATCTGGCCGCATCTTATGCATCGCCCGTGGGCGGAGGGTTGCTCGGGTGTTAACTGGAGTTTCCGGCTTGTTAACCTCGCGCCGGGGGGAGAGGGAACGGCCAGATTCAAGAGAATGCGCGCCCATGCGCAAACTTTCGTTGCTTCTCGTGCTTTCCGTGGCGGTGCTGGTGCAGAACAGCCTGGGAGAATCGGCCCCGTCGGCCTGGGAAACGGTCTCCCCGCCCAAGGAGAAAATCGGGCTCTACATCGAGCCCCAACTGCTGTGCGTGCGGGACCGGCTGCACCTGATCTTCGCCGGGACCAACCCCAAGGCCATCAACCCCGAGATCATGCAATGTTACCGCACGGACGGCGACCAGGACTGGTCCGAGGTCCGTGCGCCCTTCTTCGGGTTGGACCAGTCGCGCGTGCGCAACCTGGCCGTGTGCAGCACCCGCTATGCGCTGGGACTCATCTTCCAGCGTCAGCTCACGCAGGGCGAGAAAGCCTTCGAGGTCGACTTTACCCTGAGCGCCGACAACGGCATCGAGTGGATCCAGCCGGTCCTGGTGGACAGCTTTGTCTGCGAGTCACGCGACGGCACCAGCGTGGCCGTGGCCGGGCGCGAGAAGAGCAACAAGATCGAGTTCGCGGCCGCCTGGGCGACCGAAGGGAACGGCGTGAAGGCGGCCCTCCTCAACCTCCGCGACCCGGTGCGCGCCCCCGCCAAGAGCGTGGGCTATCACTCCAGCCTGTCCCCGAAGGTCATGATCGGGGGTCACACCGACGGAGGTTTTGGCGTGGTCTGGTCCGACTCCACGGGTCTGCGCTCGGTGCGCCTCAAGCCGATCAGCGGCGAGGCCGACACCACCACGACCCTCATCACCAAGGACGTGCAGAACAACTTCGCCCTGGCCTCGCGGGCGCGCGGGCCGCTGGAGCTGGTGACCAACCTGGGCTCCGAGACCTACGCTTACGGCTGGGAGAACGGGGAGTGGAAGCGCAACACCGGCATCGGCGCGGCGCCCACCGCCCCGCCCGTGCCCGGCCCCAATCCCGTGGCAGCCATCGACAACGACGACAAGATGCACGTGCTCTACCAGCCGACCGGCGGCAGCGACGTCTACTACACCACCAACAAGAGCGGGTCGTGGAGCGCGCCCGAGAAGGTCTTCACCATGAAAAGCCCCAATGCGCCCTACAGCATCGCCTGCACCGACAAATACGTCTGGGCCTGCTACGGTTACGGCACATTCCTGGTGATGGGTCGGCGTCCGCGTTGAAACTGGCCGTCTCGGCCTGCCTGGCGGGCGTGTGCTGCCGCTATGACGGCTGCTCCAAGCCCCACTCCGTGGTCCAGGAGTTGATCGCCCGGGGAGAAGAAGTGGTGCTGATCTGCCCGGAGGAGCTGGGCGGTCTCGGCACTCCCCGGCCTCGGGCGGCTCTCCAGGGCGGCGATGGCCAGGCCGTCTGGGAGGGTGCTGCGCGCGTCGTGGACGAGAACGGGCGCGACGTCACGGCCGAGTTCAAGCTGGGGGCCGAGCGGGCGCTCGAGCAGATCGAGGGCATCCAGAGAGCGGTCCTCAAGCAGCACAGCCCAAGCTGCGGCTGCAACAGTCCCCATCAGGGGGGCGACGGGGTGACTGCGGCGCTCTTCAAGCGGCACGGCATCGAGGTCTGCACCGAGGACGACCTACTCGTGCCGGAGAGCCTGAATGGGGTCGAGCTTGGCCGCCTGCAGGGCCGGGTAGAACCCGAAGAAGATCCCCACCAGCACTGAGAAGACGAAGCTGATCATCACCGAGCCGGTGCTCACGCCCGGGGGCCAGCTGAAGACGTCCGCCAGCAGGTAGGCGGCGCCGATCCCCAATCCGATGCCGATGAGGCCGCCCATCACCGAAAGCACCACCGCCTCCACCAGGAACTGCAGCAGGATGTCCGCCCCGCGCGCTCCGATGGCCATCCGGATGCCGATCTCGCGGATTCGCTCGGTGACGCTCACGAGCATGATGTTCATGATGCCGATACCGCCCACGAGCAGACTCACCGAGGCGATGCTGCCGAGCAGGGTGGTGAAGACCCTGGTCGCTTCTCCGGCGGCTTTGGAGATCTCCGCCTGGTTGTAAGCGTAGTAAGGTTCCTCTTCGTCCTCGGGGACGCGATGTCGCTGGCGCAGCAACTCCATCACCTGTTTCTGGGTGGAGCCGACGCGGTCGGCCTGCCTGGCCGAGACGGTGATGCAATTGAGCCCGCGTCCGCGCTGCATACGGCGCTGAGCGGTGGTGTAGGGCAGCAGCACCATGTCGTCGCGCACGCCGCCGTAGCTGGCGTCGCCTTTGGTTTCGAGCACGCCGACGACCTGGCAAGGAACGGCTCCCAGCCGAACCACCTGACCGACCGGGTCGCTGGAGCCGAACAGCTTCTCCTTGACGGTCTTACCCAGCAAGCAGACGGGCGCGGCGGCCTGCACCTCGTTGTCGTTGAACACCCGCCCCTGCGCCGCCGGCCAGTTGCGGGCCACGAAATACTCGGGCGAGGTGGCGGTGTAACTGGTCGCCCAGTTCTGCGAGCCGAAGACCACCTGCACGTCGCCGCGCAGCATGGGGGCGGCGGTCATGACGTTGGGGAGCTCGCGAATGGCGAGGCAGTCCTCCATCGTCAGCTCGCGCCCCGTCCCCTGGCCCGTGCGCGTGCCGCCGCGCCGGCCCGAGCCCGGATAGAGCATCACCGTGTTGGTCCCCATGCCCGCGATCTCTTTCTCCACCGAGATGCGGGCGCCGTTGCCCACGCTCAGCATCGCGATGACCGCCCCCACCCCGATGATCATGCCCAGCATGGTGAGCAGCGTGCGCATCTTGCGCCGCCACAGCGAGCGCCAGGCCAGGCGCAGCGTCAGCCAGAAGCTCATGAGAGCGGGGTCGACCGTTTCACTAGAAGAGCACCGGCCGCTTCTTCTTCTGCCCCGGGCCTTTCTCGCCCACGATGACCTTTTCGCCCTCTTTCAGGTCGCCTTGCAGCACCTCGGTGACCTCGCCATCGGAGATCCCCACGCGGATCTCCCGCTTCTGGGGCGGGCCCGTGGGTGACGGCACCCAGACCGTGGCCGGGCGTCCCGGCAGCTGCTTGGGACGAACGGAGTGCACCTTCTTGTGCTCGCTCTCGTCCTCGTCGTCGGCGTCCTCGGCCTCGGGCGGCAGAAAGAGCGTGGCCGCGTTGGGCACGGTCAGGACGTGCTCGTGGGTGTCGATCGAGACCTCCACCGTGGCCGTCATGCCGGGGCGGAGCAACAGCTCGGGATTGGGCGCGCTGACCAGTACCCCGTAGACCACCACGTTGTTCTTCTGCGCCTGATCGGCCGCTTCCACAGGCCCCACGCGGACCTGCGTGACCTTGCCCTCGAACGATTTGCCCGGATGCGCATCCACCTTGAAACTGACCTTCTGGCCCTCTTTCAGGGGCCCGATGTCGGCCTCGCTCACCTCGACGCGCACCTGCATGGCGTGCAGGTCGCGGGCGATCTTGAAGAGCTCGGGCACCTGGTAGGAGGCCTGAACCGTCTGGCCGACATCGATCTTGCGCGAGATCACGGTGCCCTTGATGGGACTCTTGATGGTGGCCCGGTCCAGGTCGACCAGCGCGGTGCGCAGGCTGGCCTCGGCCTGGCGCACCTGGGCCTGGGCCGAGCGCACCTGGGCCTGAGCGGCCTCACGCAAAGCGTGGGCGGCCTGAAGGCGCGTGTTGGCCGCCTTCAGCTCGCTCCTGGACGAGGACAGTCGCGAGCGAGCCTCGTTGTTGCCCGAGCGCGACTCGTGTCGCTGAGCCATGGCGGTGGCGTAGGCGGCCTCGGCCACTTTGTAGTCGGTGCGCTTCTGGTCCGCATCCGACCTGGGCACCAGGTCGCGCCGCGAGAGCTCCTCGTAGCGCTTGGACTGCAACAGGGCCTGCTCCACCTCGGCTTTGGCCTTGAGAACACCCGCATCGGCGCTCTCCTCGCCGGCCCGGGCCGAGTCGACCTGGGCCTGGGCCTGGTCGAGCTGCCCGTGAGCCACGTCCACGTTCGCCTCGGCCTGGGCCACTCCGGCGTCGGCGTTGGAGAGATTGGCTACCTGGTTCGTCAGGGTGGCGGTCGCACCGTCCAGCGAGGCCTGGGCCTGCGAGACCCGGGCCTGGAACGCCGAGGGGTCGAGCACGGCCAGAACCTGACCTTCCTCGACCTGGGAGTTGAAATCAACCAGCACCTTCATGACCGGCCCCGAAACCTGCGAGCCGACCGTGACGGTGGTCAGGGCCTCGAGCGTGCCCGTGGCCGAGATGTGGGCGGTGACGTCGGCCCGCTGGACCTCTTTGGTCTCGTATTCGGGCGGTGGATCCGGGGCGAAGAACTTGCGGTAAACCAGATACCCCCCCACGACCACCACCAGAAGCAGCAGCAGGAGGCGCCAGGGGTGCCGTCGGGGAGGAGCGGTTTGCACGGTCATCGCGGACCTGAGTTTCTGCTACCGCGGGCAGGTCCCCTTCGGAGCTAGATTTTGAACGAGTCCACCACCTTCTTGAACTGCTCCGGGGTGCCGCCGACGCTGATGCAGTAAACCATCGGACCTTTGCGCACCACGGCGCGACTGGACTGGGGCCCTTCCACCAGAATGGCTTCCTCGCCGATGAGTTTGGTGGGAGTCTGCTTGCCCTGCACGGCCGAGGCGAGCGTGCCGGCTTGCGCGCGGGCCTCATCCATCTGGCTGAACATGGCCCAGCGCACCTCGACCTGGCAGTCGCCGCTGGAGGCCGCGACGTGGAACGGCGGGTCGTCCATCTCGAGCGGAGCCGCCGGGAGCAGAATCTTGCATTTCTTCAGATCGTAAACCTGCCAGCCGTCGGGCGCCGCCGCCGCCTGCTCGGAGGGGCTGGCCGACGGGGCGGAATCCACCGGCCCGTCCATCCGCTCGAGCACATAGACGTGCTCGCTGTCGAAGGAGGTCGGTCGCGGCCTGTCGGCATCGTTATCGTAGTAGCGGAGATGATTCTGGTCGACCATCTCGACGATGGTCTGGGAGCTCTTGTCGACCTTCTGGCCCTTCACCTCGCCGACGATGTGCAGATCGAGGCTCCAGGGCGTGGTCTTGGTGTCCATCTTGTAGTCGCCGCCCAGATCCAACCGCTCGCCGTTGGCCAGCATCGTCATCTTGAGCTGACCCGTGGGACCAAACGTCAGGTGGGTCTCCACGTCCTTGAACGTGCCCTTCCAGGAGCCGATGTAGTCGGAGTCGCCGATGGTGGGCTTCTTGGCGGCGCAGCCACAAAACAGCGCCAGGAGCAATCCGAGGCAGACGATTCGTTTCATGCCGCGCCCTTCGACAGAGCCTTTCAGTTGTCTTTGAGCTTCCCCAAGTATGGTCGGACGGATACCGAAAAACGAGCTCAGGGGAGTCCATGGACGCAATTCGCAACCCGGCCAACCTGGCCACTCTTCCCACCCGCAGCGCGGGCCAAACGAAAGAGCCGACCGAGCGCTTCGAGTGGAGCACCGGACCGAGTCTCCTGATGCAGGCACCTCCCGGAGCGCGCAAGATGGAGCCGGTCGTGGCCGTCGATACGCCGCAGCCCGCGGCCGTCACCGACGAGGCTCCCGAGAAAGGCGGCTGGCGCAGCGCGGCCCATAAGGCGGCGATGGTGGCCACGGTGGGCGGACTGGGCGTGCTGGCCCCCATGGTGATGCCAGCGGTGGCCCAGGCCGCGCCCGCGCAGCAGGTGACCAGCCCGGTGCGGGTCGGCAGCATCGATGAAGCGGTGCAGAAATTCAGCGCCGACCACCAGCTCTACGTGATCGGCCAGCCCGAGTTGAACGGCCAACCTCTGTCGCAGTCGCAGATCGCCGAGTTCTCCAAGATGCTCAAGGAGCACAAAGCCTCCTACGTGGTGCTGATCGATCGCACCACCAACCTGGCCCAGGACGACAACACGCTGTCGCGCGGCATCGGCAACAGCGAGGCCTTCCGCAGCGTGGTCAACCCCGAGACGGGGGAAAAAGAAGGCCGCGTCTTGATGATCTACTTCAACGTCAACAACGATCCGGGCCAGCGCAAGATCTACCTGCGCACCGAGGAGCTGCCCGACCGCCTGAACGTGGGTGAGCTGAACTTCGCCGATCCCAATACCGGCGCGCCGCGCGAGCTGTCGAACATCTTCATCAACGCCGTCCGCAACGAGGGCAAGAGCGTGGCCGGGGGCGCCGATGCGGTGTTCGACCGCATCGACAGCGTGATCAGCGTGGCCGTCACCCAGACGACCGCCAGCGCCCGGGAGGCCGTGGGAGCCGCGCAGACCGCGGTGACCCAGGGCAAAGCAGCCGTGGCCGACTTCCAGAAGCAGCACGGCGCGGGCGGCAGCATCGGCTCGCCCGACACCGACAGCTGGGAATCCCAACTCCAGCGCGCCCAGCAGCAGATGGCCAGACGTGACTACAACGGGGCGGTGAAGACCGCCAACGCGCTGGTGGCTTCGATTCAGGCGCAGCAGAAAGCCATGGGCGACTACGCCGCCGCCGGCACCACCGCGACGGGCGTGCAGGCCACGCTGGACGAAGCGCGCGCGCTGGTGGGCAGCCTGCCCAACAACGAGAGCACCGCGGGGATCCGGGCCCAGCTGGACAAAGCCGAGACCGAGATGCGCCAGTTCCGGGCCGACTACGGGGCCAAGAATCCCGACTACGCGGGGCACCTCGGCGCCGCGGGCGAGGCGGCCTCGAGCGCCTCGTCGCAGGCCAAAGACTACAAGGCCGAGCAAGAGCGCATCGAAAAGATCCGCAATTACGCGATCGCGGGCGTGTCGGTGGCCATCCTGGCGACCGGCGTCATCCTGCACGTGCGGGCCCGTGGGGCGCGCAAGTCGGCCGAGGCGGAGTACGAGAAGGCGATCGAATCCATCGGGCAGCGCTCCCAGGAGCTCCTGGCGCTGGTCAACGAGGCCGATTTCCACAAGGTCTCCAACTACGAGGGCAAGACCCGCGAGCTGGCCGACAAGCTGATGGAGAACGTCACCGACGCGCTCACGCTGGTGGGCGGCGCCGAGAAGTTCGCCCAGGAGGCCCGATCGCTCATCGACGCCGGCGGGATGGGCCGCGTCAAGAACCTCTTCCTCACCGGCAACTTCAAGAAGGCCGAGCGCCTCTTGACCGATCCCGAGGAGAAGCTGACGTTCAGCTTCAACGACAGCTCGCGCAAGGTCATCGAGAAGGGCTCCCACGCCGACACCTGGCGCCAGCAGCTGCTCGAGCGCGGCACTTCGCGCGAGTTCACCCAGTCGTTCCAGGAAGTGCTCCAGGCGATGGCCGACAACCGCGACGAGGCCAAGGCGCAGCTGGAGGAGCTGGACAAGAAGGGCAGCGAGATCAAGGGCTTCATCGACCGGGTGGACGCCGACTCGGCCGCCGTGCTGTCCCGGGCCACCACCCTGAAGGATGGCAAGGTCCCCGTGGCCCAGGAGCAGGTGTCTTTGAAGGCTGCCGCCGGAGCGACCCGCGAGAAGTATCCCCAGAAGCCCGCCTCGGCGTTGCTGGAGACGAGCAAATTCCCCACCCCGGAGACGGACAAGAGCTTCACCGCCCCCTCGGTGGTGGACAACCTGCTGCCCAAGGTGCGCGCGGACAAAGCGGGCGGAGGCCTGCTGGCGCGCGGACGCGAGCTCTCGGACCGCAACTTCATCTCGGCCTGGGACGACTTCACCGTGCCGGCCGAGCGCCTCACCAAAGAAGCCGGGCAGCTGGTCGACCTGGGCGTGCAGGGGCGCGCCTCGCTGCTGCCCACCGTGGCCGCCGCCGACGCCTACCTGCAGCCGAACGGCGTGCAGACGAAGTGGGCGCACGACGCTTCCGCCGCCCTGTCCGACCGTCTGAACGAGACGGCCAACAAGGCCGTGCGCACCAGCGCGGCCGGCGAGATCGGCCAGCTCTCGTCCGACCTTCACGCGCTCGAGCAGCGCGTGGATCGCATCGTGGAGCAAGACTACGAGCGGCGCGAGATCTCCCCGAACCTGATCCAGGACGCCGAGACCGACGTGGCCACCGCGCGCACCGAGGTCGCCGCGCAGCTCCAGGGATTTGGCGTGTTCAAGTCGGGCAAGCCCGAGCAAGTGCTGACCGAGCCCGGTCTGAACCCGACCGACCGCACCAGGGGTTCCCACGACCACCTCGGCAAGGTGAAGCCGCAGCTCGACGTAGGCGACGTGGGCAAGGCCGGCCAGCACCTGCAGGCCGTCCGCTCGCTGAGCGCGGAGGCCCACCAGCTCGTGGCCGACACGCGCGCCGCGGTGAAGAGCTATCACGGCACGCTGGACGAGCGTCAGAAGCGCACCGCCTCGACCACCGACAGCATTCGCTCGACCTACCAGCCTTCGCTCGATCGCATCAAGTCGACCTACGAGGGCGTGGTCACGCGCCTGGTGGCCCGGGAGCTGAACATGGGCGACGACGTGGGCGACAACGTGAAGCAGGCCCAGTCGGACATCGCCGACGCGCAGCGCCAGACCTCGTCGGCCATCGCGCACTTCGATAAAGCGCAAGTGCTGACCGCGCGCGACGAGCTGAACGGGGCCGACGGCAGCCTCAAGAGCGCCCAGCGTCAACTCGACGACGTGCCGAAAGCCGAGAAACATCTGGCCCAGAAGCAGGCCGGGGTGGAGGGCGAGCTGCGCTCGCTCGAGGGACGCTTCGGCAGCACCCGCTCGCACGCCGGCGAGCACTACGTGCGCTCGCACGCCAAGAGCTTGCTGTCCCAGGCCGAGAGCGCCCTGCGCACCGCCGACCGGGCCGTCAACGTGGCGCCCAAGAATCCCTATACCGCGGGCGACTCGCTGGGCGTGGCCGAGAGCTCCCGGGTGGAGTGCGAGCGCGCCATCGAAGCCGATCACAGGGCTTATAACGAGGCCGCGAGCGCCATCTCGAGCGCCGAGAGCGAAGTGTCGTCCGCCCGGAGCCGTATCCACTCGCTGGGCAACGAGAGCTGGTCTTTCAGCAATCGTTGTGGCAGCGCGCACACCAGCGTGGGCAGCGTGCAGAGCGCGCTGTCAGCCTTGTCGGGCGCCGAGAGCGAGATCGGCCAGGCGCGCAGCCTGCTGTCGTCCCAGCGTTACGAGGACGCGGAGAGCGTGGCCAACCGCGTGTCGTCGTCGTGCTCGTCGGCCATCGGGATCGCCGAGTCGATCGTCTCGTCGGCCCGGGCCGAGCACGACCGGAAGGTGGATCGCCTCGAGGACGAGCAACGCGAGCTCGAGCGCCGCGAGGCCGAGGAGCGCCGCCGTCAAGAGGAAGCCGAGGCCGCCCGCAGGCGCGCCGAGGAGGAGCGCCGCGAGGCCCAGGAGCGCGCCGAGCGCCAGGAGCGCGAAGCCCGGGAAGCGCGCGAGCGCCAGAACTCAGGGTCTTCGGGCGGCAGCTGGGGCGGCGGCGGGTCGAGCGGCGGCTCGGGCGGCGGCAGCGGCTCGACCGGCACGAGCTGGTAGAGCGTCAGGTCCTAAGACAGCGCCGCGTACTCGCCCATCAGGCGCTTGAAATCGTATTGCATCGCCGCGCCGCCCACGATGCGGCCCAGCGGGTCGCCGTCGAGCAGGTGCGCCAGCACGTCGAAGCAGATGTGCCAGCCAGCGGCGCCCATGGCCACATAGTTTCCGTCGATGTTGTGCCACAGCGTCAGGCGCGTGCCACCGGCGTGGGGCTCGAGCTCCCAGCGCATGGCGTGCTCGCCCCAGCAATACTCGAGCACCCTGGGAGCCTCGGCCCGAGTGATGGTGGTCTCCGAAACCTGGGGCGTCGGCGCGCCGACGACCGTGAGCTTCACCCGGGCGCCCTCGGTGAGAGGGGAATCGACGTCGTAAGGCGCCCACTGGCGCAGGTGCTCCGGGTCGGTGATGGCGCGCCAGACCTTCTCGGGTGCGTGCTTGAGCTCGCGCTCCAGGATCAGGGTCCACTCGGGAAACTGCTTGATCCGGGCCCCATATGCCGGTCCGGGAAGATAGCCACTCTTGTTCATCGGTTACTCCATCAGGTCGAGATGGCGTTCGAGAGCATCGAGATGCGACGACCAGAACTCGCGAATCGGAGCCAACCAGGCCTCAATCTCCTGGAGGGGCTCCGGACGTAAGCGGTAGAGACGGCGCTGAGCATCCACCCGAGCCTCCACGATACCCGCCTCGCGCAGCACCCGCAGGTGCTTGGAGACGGCCGGCTGCGTCAGGCGCAGCTTCCGCTCGAGGTCCCCCACCGAATGCTGGGATCGGGCCAGCAGGCTGAGGATCGCGCGGCGATTCGGCTCGGCGATGATTTCGAACACAGAGGTCACGGTCCGAATATACTCTATCAAGTATATACCTGTCAAGGTATATTCTGGAGACAAGAAAACCGCACCCGAAGGTGCGGCTTCTTTAGCCTCCCCGGAGGTAGGCGCTGAACTTCTCGAGGATGGAGAGGATGCGGTTGCCGGATTCCCGGTCCACCTGGTCCTCGTCGGACTTCGGTGAGGAGCTGCTCACCGAAGACGTATCGCAACTCGAACCGCAGCAGCTCGTGCCCGACGAGCTCGGGGAGGGGCCTCAACCACCGCCCATGGCGCGCGCGGCGGCGCCGCCGATGCTGCCCGCCGACGGGGCGCTGTTGCTGCTCGAAGACCCGCTCGAGCTGACCTGGGAGACTCGCTCGACTTCCATGCCCGGTGACCTCCTTGGATGTGTTATGACTATCCTAAGGCCGAATCAAGCGCGGAGCGCCGGCAAAGGATGAACATTCGGTAAACTATGTTACCGGTTTGCGGATGATCCCGAAGCGATCGAAGTATTGGCGGAAGTCGATGTCACCGGTTTGCTTGTCCACCGTAATCTTGAAGCGCTTGGCCCCCGAAACGCCGGACTCGTATTTCTGGTCGTAGATCACCTTGTCTCTCGTCTCCCGCCGCGAAACCTCGGCCTCCAGGCCGATCGGGAGAATCCCCCACATGCCGGGCAGCGAGACCTGCGCCCGGAAGGAGCTGTCGGCCAGCAACACGCCCTGCTCGATCGAGGTCTCGGACGAGGCCACGTCGATGGGTATGTCGCTGAAGGTGGCCCGACGGTCCACCAGCAGGTTGCTGATCGCCACTTCCCCGGGCCTGGGGTTGCGATCGCTCGAAGAGCCGTCCGCCTGCCGGCAGGCGTCGACCATCTTGTCGATCGTGTCGATGATGGCGCGCGCCTGCTCGTGCGCCCTCACGGCTTTGGGATCGGTCAGTTGCGAGGGACGGATCTTCATGAGCGACGGATACCTCCGGTAGGATTTTCTGCCAGGAGCCAGTTGCCGGCCAGCGGATCGTAGCCGGCGTATTCCACCATCATGCCGTAGAGCTCGGGGCTCTTCTCGCGAAGCTCGTGGGGAAAATAGCGGAAATCCTCGCCCACCGTCGTGAGGTAGTGCACCTCGTCGTCCGGTTTCTTGGGTTGGTAGTCCCGCAAAAAGGCGGCTTTGAAGCGGTCCTGGAACTCCTGGTCGGTGCCCACGGGCAGCGTGCAGAACGCCGAGCCGTCAGCCTGCATCGTATGCGTGAACTCGTGGGTGGCCACGTTGGCCCCGCGGGCCATCGAGCTGATCAGGGCGGGCTGGCTCAAGAGCATGTCGCCGTCCTGGTTGGTGAGGCCCAGAGTGACGTAGGGGTTGTCAGGGTTGAAATCGAGGTCGGGAGCCGGAGTGAAGGTGATGTCCAGGTGCCCGCCGTGCTCGCGCACCGCGCGGTCCAGGGCCGCGTCACGCATCTCCTCGAGTCCCCACGAGGCAGCCAGAAAGCCACGCATCGCCAGTTCGGCGTAGCCTTGTTGAGGCGTCGCTCCCGGATGATAATGCAGACAGATGCGGGGGTCGCTCTCCAACTCGGCGAGCTGCTCGTCATAGAGCGGCTTTTGTGCAGCCGGCAGGCTCTCGCGAAAACGGTCCACGCGCTCGGGATGGCCCTGCTCGAGCGCCCGCGTGATCTGGGTGGCGTCGTAAATGGGAGAATCGTCGGCCCAACGTCGGTCGGCGTGAACCTCCAGGTAGTTCGCTTTGTCGGCCCAGGGGTCGTCCGCGTCGGCCGTGCACGGCGTGACGACCGGAGGGGTCGTGGCGCCCGATTCGGTGGCGCGCGCGAGGGTGAGTGAGCCGGCGGTCAGGGCCAGGGCCGCCAGGGCCAGGCGTCGGAGTTGCACAGAGAGGTCCTCATGACACGAGTAGCCTTATCGGAACCGCGCACCCTCTCTGTTTGTCACGCTCGATAGGTTTGCAGCATAGCGGTCCGCCGTGAAAGGAACCTGAAGGCCTTTACAACCGGCTCCATTTCGGCCAGAATCCCCGGGTGAAAAAACTTCTAGCGTTCCTCGAAAAGGCGTCCAAAGAGCACCATGTCGTCGCGTTGCGCGACGGGATGATCGGCAGCGTGCCCATCATCCTGGTGGGGAGCTGCTTCCTCTTGCTGGCCTCGCAGGGGGACGTGCTGAACAAGTATTTCTCTGGCGAGGTGGGCTGGCTGCCCAACCTCAAGGCCTCCGGATTCGTCGACTGGTACACCGGACACGTGCCGGGCCTGCTCATCCCCTATCGCTTCACGATGGGGCTGCTGGGGCTCTACATCGCCTTCACGGTGGCGTTCTGCCTGGCCAAGCAATACAATCTTCCTCCGCTGCCACAGGCCGTGGGAGCCGTCGCCGCGCTGCTCGTAGCCGGCACTCCGCTCAAAGCGCCGATGCCGGTCGGTCATCCGCTCTACGACGCCGCCAAGCCGGATGCGACGCTGTGGGTCATCCCGCAAAAATCGCTGGGCGCCGAGGGGATCTTCCTGGGCATCTTCCTGGCCATCCTGATGGTCGAGGTCTCGCGCAAGTTCGTGAAGCCGCGCCAAGAAGAGGCTCCCCAGCCCGGCGCCATGCCCCAGTCGGTCAACGACGCCTTCGCGAGCTTTCTCCCGATGCTGCTGGTCGTGCTGCTGGTCTACCTCATCGTGCACGGGCTGGGCTTCGACCTGCAGGGCTCCATCGTGCGCGCCTCGAGCTTCCTGGCCACCCTGGGCGACACGCTGCCGTGCGTGCTGGCGGTCAACCTGCTGCTGCACCTGTTTGGGGTGGCGGGCGTGCACGGCATCTCGGTCATCAACGCGGTGATGTTGCCGATCTGGCAGCAGTTCCTGGTCCACAACGCCGAGTTGCACTCCGCCGGTCAGCCGATGGAGTACGTCACCGCCTATCCGTTCTGGCAGTGGTTCATCTGGATCGGCGGCGCGGGCGTCACGCTGGCGCCGACCATGCTGCTGTTCACCATGAAGCACCCGCACCTGCGCAACATCGGCAAGATCTCGATCGTGCCGGCGCTGTTCAACGTCAACGAGCCGTTCTTGTTCGGCATCCCGGTGGTGGCCAACCCGATCCTGGCCATTCCGTTCGTGCTGGCGCCCCTGGCCTGCGGCACGGTGGCCTTCCTCGCCATCAGCCTGGGCCTGGTGACGAAGCCCTTCCTGGAAGCGCCCTGGGTCCTGCCCTGCTTCCTGGGCGCCGCCCTCAGTTGCCAGGACCTGCGCGCCGTGGTGCTGGTCTGCCTCAATCTGGCCATCAGCGGCGCCATCTGGTGGCCCTTCCTGAAGGCCTACGAGCGCCGCCTCTCTACTCCAGCCGCGCCTCCCAGCGAAACATCTGGCCCGACGGCAGAGTGACCAGTCCGGTGGCCAGCTTCCCCTGGAGCTGACCTTTGAACGTGCCCGACACGGTCAGCGAGGGGGCCTTCAGCCATTCCAGCGCGCCCTTCTCGGCCTGGGCGGTGAAGCTGCCCTCCACGGCGCCCTGCTTGAACGAGCCGCGCAGCTGGTAGGTGACGCGGCCCAGGTTGGATTTGTCCTGCGAGCTGCCGCTCTGAATCCAGCGGCCCGTGACCTGCGAGCCGCTGATGCGCAGGTTGAGCACGTTCGACAGCGCGACCTCCTGGCCGCTCTTGGACTCGACGCGCTCCGTCCAGCGGCCGCTCAGGTTCGTCTCGGCGCAGGTGGCGTCGAACGTCACCTCGTCCAGGCGCACGGCTCCCGCCGAGCCTCCCGGCTTGCGCTCGTTCTCCTCCACCACGCCGACCAGGTTCAGCACCGCCGTCGAGGCGTAGTGGCTCGTCCCTCCGTCCGAGGAAGCCAGCACGAACACCGTCACGCGGCGCGAGAAGGGATAGTAGGAGGCGCTGACATCCACCGTCCACCCGGCCTTCCGGTAGCGCTGGGTGAAGTCGGAGTGCACGTTCTTGCGGCTCAGCTTGCTGAGCTCGTCATGCAGGTGAACCGCCGTCTTCTCGCTCTGGATGCGCTTCCAGTCGGGCTTGCGCGACCACTGCTGCTTCATGAGCCGCAGCCGGAAATTGTTGACGTCGCCCTCGGACTTGACGAACAGGTCCACCGCGCGACCCGGTGAGAGCTCCGCCAGCTCTCCCTGGAGGTTGCCCTGGAGCGGCGCCAGCGAGGACTCCGGGTCCAGCGCCGCCAGTCCCTCCTCCAGCACCAGCGGCTTGAGCCCCAGCTGCACCACGATGCCGTAAGCCTCCAACCAGCAAGACTTCTCCTTGCGCGAGGCGGGAACGCCGCGGTTCTCGAGCTGGCGCACGAGCTCTTTCACATAGCCGCCCAACTCGCCGGGCTTGGCGTGCACGGGCCTCCCGCCCAGCAGGAGCGCCACCAGAACCAGACCACACCCGAGGACTCTCAGCTAGTTCCCCTTGGTCTGAGAAGGCTTCTGGGCCGTCAGGTTGCGCTCGCGCACGGCCAGGAAGTCCTCACCCCAGCGCGGGTTGAGGCAGATGCGGATGCGCCCCCCCTCCAGCTCGACTTTGTAGACCCGGTCCATCAGGTAGTCCGACTCGAGGCACTGGCGGAGCGCCGCGCGCGTGGACTCATCCAACCCGGTTACCTGGAACTCGGCCGCCACGCCCTTGAGGTGAATCTCGTCGCGCCAGTCGAAGCTCTGCTTGCCCGTGGCCGTCAGGTGGGCCAGCGAGAGGCGACTCACCGGCAGGCGGAAGTCTTGCTTGCCCGTGGCCTCGCGCATGCGCAGCGTCAGGCTCCAGAGATAGCCGTCCAGCTCGGGGGTGATGTAGAACGAGAACAGGCGGGGATCGCTACCCCGCTTGGCCGCGCCCCCGATGCCCTGGTCGGCCACCGGAGCCGTCACGCGCACCAGCTCCGACTTGCGCACGCCCTCGCGGAAGTCTTCCACTGTCAGATGGGTATTGATGCCGGCCACCTCCACGAAGTCGCGGTTGGCGTCGTAATGCGCCACCGTGCTGCGGGTATACTCGGGCCCGGCCAGGAAAGCCGCCAGCGAGCCCAGCACTTTCCACACGTAGATATCGCTCTCGTCCACCAGCGCCTGGGAACGGTTGGAGTTGTTGGTGATCTCGCCGTCCATGGTGCGCAGGCCGTTGAGCATCTGGCGGCAGCGCAGGTCGTTCCAGAGCGACAGGTAGTTGACGTTGTTGTCGCCCAGGGCGGCCAGGAAATTGACGCGGTTGTCGCCGCTGGGGCGCGACAGGTTGGGATCGCGCCGGGCCAGATAGTCGAACAGGATGTCGTCGTCGTTCTGTAACCCGTTGTGATAGGCCGAGATGGCCAGATCCACCCGCCCGCCGTAGCGGTCGAGCAAGAACTTGAAGAACAGCACCGCGTCTTCGAGGTTGGCCTCGGGCACGAGCCGCTCGTCCTCCACCCCGGCCTGGTGGGCCAGCTGGCGGTGGCGTTTCACGAGGTCGTAACGCTCGGCCAGCGCCATGAACTGGTTGGCCTTCTTCTTCGCCTCGGGGTCCTTGTTGCTGGCAGCGACCTGCTTGAAGAACTTGGCCTGGGTGTAATACTCGTCCGCCTGCTTCTGGCTGTAAGCGTGGGCCGTATCGACCGCGCCCCAGGTCATCTGCCCCAGCCCGGCCGCGTCGGCCCAACTGATCTTGGCCATGCTGCCCGAGTTCTCCCACGAGGTGATGCCCAGCACCGCCAGGTAGGGCACCTGGTGGAAGTCGCACAGCTTCTTGAGCTGGCCCTCGTAGCGGCGGATCAGCGAGTGGTTGCGGTTCAGATCGTGGTACTCGGTGGTGTGATACACCACGTGGTGGAAGGACAGGATCTCGGCCGCCGCCTGGCGCTTCTCCTCCTCGGAGTAGTTGGTGAGGAGCTGGTCCACCATGTCGTCCACAGCGGCCCGCTCTTCCGGTGAATACTTTTCGGTGACGTAGAACTGGCGCAGCTTGGAACGGCTGGGGGGCACCTGGGCGCTGGGTTTGGGGATACCCTGGGTGGCAGCCGGGTTGGGCGTTGCGGAGCGCGTCGCGACGGGCGGAGGGGGCGTGGCGGTGCCGAAGCAGCCGGTGAGACCCCAGCAGGGGATCAAGAGCCACCCGAAAAAACAAGCCCGGTGAAGAGTCTTCTTGATCCCGCCAGCGCTCACGATGAGACAACCTTTCTCTCAGCGCCGATCGGTTCCTGTCCTTCATGACCCGTCCGGAGCTCGCCCGGGCCGGTGAGCGGGCCGCCGCAACCTTTTTGGAGGCTCGCGGCGCGGTCATTCTAGAGCGGAACTACCGCTGCCCGCCCGCCGAGATCGACCTGATCGCACGCGAACGGGACGCGCTGCTATTCGTCGAAGTGAAGACGCGCGTTTCCAACCGCTCGGTTCCCAGCGAGGCTGTCTCCTTTCAAAAACAGCAAAAGATTCGGCTTGCCGCCCAGTGGTATCTGTCCTCCAAAAAGCTCCACGACCAGGCCTGCCGCTTCGACGTGATCGCCGTGTGCGGGCGTTGCGAGGAGGACTTCACCCTGGAGTACCTGCCGGGGGCTTTTTAGCAGCGTGTTCTGGGCCATCTTCTCCTCGGTGCGGAAGAAAGAGCGGGCCCGCTTTGTCTTTTTCCTGACTCTGAGCGGATTGTTGTCGCTGGGCCAGACGGTCGGCCTGGCGGGCTCCGAGTCTTTGTTGCTGGCCAAACTGGGCGCCGCGGCGCTGCCGGTGACGTTCATCGCCGCCTCGGCCCTCACCGTGATGGGCAACTTCCTGTATGCGGTGGGAGTCGACCGCGCCCGCAACGACGTGTATTTCATCCGCCTGCTGATGGGCGCGGCGGTGGCGCTCTGCCTGCTGACCGTGGGCATCATCAAGGGGATCGCCTGGGTTCTGCCCGCCACCTACTGCTTCTACTACCTCAGCCTGGCGGTGTTCACGAACCACTACTGGACGTTCACCGGCGACTTCTTCGACACGCTGGCCGCCAAGCGACTCTTCCCCGTTTTCGTGGTGGGCAGCAGCCTGGGCGGACTGGCGGGGGGCATGCTGGTCATCTTCAGCGCCAGCTTCCTTCCCCCGCAGTACCTGCTCTTCTTCTGGGCCGTCTTCTGCCTGCTCACGGCCGCTCTCTTGCGGCTCTACCGCCGCCGGCTGCGCCGCTGGGGGCCGCTGGAGCTCGAGGAGGCGGACGAGACCTCGCTCGACGGGATCAAGGCCGCCGTGCGCTACCTGCGCCAATCCGCGCTGGGCCGCTGGACCGTGCTGAGCGCCCTGGCCATGGTGCTGGCCGTGTTCGTCAGCCAGTATCTCTACAGCGACATCCTGGTGCAGCGCTTTCCCGAGGCCGACGCCCTGGCGCGCTTCCTGGGCATCTACCTGGCCGTCAGCAACACGCTGGAGATCGTGGTGGAGGTCGTTCTCACGCCCTTTCTCATCCGGCGGGTGGGAGTGGCCCGCGCCAACCTGGTGCACCCCTTCCTGACGCTGTTGACCTTCATCTTCCTGTACCTGCGCTGGGGGCAGCTCATTCCCGCGGTCGTGGCCCGTTTCAACCGCGAATCCGGCGAGAACGCGCTGGCCGCGCCGGTGCGCTCACTGGTCTACAACGCCCTTCCGGCGCGCTTCCGGGGTCGCATCCGCGCCTTCCTCGAGGGTATCGTGGTCTACTCGGGCATGACGGTGGCCGGCATCGCGCTGCTGGTCCTGCACGACCACCTGGGGCCCCTCTCGCTGTGCCTGGCAGGCGGCGCGCTGGCGGGCCTCTACCTGGTGGCCAATCTCCAGGTGCGCAGCGAGTACTTGCGCACGCTCGTCACCGAGCTGCGCGCCGGACGCCTGGATCTGGCCGAGGTTGGCACCGACATCGGCGCCGAGCGCCTGGCCGAGCTGTGGAACGCGCTGCTCAAGGAAGACTACGACCATCCCTCGCTGGCGCTGCTGCAGATGGCCCCCGTGCTGGCGGCCCGGGGCGTGGTGGAGCCGTTGCGCGCCTCCCTGGGGCACCACGACCCGCGGCTGCGGGCGGCCTGCGTCGAGGCTCTGGGCGAGTCCCTGGGCACGCAGGCCATCCCCGACTTGCTCCGGGGGATGGACGACGCCGATCACAGCGTGGGCCAGGCCGCCCTGCGCACCTTCACCCCGCCGATGGTGCGGCGCGAGGAAGTGCGGGACAAATTGCGTGGCCTGCTGAGCAGCACCGACCCGCAGCTGGCGGCCCGGGCCGCGCACCTGCTGGGTCCCGAGGGGCGCAGCAAGCTGGTCGAGCTGGTGCAGAGCGAGCAAGCTGCACGCGCCTCGGCCGGCCTGGAGTTCTTGCCCGGAGACCTGGCCGCGCTGGCGATGGAGAAGCTGGCCTCGTCCGACTCGGAGGTCTGCGCCGCCGCGCTGGAGGCGCTGGCCCGCCTGCAGCTCCCGCTGGAGCTCGACCTGGAGCGCTTGAGCAAGCTGCAGCACCACTCCGACCTGAAGGTGCGGCTGGGGGCGGTGCGTTGCCTGGGCGTGCAAGAGTCGAATGACTCGCTGGTGCTCGTGGCCAGCGCCCTGGGCGATCCGGCTCACGACGTGCGGCGCCTGGCCGCTGAGACTCTGGGCACCGTGAAGGCCGATGTGACCACGGTGGTGGAGCCCTACTTGCACGCGCAGCACCCTGCCACGGTGGAGGCGGCCGCCATCGCGCTCTCGAGCAATCCGACCCCGCGCGGGCGCGAGGTGCTGGCGCGCGAGTTCCGGGGACGGGTCGAGGCCGCCTGGCGCAACGTCATCGCCTTACACGTGCTGCCGGACGAGGAAGAGACCGCCACGCGCTTCATGCGAGCCGCTTACGAGGACGCGGCCGCCAAGAACCGCCGGCTGGCGTTCCGGATGCTGGAGAATCTCGAGAGCGCCAAGGTCATCCGCAGCGTGGAGAAGGTCCTGCGCTTCGCCTCGGCCCGCACGCGCTCGGACGCGCTCGAGGTGCTCTCCAACCTGGGCGACCGCGAAGCCTCCAACCTGCTGGTGCTGTTGCTCGAGGACGGGGCGCTGGAGGACAAGCTGCCCGTCGTGACGGCCCAGGTATCGGCCTACAAGACTCCCGACGAGGTGCTCAGCGAGGCGCGCACCTCGGACAACCAGTGGCTGCGTCTGGCGGCAGGCACACCGAGTCGCGCGGGAGAACCTTCCGCGCGAGAAGAGAAGATGGAACGCCTGCTTGTACTCCGCAAAGTCCCGCTTTTCGCCCACATGACGCTGGAGCAGCTGGAGGCGATCAACCAGCTCGTGACCGAGGAGCAGTACCTGGCGGGCGAGATGATCTTCCAGGAGGGCGACGTGGGTGGCGAGCTCTACCTGCTGGTCGAGGGCGAGGTTTCCGTGGTCAAGAATCACGGCGAGCCGGGCGAGGTCAAGCTGGCCACTCTGAACGGGGTCAGCTATTTCGGCGAGATGGCGATTTTGGATGACGAGCCTCGCAGCGCCAGCGTGCTGGTCTCGAAAGACGCACGCGTGCTGGCCCTGAAGGGCGATCGCCTGAAGGAGCTGGTGCTCCAGATGCCCGAGATCGCCTTCGAAATCTTCAAGGTGCTGACCGCCCGCCTGCGCAGCTCGGACCAGCGGCTGGCCAAGGTGACCGCCACCAGCGCGGGGTGAGCCGCACCTTTCGCTACCCCTGGATTCCCGTGGGGGTGCTGGTTGCGATCGGCTGGCTGGCCCTGTTATGGGCGCAGCAGCTGGCGCTGGGCCTGGTCCACTTCCCGTCGCGCGCGGTCGTGCTGCAATCTCCCCCCGGCCTGCGCACCGAGCAGTATGCCCGCCAGGTGGTGCTGATCGTGGCGCCCGGACTGACGGTGAGCGATCTTGCGACCATGCCGGGCTGGACGGAGCTTTCCGCGCGGGGGGCGAGCGGCACGCTGCAGACCGTGCTACCGAGCTTCAGCTGGCCCAACGAGGCCGCCCTGGTGACGGGCGCGCCCCCCTGGCTCACGGGCGTGCTGACCGATCTGCACGCCGAGACGGTGACGGCGGATTCCCTGTTCAATCGCGTGCCGACGGCGGTGGTGGGCTCGTTCGTATGGGATCGGCTGTTTCCGGGCCAGCTCTCGCGCTCGGCCGCGTTTCCCGTGACGGCCCCCGACGCGGACCGCACGGAGCGCGCGCTGCACTGGGTGAAGGACGGTTTCCCGCTGGTCATCCTGGAGCTGGCCTCGGACGACCCTCATTCGGTGGATTCGCAGATTCTGGCGGTGAGTCAGGCGGTCGACCTGTCAACCACCGCGTTGGTGGTGGTGTCGCCTCGCGGGGAGACCGCGCGCGGCGGGTTCGGCGGCCGCGAGGCCGAGGTGACGCAGGTGCCGTTCCTGATGGTCGGTGCGGGCGTGGAGCCCGGGAAGGGTCTGCACGGCAAGATGCTGGACGTGGCCTCGACGCTGGCCACCCTGCTGGGCGTGCCGCCCCCTCTGCACAGCCTGGGGCGCCCCCTGGCGGTGCCCCTGGTGACCGAGCTGATCACCACGCAACAGCGTACCCTGGCCGATGCTTCGCTGGCGGCCTGGAGCCTGCGCAACCCGCTCTCGAAGGACCCGGTCGCGGAGCTGGTGAGCGCGGCGCAACGCAGCGAGCTGCAGGCGCGCTGGTTCCGCCTGGCGTTCTGGCTGCTGCTGGTGGTCGCGTGCGCGGTGGCCCTGGCGCGCTACGACCGCCGGCGCGGTTGGCGCACGGTAGCCCAGGGCTTGCAGTGGGGCGCGGTGGTGACGCTGACCTGGAACCTGACGTATCTCCTGCTGGTCGGCCCCTACTCGCCCTCGTCGGTGGCCTCGTGGGAGCAGGCGCGCGTGATGGGGCTCTTTTGCGGGCTGCTGGGCTTCTTGCTGGTGCTGATCGCCGCCGGGTTACGGGGGGCCTCGCCGCAGCCGGGCCGGCCTTCGACCGGCGGACTCGAGGTGGCCGCCGGGACGGTGGCGTTCATGGTGAGCGAAGCGTTGTTGTTCGGGGCACTGTATGGCTTCCCGCGACCGGTGAGCGTGCCGCGGGCGGATTTGACGCTGGCGCTGGCGGCTTTGATCTGCGCGCTGATCGGCGTGTGCCTGGCGGCGCCGCTGACGCCCTGGATCTCGCGCTGGACCGGACGCTGGCCGGTCAGGTCGGGGCGGGTAGGAAAGATTAAGGTTTGAGAGTGACCGACAAAAGCTGACCAGGCACTTCTGGCCGAAATTCGGGGCCGATGAACACGACCCGGAGACGAAGACCTGTAGGGTGGACCAACTCGTAGATTGTCTTTCTGCCTGTCCAGCAACCTATCAATCCCGACTGCCTTTGTTGCTTCCAATCGTTGGAGGCAAGATTCTGCAGGGCTGTCGGCTCGAGCATTTCGGGCTCGAGCAGCACACGCTGGCCACGCGTCAGCGTAACTCCGCTGACTGAGCTCAAGGTGCCGTTCTTAAACTCGGGTCCTTGGAAACCGTGAATCTCTTTGACCTGAGCCTGCGGCATGCCCAATTCGTAACCATCCACACGATACTGGTCGTCCTCGCCCCGCGAGGCGAGGGCGACCACGGCAATCAACACGACCAAAGCGATCAAATTCTTCAGCATCGTCAGAACTTCAGCTTCTTCAATTTCGCCATCCAGCCCGGTTTGGCCTCGGCTTCAGGCTTTGGGGCGTGCTCGGCCTGCATCTCGCGCACGGTCTGGGCGAACCAGGAGGCGAACTTGAGTCCCCCCGCCTGCACTTTCTTTGGGTTGTAGACCACCGCCCGGTCACTTCCGGGCGAGAGCTCCAGCCGCGTCCCGCTGGGGACACCGTTCACGTGGTAGGCGAGCGTGTGGAGCTGGCCGTCCTCGAAGAAGGTTGCCTGGAAGCCGTCGGGAGTCAGCTCCACCGGGAGGTGGCCCCGATACCACGGCAGGTCCAGCCGAGCGATGCGCTCGATCTGCCCGCGCACCCAGGCTTCGTACTCCTCGCGAGCCTGAAACTCGCGGCGACCCTCCAGCTCGGTCTCCCCCACCAGCGTGTTGTCCTCGAGGCGCAACGACCGCACCAGGGCGCGGTCCCAATAGAGCTCGAGCGATTCCAACCGCCCGCTGGCAAAGAACTCCGCCCGGTGCCGCGGAGAGAGCGGCGGCAACCAGCTCGCATCCACTCGGGTGAACTCCGGCAGCTCGTCCACCAGCAGCCGCGGGCCGCCCCAGCGCTGCAGCCATTCGTCCACCAGCTCTTCGGGGGTCTTTTGCAACCTGACCTCGTGCCCATCCGAGTAAGGCGAGCACTCGCGCCAGCCGGCCTGGCCGTCCAGGTGCCAGGCGGCGATGTGGACGTCCCCATCCTCCTGGGCGAGGTGCACGCTGTTTTCCGTCACCCGGATCCAACCGGTGATGAGGCCGCGCTCGAACCGGTTGACCAGCACCAGGACGTTTTCCAGCTCCTCCGCCACGGGCCCGCGCCGCAGCACCAGTCCGGAGTATTGGGGCGGCAGCTCGCCGCGCTCGAACCCCCGCGCGACGAAGTCCTCCAGCGTCACGACTTCCTCACCAGCTCGTGCACGAAGCACAGCTTGTCGATGGCGGCCTGGGACAAAACGAAGGGATACAGGTCCTGCAGGCCCATGCTGCGATTCAGGCTGTTCAGCGCCAGCGTGAGCGGCACCCAGTCCTCCAGCAGTTTGTGGAAACCGGTCTGCTCCTCGGCCTGAGCCGCCAGGCGCTCCACCTTCAGCCCGAAGGACTGGGCGGTTTCCAGCGTGTCCACCAGGTGCAGGTAGTGGGCCCAGGTCTCGGCCCAGTCCTCCCAGGGATGCGAGCTGGCGTAAGCGCTGATGAAGCCGCGCTCCAACCAGTCGGCGGGGGGGCCGTTCTCGTGGTGCTGCTTGAGCGCCTCGCCGTAGTCGGCCCGCTCGTCGCCGAAGAGGCGCCGGAACTCCGGCAGGTCGGGGCCTCTGGCCAACAGCTGGTCGAAATAGTAGTGCCCGCTCTCGTGGCGGAAGTGGCCCAACAGGGTGCGGTAAGGCTCGTTCAGGCTCACGCGGGCCAGCTCGCGCGCCTCGTCGTCGGCCTCGGCGGCGTTGATGGTGATCACCCCGCTGGCGTGGCCCGTCAACACCGGCTGGTCGAGCTGGCTGACGAGGAAGTCGAAAGCAAGCCCGTCGTTCTCGTCCACCAGGCGGTCGACGATCGGCAGCCCCAGCTCCAGCAGGCTGTAAACCAGGCGACGCTTGGCGGCCTCGAGCCGGGCCCAGCGAACCTGGTTCTCGGGCTGGTCCGGAATGGTGCGTGTGAGTCGGCACGAGCGGCAGAGCGAGCCGTCCACATCGGCGGGCAGCATCCAGTTGCACACCTCGGCATTGAAACAAGGCCGATACAGCTTGCCGGGATGGCGGGGGCTCTCGAACAGGCCCTCCGGGGTGGGAATGCAGGCGTCGAAGTCGAGCACGTCGGGGAGATAGGCCACGCGGTGGCCGCAGCGCACGCACTGGAAGTTGTCGAAGAAAAGCATCTGCTCGCAGGTGGAGCAACGGAAAAGGCGCATTCCCAGGGCGTTCCGCCCGAGGGGCCGAAGCCCTCTCCACCATGAGTCTATTCGACACGATCCAATCCGACCTGACGAAGGCGATGAAAGAGCGCGACGCCTTTCTACTCAACACTTTGCGCATGGTAAAGTCGGCCCTGAAAAACGAGGAGATCCAGGTGGGCCACCCCCTGGAGGACGCCGAGACGGTGGCGGTGCTGATGAAGCTGGTCAAGCAGCGGAAAGAGTCCATCGACCAGTTCACCAGGGGCGGCCGACCCGAGCTGGCCGCCGTCGAGGAGAAAGAGCTGGCGCTGATCGAGGGCTACCTGCCGGCGGCCCCGTCCGAGACCGAGATCGCCGATGCGATCGTCTGGGCCATCGGCGAAAGCGGGGCGACCGACCCGAAGGGCATGGGGAAGGTGATGCAACTCCTGACGGCGCGTTTCAAGGGCCGTCCCGTGGACGGCAAGCTCCTCAGTGCGGAGGTTCGAAAGGCGCTTGGGGGCAGTGCTCCCTGAGCAGAAGCCGGCGAGGGCCCATCGTCGTCGTTTCGGCCCGGACCGGGAGCGGGCCCTGCAACCGTCGAACAGGGCCCTATGCGAGAGTGGGCGCTGCCGGTCCTGGTAGCGATCTTGCTGGGGATGGGCGTCGTATGGCAGCTCTTGCGGCGCAAGCGCAAGCGTGTCCCGGACGAGCTCGTCGCGGGGCGTCCGCACGACCCCATGCTTCTCGAGAAGGTAGGCGACTGGCGCCTGGTCGAGGAGTTAGGCAACAAAGCGAATGCCAAGGTCTTTCGCGGTCTCCCCGCGGGCAGTCTCGAGGTGGTCGAGCAAGTGGCCATCAAGGTGCTCCCGGGGGAGCTATCCGAGCAAGACGTGGAGAGCTCCAAGAAGCTCGTCCACCCGAACATCGCGCGCTTGCTCGAGCACGGCACCCAGGCGGGGCAGGTCTACGTCGTGCAGGAGTATGTCGATGGCGGCACCCTGCGGGAGAAGCTCCAGCTTCCCGTTACGCCCGAGCGCCTGCTGGAGGTGATGGGGCCGGTGTTCGAGGCGGTCGCCTACGCCCACAAGCAGGGGCTGGTCCACCGCTCTCTCAAGCCGGCCAACGTCATGCTGACGCGCAGCGAGAAGGTCATCGTCACCGACTTCGGGGTGCCGCAGCGCGAGGACAAGATCTATTCCGCTCCAGAGGGGCTGCACGAGCAGTCGGGCGATCAGTATGCCCTGGGCGTGATCTGCTACGAGCTGTTGAGCGGCAGTCCACCGCCGGAGCCCCCTCCCCCGCTGGGAACCTGCCTGGACGGACCTATCCTCCGAATGCTGTGCCGCGATCCGGTCGGTCGCTTTCCCCACGTGCAGCTGGCTCTGAAGGCTCTGCGCGAGGCCCTGCGAGCTGGAGAAAAACCAGCCCTGTAAGGGCTCCCAGGCTCACGAACCAGGGGAACGCGAGCCGGGTCGTGAGCTTGAGAGTGGCGACCACCGCGATCGAGATCGGAATCGCCCAGACCGCCACTTTGTCGTTCGGGAGACGTCGTCTGGCCAGAGCAAAGGCGAAAATGGCCAGCAGGGCTCCATAGAAGTAGGTCCCGATCTCCAGCCCGAGCGGCAGAAGGCGCTCGACGTTCTGGCTCGCCAGGGCGGTCAGGGCCAGGAGCAGCGCAAAGACCGACGTGGCCGCTTTGGTGGCTTTCAGGTAGTGGGCTTCCGATCGGTCGGGACTGAGATACGGACGGTAGAGGTCCACCACGAACGAGCCGGCCAGCGCCGTCAGGGCCGATTGGTAGCTGCTGAGGACGACGCTGAGGACGGCCGCGATCAGCAATCCAGCGAGTCCCGGCGGCATCTGGGTCAGGATGAAGTGGGGGAAGACGCTTTTGACCTCTCCGAGCGTGGGGTCGGGAAAGAAGTGGTAGTGGGCATAGAGCAGCGTTCCGATGAGCAGGAACGTGGCCGCGATGGGGATGTCCGCGATCCCCGACCCGATGACCGCCAGCCTCGACTTGCGGCTGTCCGGGGCGGTGAGCATGCGCTGGACCATGTCGTAGTCCGTGCCGAAGATAGCGGTGTTGGTGATGGTCGTGCCGATCAGGCCGGCCCAGAGGGTGAATTCGACCGTGGGGTCGAGCCGGGGGTCAATCGCTTTGAGCTTGTCGGGGGGCAGGGCCTGCATCCAGTCCGGGGGGAGGCCTTTGAGGAGGTAGAGGACGGCCGCGGCGGCTCCGACGATCATGACCATGACCTGGAGGGACTCGGTCCAGATGACCGCCTTGATGCCGCCTTTGATCGTGTAGAGCAGGCCCAGCAGGGCGACCAGGAGCACGGCCTGGGGCGGGGTGAGAGCGAGGGCGGCTTGCAGGATGAGCGCTCCGGCGAAGAGGCGCACGCCGCTCATCAGCACGCGCGTGACCAGGAAGACCGTGACGGCCACGTTGCGGGTGAGGGGTCCGTAGCGCTGGGCGAGGAACTCGTAGATGGAGACCACGTTGGCTCGGTAGTAGGCGGGGACGAAGAAGCGGGCCACCAGGATGCGTCCGCCGATCGCTCCCAGGGCGAGTTGCAAGTAGGTCCAGTCGCCTTTGTATGCCATCACGGGCACTCCCACGAAGGTGAGCGCACTGATCTCGGTGCCGATGATGGACAGGAGCACCGCCCACCAGGGCAGTTGCCGGTCGCCCAGCAGGTAGCTGCGCGCGTTCTTCTCACGCTGCCGCGCCACCCAGCTGATGGCAGCCAGGATCAGGAAATAGCTGATGAGGACGGCGAGGTCAGCGGTGCGCATGAGTCATGCTTCGATCGGGCGCGCGAGTGCCAGGGATGGATCCGCCTGCGCGAGCAGAGCCCCCGGCCAGCGAACGAATTTTCGTTTCCCCGGGAAACAAACGTGTGTTCGCGACCGCAGCGGTGGAGTGATTGGACAGCGCAAGGCTGCGCGGTCGGGTTGAACGGAACGTGGTGGGCCCCATTGCGTCCCCCAGGCGAGCACTCCCACGAGCGGATTTCCCCGCCAACGAACGAGTTTTCGTTTCCCCGGGAAACAAACGCGTGTTCGCGACCGCAGCGGTGGTAAGGCAGGGCTGACCAGCCGGCCCGCGGTCGGGTAGAACTGGAACGTGGTGGGCCCCATTGCGTCCCCCAGGCGAGCACTCCCACGAGCGGATTTCCCCGCCAACGAACGAGTTTTCGTTTCCCCGGGAAACAAACGTGTGTTCGTAACGCCGGCATTCACGCCGGGGTGGCAACGTTGGACAGCGCGCCGACGGCGTCCACCAGGCCCGCGCCCTGCTCGTTGGCGTCACCGCCCCTGGGGAGCTTTTCGGCCGAGGTGACCAGGGCGGTCTTGAGCTTGTCGGGAGAGGCCTCGGGGTGGGCGCACAGGAGCAGCGCGGCGAGTCCGCTGACCATGGGGGCGGCCATGGAGGTGCCGCTCTTGGTGGAATATCCGCTCTTACCGTTGTAGGCCGCGGTGATGTCCACGCCGGGCGCGACCACGTCGGGCTTGGTCAGGTGGTCTACCGGGGTGGGTCCCCGGCTGGAAAGCTCGGCCACGCGGTCGTCGGAGCGTTTGACCGTGCCGCGGTCGTCGCTGGCGCCCACGGTCAGGGCGATCGGCGAGTGGGCGGGCGTGCCGATGGTCTCCGCGTCGGGGCCGTCGTTCCCGGCCGCCACGACCACCATGATGCCTTCCTTCCACGCGGCCGCCACGGCGCGCGCCATCGGATCCCATTGATGCGAGATCTGAGCCACCCCGGCGGCGCTCAGGTTGAGCACTTTGATCCCGTGCTTCTCGCGGTTCTCGACCGCCCACTGGATGGCTTTGATCACATCCGACGACTTCGCCTTCCCCTCGCGATTGAACGCTTTGATGGCCACGATCCCGCACTCGGGAGCGATGCCGACGTGCTTGCCTTTGGAATCGGTCCCATCGCCCCCCACGATGCCCGCGACGTGCGTGCCGTGGCCGTGGTCGTCATAAGGCTCGGCCTTCCCGTTCAGGCAGTCCTGGAACGCGACGATGCGCCCGTTGAAGTCCTTGTGCCGGGTGATGCCCGTGTCCACGATCGCGACGTTGACGTTCTTGCCTTTGTAGCCCTGAGCCCACAGCTCGTTGGCTTTGATGGACGGCGCGGCCACGTTCAGCGCCGGCGTGATGCCCTCGGGGCTGAGCGGAATGTGGACCTCGGGGTCCGGGGCGATCTGCAGCTCGGGGTGGTTGCGAGCAAAGGCGTCGACCTGGTCGGTCGGCACCTCGCAGGCCGCCGCCCCGATCAGGGGCAGGTCGGTAAAGCGAGGCAGCTCGCCCCGCACGCGCTCCAGCGCCGCCCTCTCTCCCTGTATCAGCACGTTCATCGCCGGTCAGTCTAGCGTCTTACTTCGTGGGGCTTGTAAAGAATGTGGGAACATTCCGCCCGCTCGAAGTGTCCGCGCGCTGGAGCGGACCGGGCCAGGCGAGGGACGCCGCAGTGTCCGCCTGCTGGGGTGGACCAGTCCGGGCCACGAGAGGGACACCCGCCAGGCCCACGCGCCGGGGTGGTCCAGGCGAGGGACGCAGCAGTGTCCGCCTGCTGGGGTGGACAGGTCCGGGCCACGAGAGGGACACCCGCCAGGCCCACGCGCCGGGGTGGTCCAGGCGGGGGACGCCGCCGTTTCCGCCCGCTGGGGTGGACAAGTCCGGGCCACGAGAGGGACACCGCCTGTCCGCGACGCGCGGTGGACACCGTCCGGGCCAGCCGAGGACACGCACCGGGGTGGTCCAGGCGGGGGGACGCCCGCCGTGTCCGCGCGCTGGAACGGGCGTCTGTCGAGGACTGCTCCGACCGCGCTGCGAAATGCCCGGCATGAACTACGACATCAAGCTCGACGACAAGTTCGGCTCGCTCAACCTCATCGACATCGGCGCGGAAGCGGCCGCGTGCACGGTCCCCTGGTTCAACCAGACCCTGACCACCGTCAACCACTCGGTGGTGCGGATGGGGGTCTTTCTGGGAGAGTTCCACTGGCACAAGCACGACGTGGAGGACGAGTTCTTCTTCGTGCTCGAGGGAGAGCTGCTGCTGGACGTCGAGGGCCACGGCACCATCTCGCTCAAGCCCCACCAGGGCTACACCGTCCCCCACGGCGTCGTTCACCGCACCCGCGCTCTGGAGCGCACCGTCGTGCTGATGGTCGAGCCCGCGGGAGTCGTTCCCACCGGCGACTAGAGGCTCGTGTGCAGAGTCTCGGGCACGTCCTCCACCAGCACGGCGGGCTCGTCCCGCACGCGGAGCAGCGCCGGCGACAGCAACGGTAGAATCGAGATCAGCGCGGCGCCCGCGCCGATCATCACCCCGTTGCGCACCCCGAAAGAATCCCCGATCACCCCCGACAAGAGCGTGGTGAAGGTCATCCCGAACCCGCCGATCGCCTGGAACAGCCCGTTGGCGCGCGCGAACTCCGAGGGCGGCAGCAGCCGCTGGCGCAAGCTCGTCGCCAGAATCGTGTGGGCCATGAACGCCCCGTCGCTCAGCAACTGCTGGGCGAACAGCAACGGCGCGCCGTAGCGCGGCCACAACGCGGCCGGGAGCAGGAGGCTGCTGCCCAACATCCCCAGCGCGAACGTCAGGGCGATCGCGGGGCCCAAACCCAACCAGCGAGACACGGTCCGCGCCAACAGAGCACCACCCAGCGCCGAGAGACCCCCCATCGAGATGATGCCGCCCACCCAGCCGGGGCTGAGCCCCAGGTCGCGCAACGCAAACACCATGTAGAGCCCGAAGAAGAACCCGGCCGACACGTAGAACCCCGACGTCGCCAGCAGCAGCACCCGCAACGCGGGCTCGCGCATCACCGCGCGAAAGCCCACTACGACATCGGTCCGCAAAGTGGCCAGCGGATGCCGATCCTCGGGCTCGCCCGGCGCCTCCTCGACCCGAATCCCGGACAGCCACAGCGCCGACCACAGGAACGTGAACGCATCCGCCACCACCGCGACAGGGGCGGTCAGCCACTGCACCAGCAACCCGGCCGCCCCCGGCCCGGCCAGCTCGGCCAGCGACTCGGTGGTCTGTAGCCGGGAGTTGGCCTCCACCAGACGCGAGCTCTCCACCAGCCGGGGCAAAATGGCGGCGTCGGCATTCTGAAACAGCGCGCTGGCCGCCGAGCAAGCCATCGAGATGAGCACCAGCAGCCAGAAGGACTTGAAGCCCCAATAAAACGAGATCGGGATCAACAGCACCAGCCCGAAGCGCAGCAGGTCCATCACGACCATCAACCGCACTTTACGGGCACGCTCCACCAGCCCGCCCCCGAACAGACCGGCCGCCACCACGGGAGCGAAGCCCAGCGCCGAAAGAAGCGCGGCCTGGCCGGGGGTGGCCGACAGCATCGAGATCGCGATGATCGGGATGGCCGTGCGCGTGATCCGGTTGCCGAAGGCGCTCAGCGATTGGGCCGCCCACAGGCGATAGAAGGACCGAGGCATTTCAAGCGGTTTGGCCCTGAGCCAGGCAGGACCTGCCCGCGGGGGCCGAACCCTTCCCGCATGGGCAGTCTCTTCGGGCCGCGACCCGAGCGCAAAGTCTTCGAGTGTCTGGACAAGCGCGATCTGGCCGGTCTACAGAATTGTTGGACCGCTCGCCAGCGGCTGCCAAAGCGCGGCATCCCGGACACGGGGGCACCCCCCTGCACCTCTGCGCCCACAGCGGGTGGGACGCGGCCGCCCGCACCCTGCTCGAGGCGGGCGCCAACCCCAACGTCCCCGACGAGGCTTACGGCGCACTCCCGCTGCACATCGCACTCTCCAAGGGTCACGTCCCGGTGGCCATGCGCCTCATCGAGGCCAACTCCAATCGGCACCACCGCCACAAGAATCAATACACCCCGCTCATGGTGGCCCTGGAGCACCGTCACGTGGACTGCGTCGAAGCGCTGCTCAAAGCCGGCATCAATCCGATGGAAGGCCCCCAGGACATGCCCCTGATGGCCTGGGCCTGCCTCAAGTGGGAGCTGATGCCAGGCGAGGAGCAGCAGGACGCCTGCACGGCCATGACCCGCCACCTGATCGCCTACGGCTGCGACGTCGACGCCCTCGCGATGGAAGGCTGGACCGCCCTGATGTTCGCCTCAACCCTGGGCCAGTACGGAGTCGTCCGCGAGCTCCTCGAACGCGGCGCCGACCGCGACCGCAAAAATAACAAAGGCGAGCGCGCCGCCGACCTGGCCCGCAAATCGCTCAAGAACGCCCAGGACCAGCGCGACGCCCGCAGCGCCTCCCTGTTGGAAAGGACCCTCCTGGCCCTGCAGGGCTAACCCAGCCGGTGGCCCAACTTGCGCGCCAGCCCGGCCATGGCGGCCACGCCGGCCTGCTGCAACGCGACCGGCTGGCCGGCCAGGTAGGCGTAGGGCTGCAAGGCCTCCAACACCAGGGCCTTCTTCAAAGGGTGTTTGGGCAGCCCGTCCCGGCCCACCACGCCCTTCTGGGCCATCACGGCCAGCGCCTCGAACAGGTTCTCCACGCGCTCCAGGCCGGCAATGTCGGGCTTCCCCAGAGTGATGATCTGGACGAATACCAGGTCCTCCGTGGCGCTCGTGTTCCAGGGGTGAATGTGCGGCAACCCGCGGGGCAGCGTGAGGTCCATGCCCTTCTGGCAGTGGTGAACCTCTTTGCCGACCAGATACTGCCCTTCCCCCGCCTTGATCTCGAACCGCTCGTCGAACTCCGGATGGAAGTGCGCCAAAATTTCGCGCGCGCCGCCCGGCCGCACCGTCCACTCCAGCTTGAGCATGTGACCCGCGGAGGCGCGCCCGGTCTGCAGGTAGCGAATGCGCACGCCCAGCACCGGATTCTCGATCACCGCCCCCGGAATCGGCATTACTGCTGTTGTTGCTGCTGCTGCGCCGCGTACCAGGCCGGCAGCCGAGGAATCTCCAGCGGCTCGCCGATCGAGGTGAAACGGTCCTGCCCGAGCGGCTGACCCAGCAAGCGCACCTGCACCGCCACCGAAAGCTCGCTGGTCACGTTTTCGCCGCGGTGCGTGCCCCGGTTGGGGGGCACGTCGGTGTAATCGCGCCCGACCGCCGTGCGAATGTGACGCTCGCCGGCCAGCAAGTTGTTGGTCGGGTCGAATCCAAGCCAGCCCAGACCGGGCAGATAGGCCTCAGCCCAGGCGTGAGAGGCATCCGGCACGCTGGTGTCATCTTTGTGATACAGGTAGCCCGAGACGTACCGGCACGGGATGCCGATCTCGCGGGCCAGGGCCATGAACAGGTGCGAGAAGTCCTGGCAGACCCCCTCGCGGGTCTCCAAGACCTTATCCAGCGGCGTGTCCACCGAAGTCGAACCGGTGGAATACCGGAACCGCTCGTACAACCCCTGATTCAGGTTGCGCAACACCGTCAGCGGGTCGTCGCGCCGCACGGCGCCCAGGTCGTTGACCAGGGGCGCCAGCGCCTCCGACGAGGCGCGCGTGCGCCCGGTCTGCGCGAGGAAATCGAAATGCTCTCCGTCGTCGCGGCCACGCTCGAGCTCGTCCCAGACCGCGGGGCTCAGACGACCGGGGGCTTCCTCAGGCTCCTGGATCTGCAGGCGAGAAAGCGCCGTGATGGACAGCTCCGAGAGAGGGCGCGGGATGTCGAAGTGGTGCACCACGTTGCCCTGGTAATCGCGAAAGGTCTGCACCTGGGCATGCGGGTCCACGTTGAGCTCGAAGGCCAGGCAGATCTGGCGGTCCTCCGAACGGGGCTGCATGCGCAGCTCCATCAGCGTCTCGCGCACCGGCGAGGAATAGGCGAAGCGCGTGACGTGGCGCACCACGTAGCGCAGGCTCACCAGAACTCTCCCGCGGTCACGGGCACCAGCGCCTGCTCGATGGGGTAAGTCACATACGCCTGATACATCGCACCGTGAATGTCGGCCAGCTGGTGGCGAATGTCCTCCAGAAAACCGACCAGGCCCTGGGCCAGCAGCTCCTCGAGCGTGCCGAACCGCAAGGACGACGCCAGTCTCCCCGTAAGTCGCAGCAGACGGGTGCTGTCGGCCCCGGGGGCGTTCTCGGCGATACGCGACAACGACCGATCGATGCGGTCCACCGCGAAGCGGACCGAGTGAGGGAACTCCGAGTTCAGCAACAAGAATTGCACGATGCGGGCGCGCTGCAGCTCGGGGCTGTACACCTTGCAAAAGGCCTCGAAGGCGGTGCAGCACTTGAGCAGCGCGACCAGCTCGAGGTAATCCTCGTTGCCGCCCGCCTTGAAGTGAGCCTCGAGCAACACCGCCAGCGCGCGAGCGCGCTCGACGTAGCGGCCCAGTTGGATGAAGTTCCACCCCGGCCCGCGATAGGTGGTGGAGTCGGTGATGCCCTGGAAAAGCTGTGCGCCCTCTTTGACGGTCTGGTAGAAATCGTGCGGGTGAGCACCGATCTCCTCGTCGCGCCGCGACTCGATCACACCCAGGTAGAGACGGTTGATCTCGTTCCACATCTCCGAGCTGATCAGCTCGCGCACGTTGCGCGCGTTGTCGCGCGCCCCGCGGATGCAAGAGTAGATCGAGCTGGCATTCTCGCTGTCGAAGGTCAGAGTCTGGGTCAGCTGGTAGGTGTCCCAACCGCTGGCCTCCATCTCGGAGTAGCTCTGATCGTACTCCAGCGAGGCCAGCAGCTTGTCCCAGTAACGCGCCGCCACGCTGGGCTCCTGTTCGAGCACCAGGTTGTGGAAGACGTCGATCATGCGGGCCGTGTGCTCGGCTCGCTCCAGATAACGGCTCATCCAGTAGAGGTGGTCGGCCACCCGCGACAGCATCGTCATTCGAACAGCACCCAGGTATCCTTACTGCCCCCGCCCTGGGACGAATTGACCACCAGCGAGCCCCGCCGTAAAGCCACGCGAGTGAGGCCTCCCGGGACGATGTTGACCCGGTCGCCATACAGCACGTAGGGACGCAGGTCCACATGGCGCGGCTCCACCACCCCGTCGATGAAGCAGGGAGCGCGCGACAGGTCGAGGGTAGGCTGGGCGATATAGTTGCGCGGACGCGCCTCGATGCGCTCGCGGAACTCCTCGCGCTCCTTGGCGGTAGAGTGGGGACCGATCAACATGTCGTAGCCCCCGGACTCGCCCACCGCCTTCACGACCAGCTGGTCCAGCCGGTCGAGCACGTGCTTGCGGACAGAATCCTCGGTCAGCAGATAGGTCTCGACGTTCTGCAGGACGGGCTCTTCCTTGAGGTAGTATTTGATGATGGCGGGCACGTAGGCATAGACCGCCTTATCGTCGGCCACCCCGGTGCCGATAGCGTTGCTCAGCGTCACGTTGCCGCTGCGGTAAGCATTGAACAACCCGGGCACGCCCAGGGCGGAGTCGGGCCGGAAGGCGAGCGGGTCGAGGAAATCGTCGTCCACCCGGCGGTAGATGACGTCCACGCGCTTCAGGCCGGACACGGTGCGCATGTAGACCACGCTGTCGTGCACCAGCAGATCGCGCCCCTCCACGAGCTGGATGCCCATCTGGCGCGCCAGGAAGGTGTGCTCGAAGTAGGCCGAGTTGTAGACGCCCGGCGTCAAGAGCACGATGGTCGGCTCGCGATCCTTCTGGGGGGCCAACGCGCGCAGCGTGTTCAGCAGAGCGTTGCCGTAGTGGTCGATGGGGCGCACCCCGATGTTGCGGAACAGCTGGGGGAAGGCCCACTTCATGACCTGGCGGTTGGCCAGCATGTAGGACACGCCGCTGGGCACGCGCAGATTGTCCTCGAGCACCGCGAACGTGCCGTCGGCCAGGCGCACCAGGTCGGTGCCGGCCACCGAGACGTAGACCTGGCGCGGCACATCCACTCCGCGCATTTCCTTGCGGAAGTGCTTGCAACTGAAGACCAGGTCGCGCGGGATGATCTTGTCGCGCAGGATGCAGCCCTTGTGATAGATGTCATCCAGGAACAGGTTGAGGGCCACCAAACGCTGCGTCAGGCCGCGCTCGAGGTGCTCCCACTCTTTGGCGGTGATGATGCGGGGCAGAAGGTCGTAGGGAAAGATCTTCTCGGTGCCTTCCTCACGCCCGTAGACCGTGAACGTGATACCCTGGTGCAGGAAAGACAGGTCGGCCGCCTGCTGGCGATGGCGCATCTCGTCGGGGCCTAGCTCCAGAATGCGTTTGTAGAGCGCCTGGTACTGGGGGCGTGATTTGCCCGGGGCGGTGAACATCTCGTCGAAGGCCGCGCTCAGGGTGTAGTTTTGGAAGGGGCCGGTGGGGGTTTCAGATTTTGTCCTGGCCATAGGTTCGAACCGTTCTTTTTTAGGCGCCGGGTTCCCTGCGCTTAAAAACCAATGTTCACATGCCGTTAACTGAAAGTTTCTGGTTTTTTTCAGGTCGCGGGGGGAAGATGCGAGCAGATAAAAACACAAACGGGACTACGTACTTATGCTGATTACACCGACAGGATTCAACCTCGCAGGCGAGCATCCGGCCCCCCGGGCCGAGAACGCCAGCGTATTTGGCACGGATAGAGTCACACTCTCGCCCCGCTCCGCCTCCGGCAGCTGGGACTACAACTGGCGCCCGGACGCCAACCCCCAGGAGGACAACGAGCGCATCCGCAGGATCAACGCCATCCGCTCCGAGATCGCCAACGTGGAGTATTCGGCGCGCGAGAGCGCCAACAAGCTGCAACAGATCCCCGGCCAGATTTACGCCAAGGAGAACGAGCGCTCCAACCTCGAGCGCGAGAAAGCGCAGCTCATCTCCGAGTCGCACAACCTGACCCGTGAGAAAAACCGGATGGAGAATGACCGCAGCGTGGCCAAGGACAACGACCGCGCCGGCTATCCCCCTCCTCCGGGCGCCTACGGTTGGGGCGAGGTGATCAACGGGATCAACGACCGGCTCTATCCGATCAATGACCGCCTTTCCACCATCCAGTATCGCGTGCGCGACATCGAGTACGCGATGACCTGCAAGACCAGCGAGATCTCTCAGCTGCGCAACGAGCAGAGCCGCCTGAACGAGGAGGTCAGCCGGACGACCTGGTTCATCAAGGAGCGCGCCGCCGAGTGGAAAGCGGTCTACGCTTCCATGCAGAACCCGACCGGCGACATGGCCTGCCCCTACTGGTAGCGTGAAGGCCCTCCGGGCAACACTGCTGCTGGCAGTGTTGATCGCCCTTTTCCTCTGGCTCGATCCGAGACAGTTGCCCCCGCGCGTCACTCCGCCCGAGAAGCGCAACCTCAGCCTCAGCGGCGATCGCCTGATGGAGAACGGGGTGGTTCTGGTGCACGTCGGCTCCACCCGCGACGAGGTGGAGACGGCTCTGGGCGGGCCCGAGCGCACGGAGACGGGCGAGTGGATTTACCCGTTGCAGAACTTCAAGGCGCAACTCCTGATCACGTTCCGCAGCGAGAAGGTCACGGGATTGGCAGTGTCACCCGCAAAGTAGTCCCCTCCCCGAGCGCGCTCTCGGCCCCCACGCTGCCCCCGTGGCGGGTCACGATCTCCTTCACGATGGCCAGGCCCAGGCCCGTGCCCTTGATGCTGCGCAGATGCGTATCCTTGCTGCGGAAGAAGTGGTCGAAGAGCAGCGGGAGGTCCTCGGCCGGGATGCCCGGTCCGGTGTCCTGCACCTCGAGCTGCCAGCCTGCGTCGGAGCGGGTCGTTCGCACCGTCACCGCGCCCCCGTCAGGGGTAAACTTGAGCGCGTTGTCGATGAGGTTGATGGCCACTTGCTTGAGGCGGTCCCTGTCGGCGTTGAGCGTGTGCTTCTCGCCGCTCTCGAAGGTCAGCTTCAGCTCGCGCCGCTCGGCCTGGGGGCGCAGCAGGTCCACCACGTCCTCGACAATCTCCTCGGGCTGCACGGGCGCGAGCTCGAGCGAGAGCGTGAGGCTGCGCAGGCGCGTCAGCTCCAGGAGGTCCTGCACCAGGCGGGTCAAGCGGTCGGCCTCGGTGTCGATGCGCGTGAGCGGTTTTTTGAGCGACTCGTCCTCGGACGTCTCCAGCAAGGTGGCCGCAAATCCTTTGATGATGGTCAGGGGGGTGCGCAGCTCGTGGGAAACCGAGCTGAGGAAGAGGTTGCGCATCTCCTCCAGGCGGCGCACGTCGGTCATATCGCGCAGCAGGTAGAGATGGCCGGGCCGACCTCGCTCGTCGCGGAACGGGACCTCCAGCACGCGGAAGATGCGGTCGGCCAGCACCACCTCGCCCGGCGCAATCGCGGGCGGCAGCTTGAGGCCGGGCTCGAGCTTCACCGCCGCCAGCGCGGCCTGGTTGAGGTAGGTCATCTTGCCGTCGGAGTCCACCGCCACCACCCCATCCGGCACGGACGCCAGCAGGGTGCGGATCTGGTTGCGCTCCGAGAGAATCTCCGCCATCTGGCGCAAGAGCTGCTCGGCCATGTAGTTGATGGTGCTGCCCAGCTGGCTCAGCTCGCGGGTGCCCGAGGGCTGCACCCGTTCTTGCAGCTGGCCCTCGGCGATGCGCGCGGCCGTCACGCGCATGCGCTCGAGCGGACGTGTCAGCGTTGATGCCAGCAGCAACGCCGCCAGAATCGAGCCGATGAGCGCCAGGCCCAGGGCGGTGAAGAGCTGCGATTGGAGCTCCTGATAGGTGTCATCCAACTCGCTGAGATTGGAGGCCACGTCCACCACGCCGATGCGTTGCAGCGTGGGATACTCCAGCTCGATGGGGGTAGTGGCATGGGCCACGCGCACGCCGTCCTCGGTCGATTGCCAGGTGACGCCGCGGCCCTTCAGCGCCTCCATCGCCTCGGGCGGGAGTGTCTCGGCGCTCTTTTCCAGCGAGTCGCCCAGCACTTGCCCCTGCGCGTTGGCAATCCGAATGCGGGCGCGCGTGAGGCGGGGGAACCGGCGCATCACCCAGCCCGAGGCCTCTTTCAGGTCGTCGGGATGCTGGGTGTACATGTTCATGAAGTGTGCCAGGACGCGACTTTGCGACACCAGCTGTGTCTCGGCGCGGCGCTCGAGCGACGATTGCATCCAGCGCAGCATGAACCCGGCGCTGATCCCCAGAGAGAGCGAGACCAGCAAGAGATAGGTCAAGACCAGCCGCGAGCGGATGGTGTTGAGGAGCTTCACTCGTCTCCGAACCGGTAGCCTTTGCCCCAGACCGTGCGCACGTAAGCGGAGGCGACCGGACCGAGCTTCTCGCGCAGGTAGCGGACGTGCACGTCGACCGAACGAGCGTCGAGGTGCTCGGAGCCCCAGACTTCCCGAAGGATGTCCTGGCGGCTGTGGATCTCGGCCGGCCGCGACACGAGGAACGTCAGGAGGTCGTATTCGCGCGGCGTCAACTCGACGGGCTGGTTCTTGAAGTTGACCCGGCGGCGCATCACGTCGATGTTGAGGTCGCGGAAATTGAGCTGGGTGCGCTCGGTGCGCGCGGGCGACTTGACGCGGCGCAGAATGGCTTTGACCCGGGCCATCAGCTCTTTGGGGTTGAACGGCTTGACCACGTAGTCGTCGGCCCCGGTCTCGAGCCCCACGATCTTGTCCACGTCGTCCTCGCGGGCGGTCACCATCACGACCGGCACCTCCGAGAAGGCGCGGATGCGGCGGCAGACCTCGAAGCCGTCCAGGTCGGGCAGGCCGATGTCGAGCAAGATGAGGTCGGGCTCGCGCTTCTTGACCTCGTCCAGGGCCTGCTGGCCGGTCTGGGACGTGAGCACCTGGTAGCCCTCGCGGCGAAGGTTCATCTCCAGGATTTCCAGGATGGCTTCTTCGTCATCGACGACCAGGACGGTTTTCTCCATGCGCAGGGCTTTCGGAGCGGAGCCGTCGAATTCTTTCTCCCATGAGGAGCCGCCAGCGAGGTTTCACCCTGGCCGAGTGCATGATCGCTCTGCTCTTCATCAGCATCGGGCTGTTCGCGTACGTGAGCCTGCACATCCGCCTCATCCACAGCGGCCTCAAGCTGGAGGTCCGCATGCAGCACCAGGAGGCGGTGCGCACCAAGGCGGCCGAGGAGATCGCCAAGATCCGCCAGAAACAGCGCGGCGTCACGGCTCCGGCGGGCAGCTCGCCCACCGGCAACACGAACGATGCCGACAACACCAGCACGCTCCAGAGCATGGATGCACGCGACGGCCACATGTCGCTGATGATCCCGGACCCGTCCGATGGCGGATTCAAGCTCGTCAGACCCGAGAACGGCCTGGTGCCCTACTACGATTCAGGCTACAAGCCGTTCATGCCCTACTACAACTCGGGCTACATCCCGTTCCGCCCCTACTACAACCCCCTGGATCTGAGCAAAGACACCCCCGGCCCCACCGGCAGCTCCTCCACCGCCAACGTCACACAGGTCGGTACCGGCGTGGCCGCCGCCCAGAAGATCGAGGTGGAAGAGCACTGGACCGACCGCAACGGCGACCAGGAGATCGTCCTGGAGACGGCCGTGGCCCCGCTTTACCAGGGCTGGTAGCTTCTCGCTACCGTCCCGTCTCCCGTCAGTCCTTTAGCGCCTGGACTTTCGGCCTGGCGCGCACTTCGCCGAAGCTCTTGGTCTCGATCGTTTGCATGACGGAGGCCGAGTTGGTGTAGCCGGCGCCGAACATCTCGGTGCGGGGCTGCAGGGAGGTCAGGATGTCGAAGTAGTCGTACTGGCCCGGCTCGAGCCTGGTCAGCTCTTTGTTCACGCTGTAGACGACGCGGTTGGACGAATTCACGCAATCGCAGGACAGGCGAAAGCGCGAAGGCTGCCCGCCCTTATTGCGAACGCGCACCCGCAGGACGACGTTCTGACGGCTATCCAGAAAGAAATAGGTCTTCTCGACCACGAACGTAGCCGGCAAATCGGCGTTGTAACTCCCTTTGCCACCCTTCTCGAAACTGCTCATGCCACTCGGCCCGCCCCGATTGTAGGGGCTACTCAGGTCGTCCTGCGGCAGGCCGTCAGTGGTCTCGCGGGCGGAGCGCGATTGCTCGTTGTTGAAGTCGGCCATAGGCGAGGCCACGTCGTTCTGAGAATAAGTTCCTGAGTTGTTGAAAACCTGGTCGGGTGAGAGGGGGCCATTGCTCACCACCGGGTCGTCATAGCGATCGCGGATGCTGCCGTTCTGGCGCGCGCGCTCCCGGGCCAGGAGCGACTCCTCGGAGGCCCGGGGGCCGCGCTCCTGCGAAGCCGACTTGCCGTTTTGCACGCCACCGGTCTTGCCCGCTCCCTGGCCGGCCGAGACCGTGAGCGGCTCGCGGCTTCCCACCTCGGTCCCCGCGCTCAGAATCACGCGCAGATCGTTGGTGCGCACCAGCACCGAGTCGCCTTCGATGGCGGTCACCTCGAGCCGAATCGGCTCGGGCGTAAGCCCTTCTACGAAGTAGGCGTCCTTGACCTTGACTTGAATCCCATCGCTGAGGTTGACGATGTAGCAGCCCCTCTGGCCCGGCACGGGTGCCACCACCTTGCCGACGAGGTAGAGCTTGGACTGAGCCAGAGCCCAGCAAGTGACCAGCAGAATGAAGCAGAGAGTGCGCATGCAACCAAGATTCGTGAGACGCCCAGGGTTAACCTCGCGGACACAAACGAACCGGCCCGGAGCGGCATGATGGCGCAAAGATAAAGGAGGGGTTCCGAACCATGATGATTTCCGCAATGAGCGCTCGTCCCGCGCTTTCCACGCTCTCTCCGCGCGCCGCCGCGACGCCGCAGGCCGAGACCGCCGCCGAGCCGCTCGACCTGAGCACGATCGACACACCCGCCAAGGCCGTCCTGCTGCCCTGCCTCAACCCCGCCACCCAGGGCGTGGTGCTGGCCGGCATGGTGCTCTCCTCGATGAGCGGCTCGCCCGTGACCGCCAGCCTGCAGATGGCTTTCAACGACCTGACCGGCGACGTCAACTACAAGTTCAATCACGAGGACCTCTCACAGGCCGTGACCGCCCAGGGCACCATCGCAGGCCTGCCTTACAGCGAGACGTGGTCGCTCGACCAGGAGAAGAAAACGATCAACATGCAGGCTCAACTGGGCGAGACGAAGGTCGACCTGACCCTCACCCCGGGCCAAAAGGGCGCCCTGGTGCGGGGCAAGGCCGGCAACCTGCCCGTGCTGCAGATCATCGCGATGGAGGGCAACAGCGGCGAGAAGATCACGACCCGCGGCAAGCTCGGCACCGAGACCTTCAATGGCGACATGAGCATCAAGGAGCGCGAGGACAACGGCTACGACCTGAGCGTCACCGGCAAGCTCGGCAACGCCGAGATCTCTCAGCAGGTCAGCCTGGCCAAGCAGGAGCAGGGGCTCCAGATGTCCGGTGAGGGCAACCTGGCCGGCACGAGCTTCTCGTTCACCGGCTCGCTCGGGAGCTAGACGGTCGCGGGGGCGGGCAGGGCCGCGTCCTCGGAGAGGTCCAGGCAGCGCAGGGTCTCACCCTCCTCCTGGTAGCGCCAGCCGCTCTCCGGGCACACCAGGTGGCCCTGCTCGTCGCGTTTCGTGAGGCGATGGCCGTGGCGGCTCATCCAGCCTCTGCGCCGGGCGGGCACGCCCAGCATGAGGGCGTAGTCCGGCACGTCGCCGCGCACGACGGCGCCCGCGCCCACGAAGGCATAGCGTCCGACGGTGGCCCCGCACACGATGGTGGAGTTGGCCCCCAGCGTGGCGCCGCGGCGCACGCGCGTGGTCATGTACTCGCTGCGACGGACGATCTGCGAGCGCGGGTTGATGACGTTGGTGAACACCATCGAGGGGCCGCAGAACACGTCATCCTCCAGGATCACGCCGGTGTAGACCGAGACGTTGTTCTGGATCTTGACGTTGTTGCCGACGACCACGTCGTTGGCGATCATCACGTTTTGACCCAGAATGCAATTCTGGCCCAGAGTGGCGCCCTTCAGGATATGGCAAAAGTGCCAGATCTTCGTGCCTTTGCCGATCTGGCAGGGCTCATCGACGTAGGCGCTTTCGTGGACAAAGAAATCACGCTCGGACATAGGGGCGGCTGTTCCCCACGGGGCGCCGCCTTCCTGCTACCAGGACGGCCCCGCTCGAGAAGAGGGCGGCCAGCAGCCAGGTGGCCCGCATCCCGAGCGTGAGGCTGGCGAGCAGGCATAGAGCCACGCCCAGCGCGCCCCCGGCGGAGCTGGCCGCAAACAGCCAGGGACGAGGGCCCGGGAGGCTCGGGAGCACCGCCCCGAGACAGAGCGAAACCGGAGCGATCAGGAGCAAGGCCACCGGCCACCCGCCGGGGAGCGCCAACGGCATGAAGAACAGGGGCGCGCTGGCGAGCCAGGCCAGGGGAAGCCCCAGCAGTGCCCGCCCCGGCAGCAGGCGGGCGCCCAGGCCGCCCAGCGCCAGCATGCCGCCCAGCGTGACGACCAGGGTCACGGCCGGGGTGCCGAGCATGAGCTGCAGGCGCTGAAAGAGCAGGGTCTGCAGCAGCGTGTAGCCCAGCCCCGCCAGCAACGCGACCGCCGCGGTCGGCTCGCGGCGCGCCGGCCAGAGGGCCCAGGCCAGCACGAGCGCCAGCGGGAGCAGCGGCTTGAACACATCCAGGCTCCAGCTCCCTGGAAAGGGACGGTCGTCGGTCAAGGGCTCGGCGCCGGGGTGCAGCACCTCGCGCGCCCAGCGGTTGGCGAGGTTTCTTCCCGGCACATAGAGCAGGTTGACGTGGGGCAGCCTGCGGTAGCGCTGTCCGCGCAGCGAAGGACGCTCGCGCGCGAGGGCAGCGAACGCCTCGAGGTAGGCCGCGTCGATCGGCGCGCGGCTGACGAGGATCTGGAGGAAGTACTGGTCGCGGTCCGAGCGGACCTGGTCCACCTCGCTGCTGTACCACTCGTAAACCCCGATGTGCTGGGGGTCCACCAGCGTGCGCAGGGTCGCCAGAAGGCGATCCGTGGCTCGCTGGGCGGCGCGGTCGGGCAGGCGCTCTTCGATACTGAGAAAGCCGCGCGGCGTGAGGGCATTCAGGGCGGTCTGCAGCCCTTCGCCCGTCAGGAGGTACTCGGGCGCCAGCGCCTGGCCGATGTTGCCCGCGCGGTGCGTGTTGAGCAGCGTGATGAGGTCGTATTTCTCGCCCGTGTGGGCCAGGTAGGCGCGCCCGTCCTGCCAGCGGAGCTTCACTCCCCGGTAGGGGTCGCGGGAGAATTGCGCCAGAGGACCCTCGAGCAGGTCGACGATCGCGCGGTTGAGCTCCAGCCCCTCGACATCCTGCGACAGCAGGCGTGCGGGCTTGAGCACTCCCTGCCCGGCGGTGCCCACCAGCAGGATGCGCGGATTGGAGATGCCCAGGCCGGCCGCCAGGCGACGGTCCGTGGCCACGCCCCGATTGCTGCGGATGACGTCGGCGCGCCAGCCGTCGAGCCAGAGCTCGTAGCCCTGGCGAGTGTGGGTGACGTCCACCCGCTGGGTCAGGTCGCAGCGGCTCAGCAGCAGGTCGTCGTGCTCGAAGACCTTGCCTGGCAATCCTTTCAGGGCGTGGGCGAAATTGAGCGTGCGGTCGTGATTGGCCACGACCAGCCCCAGCACCAACAGGCCGCCCAGCACGCAGAGCTTGCGGCGGCGCCCCAGCACCAATAGCTGCAGGCCCGCCACGGCCCACCAGACATTCTCGTGGCCGACCAGCGGCCAGAGCCAGGGAAACGCCGCGGCCGCCAGACCCGCTCCCAGCAGGTCGGCGGCATAGAGCTTCACGCTCGTCTCGAAGAGGTCGGCCAGCACGTAACCCGCCGCCGTGAAGGCGGGCACCGCCGCCAGGAAGATCCAGCCCGCCAGCAAGAAAAAGGGCACCAGGAGCGCGCCCAGGATGAGCCACTCCACGGCCCGTTGCAGGTGACCCGGACGGCGGGCGCGGAGGGAGGCCCCCAGCGCCATCCCGCCCAGCGCCACGGTCACCCCCAGCACGGCCTGGAGCGGGGAGCCGACGTAGGCCAGCACGTGATAGAGGGCGAGCTCGAGGGTCAGCACGCCGAAGGCCGTCAGGAAGGCCAGGAGAAAGGAGTCCACTCTGCGCCGAATTCTCCCCCTCGCGCTCCTGGGCCTCGTGGCCGCCCTGTGGGTCCTGTGGCCGCGCGACGAGCTCTACCTCTTGCAGTACGACCGCTCGAAGTTCCCGGCCGAGCGCGTCACGGGACGGGCCGGCGAGGTGGACTTCGGCTGGTACGCCTTTGGCCTGCACGATCGCAACGGCTGGGTCTTGATCGACACGGGGGCCCGCGGCCGGACCACGACCGTGAAGGCGCTGTTGGAGCAAGCGGGAGGGAAGCCCTCGGAGGTGCACGACATCGTGCTCACCCACGCCCACTGGGATCACGCGGGGGCGGTGCGCGACTTTCCTCAGGCCCGTATCTGGATGTCGCGGGCCGAGTGGGAGCGGCTGCAGGCCGGTCCCTGGCTGAACGGCTACCGCAAGCAGGAGCTGGACTCGCTGCGAGGCCGCGACCTCCACCTGTTCGACGAGCAGGCGACGCTCGGGCCGCTAACGCTGACCCGCGTGGGCGGCCACACGCCCGGAATGCTGGCGGTCACGGTGCGGTTGGGCGCCCGGCGCTGGCTCCTGGCGGGGGACAACGCCTACCTGCCGAGCAACTTCGCGACGCCCCTGCCCGAAAAGGCGCGCGAGGGGCCGCCCGCCGACCTGAGCCGACTCTCGGCAGGGGCGACCCTGGTGCCGGGTCACGATCCTTCGCTCCTGGAGACGCCCGTCGGTTTCAAACGGCTGTATCCGTAGACCAGCAGCATCACCACCAGCACCAGCAGCAGCCCCACCCAGCGCCCGTAGTCGGTGGGCATGGTCCGCAAGATGTGCAGCCCCGCCCCGGCGACCAGAAACATCAGGCCCAGGTGGAGGTTGAAGGCCAGCAGGGAGTGGCGTCCCAGCACCTCGAGCGGATTGGTTCTCGAGGGAGCCTGGCGTTCCGAGCCGTAAAGAGCCAGCGCGGCGGCCAGCAGGGCCAGAGCGTAGGCGGTGGTCCACAGAATGTAGGTGAGGCGGGGCGGGTACTTGTCCTCGAAGAAGAACGTCCGCGGCTCCTCGTGGAGCGTGAACAGGAAGGCGACGACGCACAGGACCGCGGCCGCGACGACCTCTTTCGCCTGCAGGTGGGGCAGGCGCTCGCCCAGCGTGACGCCGAGCAGCACCACCGGCATCCAGGGGATGAAGGGGAAGCTGACCCGCTCGGGTTGGCCGAACAGGAGCAGTTGCGGCATCAGCGGGAGGCCCGTGGGCGGCCAGGCGGTGAGCAGGAGCAGCGCCAGGACGAGGGCGGCCCGAAAGGGATAGCTACACCCGGTCCAGAGCCTGAGCCAGAACGGCGCCAGCAGCAGCGCGATCCAGTAGAACTGCAGGATGGTGGACCACTGCCCCATCGGGTCGGGGGCGGGCGGGGCAAAGGCCAGCTCGAGGGCAAGCAGCGCCTGGGCGCTGAGGAACACCTGCAGCGCCCTGATCCAGAGGTGCTTTCGAGCCGGGGGTTGGAAGGTCAGGGCCATCCCGAAGCAGAGAAAGAACAGGGGCGTGGCGGCTTTGCTGAGCACCCAGAGGTCCCAGTCGAGGGACCAGTCCTTCACGTTGGTCCGCGAAAGGGTGCTGCTCAGGCGCATCCCGTGGATGAAGATCATCAGCACCAGCGCGATCCCGCGCGCCGCATCGACGGCCCGATAGCGCGTCACGACGGAAGGCGTGCGAGGGACCCCGTTATGAGATCGGCCTTTTGGGGCGTATCGCGCGGATAAAGACCGGCTTCCTGGGACACCGTGAGCTCCTCTGGAGGCTCCGAGATCGAACCCAGTATCGCCAGACTCCCTACGACCACCATGACCGTCTCATTCACAATGGCGCCGCTTGTGCGAAGAATACGCTCGAACGCGGCCAACTACTGCGACCCCAGTCGGGTGGCGGCCCTGGCAGCGTCGGCGGCCAACTGCCCGGCCGAGGCGGCCAGGGCGCCCAGGCGGGCCGAAAGAACCGACAGCTCGGCAGCCAGCTCGGGCGAGGGCTCGGCGTGCTCGGTGAAGACAGCCAGCCGGGCCGCCATCTGGCTTTGCCACTCCTCCAGCTGCTGGACGCTGTCGTTCAGCGCGTCCACGTTCCGCTCTTGCCGCCCGTCTTCTCCAGCAATCGAATTGGACCGATCTCGATGCCCTTCTCCAGCGCCTTGAGCATGTCGTAGACCGTCAGGGCCGCTATCGAAACAGCGGTCAGGGCCTCCATCTCGACCCCCGTCCGGCCCGTGCAGCGCACCGAAGCCTCGATCTCCAGCCGACCCTCCGCCACCTCGAACCTGACGTCGCAGCCCGTCAACGCCAGCGGGTGGCAAAGGGGGATGAGCTCGCTGGTCTTCTTGGCGGCCATGATGCCCGCCAACCGCGCGCAGGCCAGCACGTCGCCCTTGGGGGCATCGCCCAAACGCGCCAGGGTGGCGGGAGCCATTCGCAGCGTGGCCGCGGCGCGCGCCTCGCGCAGGGTTTCGGGCTTGGAGCCCACCTCGACCATGCGGGCGTTGCCCCGCTCGTCGAGGTGCGAGAGCTCGCTCACGGGCTCTCCCAGACCACCGTGCCCGCATCCTTGAAGTTGTAGCCGGCCAGGTGCGCCGTGGCCTCGCGCTTGAAGGTGCTCGAGCGGATGACCTGCAGCAAGCCCTGAATGGCATAGAGGTTGAAGAAGCGCTTGGGAATGGCCAGATCGAGCCGCTCCACGAAGCAGGGCACGAAGTCGAGCCGCGAAGCCTTGGCTGTAGCCGGAATGCCCAGCCCGGCATCGGCCGCCCCGCTGGACACCGCCGCCGCGGCGCTCATGTGCGTGTAAGCCTCCTGACCGAAGCCCTTGATCCGCGACGTGTCGATCTTGGCCTGGCGCAGGTGATACTCCATCAGCATGCGCGTCCCCGAGCCCAACTGGCGGTTGATGAAGTTGACCTCGGGGCGCACCAGGTCTTCCAGCGACTCGATCGCCTTGGGGTTGCCCTGGGCCACCACCAGCCCCAGATCGCGCTGGAAGAGGTTGACCAGCACGATCGGAATCTCCGCCTTGCGCACCTGGGGGATGTTGTAGACCCCCTCCTCCTCGTCGAACATGTGCATGGCCGCAATGTGGCACAGGCCCTTCTCGAGCGCCTTCAGGCCGCGCTTGCCGCCCGTGGCGGCGGTGAACAGCGTCAGCTCGGGGTGAGCGCGCATCAGCTGGCCGTTGATCACCTCGTAGGTGATGTCGTGCGTGCCCAGCAGGATGATGTTGCCCTCGATGGAGCGCACCGGCTCGAGCCGCTTCACCAGCACCTGCGAGCCGTCGGCCAGGTCCTCGGTCTGGGCGGGCACCTGCACCAGCCCCTCGGCCCGCACCAGCGACATGAGCAGCGCCGCGCCCCGAGAAATGGGCACGGCTACGGTACGACCGCCCACGACGCCCAGCTTGACGCGCAGAAACTCCTCCACGCCGGCAGGCGAGCGGATGCTGACCGCCAGATCGGCCGGCTCGGTTCGCAGTGTGCTGGGCACCAGCCCCATCTTGCGCTCCAGCACGGGCTTGGCGAAGATCTTGTAGCTCAGGAAGGCCGACACCGGGTAGAACGGCAGCGCCAGCACGGGTTTGCCCTGCACCTGCCCCATGGCGACCGTGTGGCCGGGCTTGAACGCCACGCCGTTCAGCGTGCACTCCCCCACCTCGCCCAGCAGATGTGCGATAAGGGCCGTGCCGTAAGACGGGCCGGCCACCACGATGACCATGTCGTAGTCCACCAGGGCCATCAACAGCGCCTCGCGCACCTCCTCGGCGCGCTCATGCACCACGGGCAGCCGTCGGGGCGAGGCTCCCAGCTGCTCGACCAGCGCGGCCAGGATCGGGCTGTTGGAGTCGATCATCTGTCCCACGCCTGGCGTGGCGCCCGCCTCGACCACGTGCGTGCCCACGGGCAAAATCGCCACGCGAGGCTGGCGGTAGACCTGAACCTGGTTGACCCCTCCGGCCAGCATGGCGCCCAGCTCGAGCGGGCCCATGCGGTGATCACGCGGCAAAATGACCTCGCGCGCGGCGAGATCCTCACCGGTGGGACGCACGTTGCGCCAGGGCGCCGAAGGACGGTCGACCTGCACCTCTTCGGTGGAGACCATGCGGATCTCGTGGAACGGCACCACGGCGTCGAAACCATCGGGTAGAGCCGAGCCGGTGTCCACGAAGACGCCCTCGGGACCGAGCTTGAGCCGGACCGGCGCCTCCCTGGTGGCCGCGAACGTACCGGTGGAGCGCACCGCCAAACCGTCGGTGGCCGCCTGGTAATAGTGCGGCGAGGAGATCTGGGCCACCACGGGGGCGGCCGTGACGCGGCCCACGGCCTGAACCGTCGGAATGGCCTCGACGTCCATGCGCTCGAGCGCGCCCGCGAACTCGAGCTCGGAGAACCAGCGGTCCAGCGCTTCTTCCAGCGGAATCTCGTGCATCTGGCGCTCCACGCTAAGCCAGTGCCTCGGTCAGGAGCTGCTTGACCAGCTCGGGATTGGCATTCAAGCCGCTGGCTTTGGCCCGCTTCATCACCTGTCCCACCAGCGAGTTGAGCGCTTTCTCGTTCCCGGCCCGATACTCGCCGACCGCCTTCTCGTTCTCAGCGATGACCGCGCTGACGTGGGTGGCGAAAGCGTCCCGGTCGGACGACTGCTTGAGCCCCAGCTCGTCGAGCAGCTTCTCGGGGTCGCCGCCCTGCGTGAAGAGGCGCTCGACCAGGGTCTTGCCCCCGCGGTTGGAAGTGGCTCCCCCGGCCACGAGCTTGATGGCCGCGGCCAGGGTCTCGGGCGTGAGCCGCGACTCCTCGACCCCGAAGCCCGCCTCGCCGGACAGACGGGCCACCTCGTTGTTGAGCCAGTTGCTGGCCTGCTTGCCCTCCACGCCCAGGGCCACCGTGCGCTCGAAGAAGTCGGACAGGGGGCGGCTTTGTACCAAAAGGCTCGCGTCCTCGGCGGACAACCCGAAGGAGTCTTGATAGCGCCGGGCCCGCTGGGCCGGCAGCTCGGGCATGGCGCGATCGACCTCGGCGATCCGCTGGGGGCTGATGTTGAGGGGCAGCAGATCGGGGTCGGGGAAGTAGCGGTAGTCCTGCGCCTCTTCCTTGCTGCGCATGGAGATGGTCACCCCGCGGGCCTCGTCCCAGCCGCGCGTCTCCAGCACGACCTGTCCCCCGGACAGCTTGATGGCCTTCTGCCGCTCGACCTCGCTGGCGATGGCCGCCCGCACCGACTTGAACGAGTTCATGTTCTTGATCTCGCAGCGCGTCTCCAGTTGGGTGGACCCTACCGGGCGGATGCTCACGTTGGCGTCGCAGCGCAGCGAGCCTTGCTCCATCTTGCAGTCGCTGACGTCGATCCAGCGCAGGATGTCGCGCAGCGCCACCATGTAATCGTAAGCCTCGTCGGGCGAGCGCATGTCAGGCTCGCTCACGATTTCCAGCAGGGGTACGCCGGCGCGGTTGTAATCTACCGTGGAATAGTCGGCTCCTCCGATACGGCCGGAAGCCCCCACGTGGGTGTTCTTGCCGGTGTCTTCCTCGAGGTGGATGCGGGTAATGCCCACGCGCTTGCCGGGGATGTCGACGTGCCCGTGGGCCGCCAGCGGCAGGTCGTACTGCGAGATCTGGTAGTTCTTGGGCATGTCCGGGTAAAAGTAGTTCTTGCGGTCGAACTTGGAGAACTCGGCGATGGTGCAGCCGGTGGCGCGTCCGGCCAGCACGAGCATCTCGACCGCCTTGCGGTTGACCACCGGCAGCGTGCCGGGCAGCCCCAGGCACACCGGGCACACGTGGCTGTTGGGAGGAGCCCCGAAGTGGTTGGGACAGCCGCAGAACAGCTTGCTCTGGGTGCTGAGCTCGACGTGCACCTCGAGCCCGATGATGGTTTCAAACTCTGTCAACGACGGGTCGCCTCCTGGGCCGCCGCCAGGGGCGGCTTGGCCTTACGAGGCCTCTTGCGCAATAGCTTGACCATTTCCTCCAGCGTTTTCAGCAGAAAATCTTGCTCGTCGGCCGGGCGCGAGCCGACCAGTGCGCGGATGCGGTCGGTAAAAGCCTGGTTCTCGATGTGCTCGTCGACGAAGAACGAAAAGATCGGCACCGAGAACTCCTGGGAGATCTTCTCCAGCGTCGTAATGCTGGGCGCTTTGACGCCCTTCTCGAGGGGGCCGATGTAAGACGCGTTGACCCCGATGCGGCGGGCGAAAGCCTGCTGGGTCATGGCGTTGTCCGTGCGCACACGGCGAATCTGGCGACCGACGGTCTGCTTGAGCGACGCCACGGGACCTCCCTCTTAAGGCAGGGTTTCGGCAAAGCGCGTCAGCACGCGCACAAGGCGCGTGCGCAGACTCGCGATGACCTCCCGGTCGACCTCGGGCACCACGCCAGGGGAGACGTCCCCCGTCAAGAACAGCCTGGGATTGAGCGCCAGTTGCAGCCACGGCGTGCGAGAGCGGCCGTGGCGCCGCAACAGATAACCGCCCCCCACCCCGCCGTTGAGACAAACCAACGGCGCGGGCGGCGACGCTTGAGTCTCGGAGAACTCCTCCAGCAGGCAGGTTTCCAGGGACTTCAGAGTATCGGCCGGACAGGTGGCCTCTTCGCCCTTGCCGGCCGCGTCTCCCTGGTTGCTGAGGGTGAAAATGGGCCGGTCCGTATCGCGGGCGTGCAGCGGCATGAGCACCCGGCAGTCGAGTCCGAGCCGGACCGCGCCGCGGCTGGCGGTGCGCTCGACGGTCTCGTGGAAGGGGCGGTGGTGGCGATCCACCAGGCGCTCCATCTCCTCGGGCGTGGGAAAGCCCGTGGCGGTCCAAACTTCTTCACCCAGACTCGAATGGCTCTTGATGACGCCGTCGGGAAAGCCGGGAGGACGCTCCTTGGGGTCGCGATCGAGGTCGATCACCGCGCGGGCGACCTCGGCTTCGACACGGCCCTGGACCTGCTCGCCCAGCGAGAAGATCTCGCGCGCGCCCGCCTCCATTTCGAAGAAAAGCTGCTCGGATGTCAGCGCAAAGCGAGGTGCCAACTCGCGGGGAATCGTGGTGCCTCCACTGGGTATGGCAAGCAGGTAGGGGAGACGTGGCATAAGGCTTTGAGCATCTTAACACCGTCATGAGGCCATTTCAACCATGATGGGAACTTCCGGGTCGGCCCTCTCGTCTGGGAAATTGGGTTCGGTCCTCGCGGAAGGCCCCCTCAAGCCCGAGGCGAACCCGCCAATTCTCGATAGATCCCGGAGGGAGCCCATTGTGTTGACGACCGATCTTGGAGCGCTGAAAGAACAGATCGAGCGGGAGAGCCATCATTTCAAAGCTCTTCAGAGCGAGATTGGAAAGGTAATCGTCGGCCAGAATGCCGTCATCGAGCGCGTGCTCGTGGGACTGCTGGCGGACGGCCACATTCTGCTCGAAGGGGTGCCCGGACTGGCCAAGACGCTCACGTTCCGCACCCTGGCCCAGGCGCTCTCGGCGCGCTTCTCGCGCATTCAGTTCACGCCCGACCTGCTGCCCGCCGACGTGGTCGGGACCACCATCTTCAATCCCCAGACGGGCCAATTCACCGTGAAGCAGGGTCCGGTCTTTGCCAACCTGCTGCTGGCCGACGAGATCAACCGCGCCCCCGCCAAAGTGCAGAGCGCGCTGCTCGAGGCGATGCAAGAGCGCCAGGTCACCGTCGGCGACCAGACGTTCCCCCTACCCGAGCCGTTCCTGGTGATGGCAACCCAGAACCCCATCGAGCAGGAAGGCACCTACAACCTGCCCGAGGCCCAGGTGGACCGCTTCATGCTCAAGGTGAAGGTCGATTACCCGACCCGCGACGAGGAGAGCGTGATCATCGACCGCATGACCCGTAATGACTCGCCCCAGGCTTCGCCGGTGCTGCAGACCTCCGATTTGATACGCTTGCGTAGCATCGTGCCTCAGGTTTACCTCGACGAGAAGGTCAAGGGCTATATTCTAGACCTCGTGTTCGCCACCCGCGATCCCGAGAAGGCCAAACTGCCCCGCTTGAAGCCGCTCATCGCTTATGGCGCCTCGCCCCGCGCCTCGCTCGCGCTGGCGCAGGCCTCGCGCGCCTACGCCTTCTTGCGCGGACGCGCTTACGTCACGCCCGACGACGTGAAGACCATCGGCTACGACGTGCTGCGGCATCGCGTGGCGCCCTCGTACGAGGCCGAGGCGGAAGATCTCAACTCCGAGTCGTTGCTGCGGATGCTGTTTGACGGGGTGCCGGTGCCGTGACGACGGGATTGCGAAGGGTCGACGGGAGAGGAGAGTTTCTGTGAAGGAAGATCTCCATAAGAAAATCCGGCGGATTGAGATTACGACCTCGAAGCTGGTCGAGGAGGTCTTTGCCGGAAAGTACGAGTCGCTGTTCAAGGGCCAGGGGATGGAGTTCTCGGAGGTGCGCGAGTACCAGCCCGGCGACGACGTCCGCTCCATCGACTGGAACGTCACGGCGCGGTCGGGGCGGCCGTTCATCAAGCGATTCGACGAGGAGCGCGAGCTCACGGTGATGCTGATGGTGGACGCATCGCGCTCGCTCGACTTCGGCTCGCAAGAGGAGACCAAGCGCGAGAAGGCGTCCGAGTTGGGGGCGCTGCTGGCGCTGTCGGCTCTGCGCTCCAACGACAAGGTGGGCTTGCTGCTCTTTACCGACCGGGTGGAGCGCTACATTCCCCCGCGCAAAGGCAAGAAACACGCCCTGCGTCTCATCCGCGAGATCCTCGAGCCGACCCCCACCGGGCACCGGACCAACCTCACCGAGGCCCTGAATCACCTCAACCGCATCCACAAGCGCCGGGCGCTGGTGTTTCTCATCTCCGACTTCCTGGGGCCGGCCTTCGAGAAGGCCCTGCGTTTAACCGAACAGCGCCACGACCTGAACGCGTTCCGGCTGTTCGATCCGCGCGAGCAGGAGATGCCGGCCCTGGGACGCCTGCGCCTGCGCGACCTCGAGACCGGCGAGCTGGTGGTTTTGAACAGCTCCTCACCGGAGTTCCAGAAGGGCTACAAGCAGGCCGCCAGCGATCGCCGGGCCGGTTTCAAGCGGCTCTTCGAGGGCAACAACGTGGATTACGCCGAGTTCTCCACCGCCGACAGCGTCGTGCCGACCCTGGTGCGCTTCTTCGCCACCAAGAAGGCTCGCCGGAGGCACAGCCGGGCCGGTTAGATGGACCCGTTGCGGCTGGGCGCCGTGCTCGCCGGCCTCGCCCCCGTCCTGCTCGTGCAGGGCCAGGCCGTGCCGCTGCTGGCGGCGTTCGTGCTCAGCGCCGCCGAATCCGCACTCCGCCGATGATGACCTGTCGGTCGGTTTCCTGGACGCCGCTCTTGCCTTCGGGCGACATCTGCAGGCTGTCCAGCGCGTGGCGCAGGTCGTTCTTCAGGGCGTAATTGCGGATGAACTCGGTGGTGGCGTCCTTCACGGACCGCCCCGACCAGGGACCCTCGCGCAGGCTGGACATCAACTCGCCGAAGGCCGCCCGGCTCTGCTCGGGGCCGACCGTGGGCTCCAGAGCCTGGCGAATCATCGCCAGCGAGGCGGATTCGTCCTCGAGCCGCTCCCCCTTCACGTGCTGGGTCAGCACCGCTTTGAAATCCTCGACGTCGGCCGTGGCGGCCTTCAGGGCGGCGCGGTCGGCGGTGGTGCCGGGGAAGTCGCCCGCCAGGCCCCGGCGGCCCAGCTCGACATCACCGGTCAGAGCCATCTCCGCGGTGAAGCGCGGGACGAAATCGGCCTCGGAGCCGAGCTGGCCGGCTTTCATCTGGTCGAAGATCTCGCGGCCCTTCTCGAAGCTCGAACCGGGCACGACCGCCTGGTAGATCGAGACCAGGGAGGCTGCATCCTGCTCGAGGTTGCGCTGCGGGAACGTGAACAGGTGGCGATACTCCTCGGAGGGGCGGTCGCGCCCCGGAGCCCTGGGCTTCTCGTCGAACGGATCGTTGATGTCGAACTCTGGCTTGCCCGCTTTTTCCAGCCCGGCCAGACCCTGACGCAGCGTCGCGGCGGCCCGGGAGCGCACCTCGAAGGGCTCGGGCACGGCCGGGTTGGCCTGCAGGAAGTTGCGGGCGAAGTCCACGTCCTTGGCCAGGTCGAACTCGCGCGCGAAGACGCCCACCGCCTCGGCCCCGAAGGCCTTGCGCGTGATGCCGCGCTGCAGATAGTCGTACATGTCGCGCGAGCCCTGATGGCCCAGGCGCGGCACCAGCGCATCGTTCAACTGGCCCAGCAACTCGGCGGCCGATTGCAGGCTCTGACGCGGGCTGGCCAGCACCGTGCGGTAATCCAGCAGAGCTTCTTTGACAGCGCTGTTCTTGTTGGACCAGCTTGCCTTGACGTGCTTCGACTCCACCCCCACCAGGTGGCGCAAAGCGCCGAGCCGGTCGGGATAGGGCTCCGCGACCTCCATCTTGAGCACGCGCCGGGCATCAGCCGCGTCGTCGAACGAATTGGCGAACTCGGAGATCTCCAGGATGCGCTCGCGCTCCTCGGCATACTCCGCCTGGTCGAACGTCTGGGGCTTGAGCTTGTCGCGGAAATGGGCCAGCGCTTTGGAGGCGACCTCGGGCTGCACGCCGCGGCGGCGCAGCTCCTGATACTCTCCGATCATCTCGGAGGGATTCTGGCCCGGCCCGAGCGAGCGCATCAGGTTGCCGAAGGACATCACCCCCATCCGGGTGCGGGCATCGCCCTCCAGACTGGGATTCAGGCCCGCCTCGAAGTCGCGCATCGTGTGGATCGTGGCCAGAGTCTCGTCCAGGGACAGGTTGTCGCTGGCCCAGGTCAGCCCGTGGGCGTAGAACTTCTTCTCATTGGCGCTCAGCGCGGGATCGGAGTCGACGACGCGGTGGTGGAACTCGGCCAGCCCGAGCAGCCTTTTGCTGGGCTGCGGGATGCCGCTGCCCGTGTGCAGCTCGATCTTCTCCTTGGCCACGCCGTCCAGGCTCACGGAGATCATCGAGTAGCGCTGCTCGCGGATGGCGTGGAAAGCGCCCGCGGCGTCCAGGACGTCGGAGTCGTCGCCCCGGTGGAACGTCAGGCCGATGGACCCGAGGTCGCGCAGGCGCTGGGCCAGCGGATCTTTATCCAGCGTGGGCGAGCTGGAGCCGAGCGCAAAGAACTCGACCGTCTCAAGATCGGCGACGCTGCTGACCGGATACATCCCTTTGCCGTCTCCCACGCGCGCCCACAAAGACCTGGCATCGGTCTCGTCGCGCTCGAGGGCGCGGTAGGCGCCGTAGAGGCCCACCGGGCGGCTGGCGTTGTTCTTCAGCGCCTCGCCGACCGAATAGCCCTCGCGACCCTCCGCCTCCAGAATGCGAAAATTCACGCCGGCCTGCTCCAGGGACTGAAGACGGCGGCCCAGCGCGGGGTCCTTCAGCCGGTCCAAGTCGCCGGCCAGGAAGATGCTCTCGGCGTCCTTCAGATCTTGGAAACTGTGGATCTTGACCTGCTTTACGACATCTTTGTCATGCCGCTCGAACATGCGCTCCTCGGGAGGTTTCTCGAGGGGCTGCGACATTGTCAGGCGAGAGAGCATGTTGCTGCGGTAGGCATCCTCGAGCACGATTTGCTCGACTCCCTCGGGTGTGCGGTCGGTCGAACCCCAGTTGCGGGGCTGGTTCGGATCCCCGATGTCGGAGAATTTGAAGCCGGCTTTGTCAAACTCGCCCAGGAGCTGCTTGAAGTCGGCCACGCCCGGGGCGGACAGCGCCGCGCTCAGGGGGCCCGGGATGGCATTGACCGAGGTCCAGATCCCCAGACGCTCCACGTCGCTCCACAGCGGCCGCCCGGCGGGCTGTGCCGGTTTGCCGAAGTTGACCGGCTGCATCAGCCCTGTCTCAGAAGCCTGTCCAGGGGCAAACCCATCTCCGGAAGTAGCCCTCGTGGGGCGGGAGGAGACGTTGGCAGCATTCTGCGTCAATGAATTGAAGGGCTGAATGTGCATCGTGCGAGACTCCTTCGACCTGGCGGGGAAAAAACCCTGAACCCCCTCGTCAGTTTGCTTCAGATTAACCCGGCGGCCTGAAAAGCCGTCGAATTGCCAGGACAGGCGCATCCGGTGCCCGAACGTGCGGCGTTCTATGCGACTGTTGCTCAGTTTTCTTTTGCTTTTACTGCTCTCCAACGCCTCCCATGCCCAGGATACGGACGCTGACGGCCTTCCCGACACCTGGGAAACGAACGGTGTCTCCGTGAACGGGGTTTTTCTGGATCTGCCTCGGATGGGCGCTGACCCACTCCACCGCGACCTCTTCGTGGAGGTGGACTGGATGGTCGCCCCCACGCATAGCCACGAGCCCAAGCCGGAGGCGCTGCGGAAAGTCATACAGGCCTTCGACCGGAGCCCCGTCCAGAACCCGGACGGGACGACCGGCGTGCACCTGCACGTCGACGCCGGACCCGACTCGGTGATGAACCCCGTCACCGGCGAGCGCTGGGGAGAGCTCAGCGGGGGCGAGGCTCTCGAGCATCAGGATAACCTGGGCACCATCGTCGACGCCGAGGACGAGGACGACGACTACTCATGGGAGGACGAAGCCGCCATCAAGGCCGCTCACTTTCGTCCCGAGCGGGTGGCCGCGTTTCGCTACTGCGTCTTCGCCCACAACCTGGCGCCCGAGGACAACGGCACCAGCGGGCTGGCGTCCGGCCTGCCCGGCACCGATTTTCTGGTCACCCTGGGCGAGTGGAGCGATCAGGTCGGAACGGTGATGGAGCAGGCGGGCACGTTCATGCACGAGTTCGGACATACCATCGGGCTGCGTCACGGCGGCATCGACCACATCAACAACAAGCCCAACTACCTCAGCGTGATGAACTACTTCTTCCAGACCGCCGGGCTCTTCGACCCCGACGACCTGGGACGGCTCGACTTCAGCCGCCAGGCTCTTCCCACGCTCGACGAGCACCACCTGAGCGAGCCCGCGGGGATTTCTCCGGCCGGCCTCTACGCCGCGTTCTCGAGCTTCCTCCGCTTCATGGAGGACAACCTCGAGATCGGACCGATCCAGGCCGCGATCGACTGGAACCAGAACGGCGTGGCCAACGAGCCGGATGTGGCGGCGGACATCAACGACGACGAGCAGCTGACCAATCTGGAGAGTTTTGACGACTGGTCGGCCGTGGTCTACGCCACCGGGCCGATCGGGCAGGCGGATCCGGGGCCGCAGCCCGTTCCGGCGCCGGTCCCCGTGGACGAGCTCGACGAGCGGACGGATGACTCTCAGCCTCGCACCTTCGAGGTCGCGGTGCGAGCAGGCGACGACAGCGCCGCCGAGCCCGGCCAATCGATCGCCTACGAGGTGACCGTGAACAACCACGGCAGCGAGGCGGACACCTATCGCATCGAGTACAGCTCGACGCAGGGTTGGGGCGACTTCACGGGCCTGCCCGCGACGCTCTCGCTGGGCCCGAACCAGGCGCAGGCGCTCGTGCTGACGGTGCGCGTGCCCTCCGGGGTGGCCGCGGGTACGGAGGACGAGACGGTCGTCACGGCACGCTCCGAGACGCATGAGGCCATCGTGGACCAGGCGGTCATCCGCACCACCGTAACCGCGGTCGCGGCGCCTTCGGTGGCGGGCACCGGGACCGACGGAGGGGGTTGCTTCGTCGCGACGGCGGCCTATGGATCGTATCTCGATCCGCACGTGGTGACGCTGCGCCACTTCCGTGACGGGGTGCTCGAGCGGAGCGCCCCCGGACGGGCCTTCGTGCGCGGCTACTATCGCGTCTCGCCGTCTGTGGCGGCGGTCATCGCGCAATCATCGGTCTTGCGCGGGATGACCGTGCTGGCGCTGACACCGGTCGTGCTGGCGCTGGAACACCCGTTGTTGCTGGGGCTGCTCCTGCTCGCAGCCCTGGTCAGGGCACGGAAACGCCGTTGAACAGGACGCTGCCCGGGGGGGGCGGCGTCAGGACGATCAGGGTGTTCGTCGGGCTCACGGTCCCATCGATGCGCACGCTCACGCCGCCCGACTGACCGCCGGCCAGCACGCTCAGAGACGCGTTCGTGACGAACACCTCCAGCGCGTTGGCGACTCCGATGGTCGAGCCGGCCCGGATGACCGAGTTGGCGCCGGCGGTGAGGTCGGAGCCCGCGTCCGAGCCCTGCTCGACCACCGCGACCGAGGCGTCGACCGTGGCGGCGCCAGTGGCCATGACCTGATCCAGGCGGATAGAGCCTCCAGTGGCGGTCAGATTGACGTCGCCGAAAGCCGACACGCCGCGGGCGACCAGCGTTCCGCCCGCCGAGGTCAGGTTGACGGACCCGCTGGTGGTGTTGGCCTGCAGCACGTCCAGGCCGCCGCTCAGGTCGGAAATGGTCAGGCTGCCGGCCCCCGAGAGGTTGGCCGTCAGAGTGGCCACGTCCGTCTCCAGCGCCACCGGGCCTCCGGCCGTCAGGACCAGCGCGCCGGCCACGACATCCGCGGCGGGATCGCTGCCCTGCTGGGCAAGGGCCCCGGCCGCGTTGAGCGTCACGGTGTTACCCGGAGCGCTCGCGATTCCGACGGCCACGTTGCCCGACCCGGTGGTCGTGAGCGTGATGGGACCCGAGCCGTGGGTATCGGCCGAAGCCACCGACAGGGGACCGTTCTTGGCCACCACGCGGATGCGTCCGCCGGTCGTCTCGAGACCGGCGACGTTCAATCCGCCTCCCGCGTCCTGCAGGTTGATGGCGCCGGCGTTGGTCACCTTCGTCACGCCCAGGTCGGTCGCATCGGTTTCCAGTTGGGCGGCCGAGCCGATGCCGGTTCCGGCGCTCAGGACCAGCTTGGAGGCGGTCAGGTCGGCCCCGGTATCGTCACCCAGCTCTTCGAGGGAGCCAGCCGCCACCACCGTCAGCTTCTGACCGACGCCGCTCACGCTAACGTTGCCCACCAGGACGTCCCCGGAGGTCACGGTCTTGAGCGTGCTGCTGGTGGGAGCCGTCAGCGCCGTGACTTCCAACGTGCCGTTCTCGGCCACCAGGCTGATGGCGCCGTCGTGAGCGCTCAGAGCGCTCGCCTGGACGCCGCCCGACAGGTCGCGCAGGTCGACGTCGCCCGCGCTGGTGGCCCGGGCCGTCAGCGTGACCGCGTCGATCTCCGCCTTGACCTGACCGGTGCCGATGAGGCTCATGGTGCTGCCCACGAAGTCGGCGGCCGCATCGTGGGAGATCTCCACGATCGAGCCTTTGCTGTTGACCGTCACCGTGTTGCCGACCGCCGTGGCCGCGCCCACGCGCAGGTTGCCCTGGGTCGTCTTCAGGGTGAGGTTGCCGTTGCCGCCCGCGGTCGCGAGCGCCACGTTCATCCCGCCCGGTGCGGCGCCCGTCAGGGTGATGCTGCCGTCGAAAGTCGTCACGGCGTTGTAGAGAATCGGCGTGGCGCAGGTCGAGGACAGCGTGACGGCGCCCACTCCGGTGACCTGGGCGGTGAGGCCGCCGGGGGCATCCCATTCGAGCGCGTTGCCGGGGCCGATGGCTCCGGCCGCGACCAGCGCGATGGCCGTGCCCTTGAGGTCGGCATCGGGATCCGAGCCCAGCTCCTGGATGGCGCCGGCCGAGTTGAGCTGTACGTTGTTCCCGTGAACGTCGCGGACGTTCAGGTTGCCCGAGGTCTGCGTCACCAGCGTGACATCGCCCGTGGAGGCGTCCAGAGCGTCGACGTTGAGCCCCCCGCTCACGTCCGTGAGCACGATGTTCCCGCTGTCTGCGGTCGCGCTTTGCAGAGTGACCGCGTCGAGTTGGAGGTTGGTCCCTTCGAAGGACGTCAGGGTCACGGTCGTGGCCGTCACATCGGCCGTCGCGTCGGCCCCGAGCTCGAGGATCTCGCTGGTCGAGGTGACGACGACCGTCTGCCCGGTGGCGTTGCCCACCCGCACGTCGCCGCCCACGAGGGTCTGCAGAACGACGGTGCCAGACCCGGTCGCCGAGGTGACCGACAGATCGCCCAGTTGCGTGGCCAGCGTCATACTGCCGTTCGCCGTGGTAGCGCTGGTCACGCTCAGCCCGCCGCCCTGGTCGATCACGCTGATGTCGCCCGTCCCGGTGACCGACGCGGTCAGGGTTCCGACGTCCAGCAACAGGTTGATGCCCGTGCCCGCGGTCAGCACGGCCGAGCCCGACTCGATGCGCGGGGTTCCTCCGGTGGGGCCAAACAGGATGGCGCCATCGGCCTGCACCGTCACCAGATCGCCCAGGGCATTGACGTTGTCGACGATGACATCGCTCCCGATCGAGCGCAGGTTGATGTTCTTGCCGGTGCCCTGGGTATCGACCATGCCGGCGTTCAGCGTGCCGTTGTTGGCGGTGACGAAAATGGAGCCGTTGCTGGCGGCGGCCGTCGGCAGGTCAAGGCCGCCGGAGGTGTCGGTCAGCAGGATGTTACCCGTGCTGAACGCGGCCAGGGTGGTGGCGTCCACCTCGAGCCGGCCCGAGCCGCCCACGCCTCCGATCGCGCCCTGGGCGGACAGGGTCATGGTGTTGGCGGTGGCTCGGGGCGTGCCGTTGGCGGCGATCGCCGCCTCGACGTTGCTCGCCGAGCTCACGGTCAAGTCGTTCGTTGCGTTGACGGTGCGCAGAATCACTTTGCCCGACGTGTCGGTGAAGAGCGAGATGGAGGGCGCGATGACGTTTCGGGCCAGCAGGTCGCCATTCTGGGAGTGCAGCGTGAGGGTGCTGGCGGCCGTGGCCGTGGCATCGACTCCACCGGTGGTGTCGGTCAGGTTGATGGCCCCCAGCACGCTGGTGGCGGTCAAGGTCGTCGTGTCGAGCTCGAACGGGCCGATGTTGGCCTGGGCGGTCAGCGTCATCGTGGGGGCCGTCAGGTCCGCGGCCGGGTCGGAGCCGCTCTGCAAGATGGCGCCATCTGAGGAAAGCGTTACGCTCGGAGCGCTGGCCGAGCCAACCAGGATGTTGGAGAGATTGGAGGTGGTGACCTGGAGGCCGGTGGACTGGACGTTGCTCAGGGTGACGTCCCGGTTGGAGGTCACCGTCAGGCTGCCTACGTTGGCCGTGATGTCGACCGCCCCCCCGCGCTCGTCGAAGACCACATTGCCGGCCCGCACGAAGTTAGCCGTCACGGGCGAGGCGGCGACGTTGTTGACATAGGCCGTGCCGGAGGTGGTGCCGGCCGTCAGGTTGGTCGACTGGAGAGCTTCGGAGTGGAGGTCGCTGCCGATGCCCGTGCCCGCCAGCAGGGTCAGGGTGGGGGCCACGATGGGCGTGGCGTCGACGGTCCCCTCGATCCCCGTCCCGGCCGTGAGCGAGACGTTGCTGCCCTGAATCGTGGTGTAGGTCAGGTAGCCCGGGGTCGTCAGGGTGACGCTGCCGCTCCCGACCGTGAGCGCGTTGAGCTGAAGCAGGCCGCTGCTGAGATTCGCAAGCCGGATGTTGCCCGAGCCCGAGACGCTGGCGTCCAGCTCGCTGGCCCGGATCTCGAGGGGGTTGGGAGCGCCGATACCGCTCCCGAAAGCGAGTTGGATGCTGCGCGCCGTGAGGTCGGACGCGGCGTCCAGGGCCGAATCCAACTCGGTCACCACCGAGCCGCCGAGCTGGATGGCGTTGCCGGCCACCACCTGCGAGACCTCGATATTTCCCAGGCCCGTCAGGAGGAAATCATGGCCCGCGCTGCCGAGCAAGACCAGGCCATCGTCGGTATTCAGGGAGACGTCGCCATTCGTAGCGCTGAAGTTGGCTCGCCCATCACCGATCAGGTTGAGATTGAAGTTGCCGTTGGAGGCGGTGCCGCTGGCTCCGGCAGAGCTTGCCAGGAACCCGAGCTCGGGCCGAGAGCTCGCGCCGACTCCCAGAGCCGCGTTGAAGACGGCGCTGCTGAGGACGGAGACATCGGCGCTCGGGTCGGGGGCACCCAGCTCTTCGATGGTTCCCGCCGAGAAGAAGAAGGCCACCTCGGCCACGACATTTCCGAGCGCGATCGTGCCCGAGGTCGTCGTGGTCGCTCGCACCTGACCGCTGGTGACGTTGGTAGAGACGACATCGATGTCGCCGCCGTCATTGCTGACGAAGAAGTTCATCCCGTTGCCGGTGGCTGAATCGAGGACCAGCTTCTGTCCCCCCGTCTGGGCGACGGAAAGCATATCGGCCGAGTTCGAGCTCATGGTGACGTGCGAGGTGGCCGTGGGGGTGTTGAGAAGGTACGCCTGCTCGGTGGCGGAAACCGAGACAGTATCCGCCTCCAGCCGGACGGGCTGGGAGGCCCCGCCGATCACGCGGCCGGCCAGAGTCACCGTGCTGGCGACGAGCGAGCCGCCCCCGTCGAAGATATCTCCGCTCACGGACAGGTTGGCGAGGTTGCCGGGGACCTGGACATCGTTGATCAGCACCACGACCTGCGCGGTCTGCGTGGTCACCGTGAGGTCGTGGTTGCCCCCCACCACGACGTTCGCGAGCCGGAGCGTGCCGGCGGCGCCGTCGATGCGAATCTCCCCGTCCACCGTCTGGACGTCGAGGTTGGTCGTGCCGCCCCCGGTGGCCTGCAGATTGATGGCCCCCGTGGCCGCGGCGGAGACGTTGGACGCGGAGAGCTGGAACGGCGTGACATTGCCGATGGTGCCGGCCGTCAGCACGACCGTGGGGGCCGAAGCGTCGGCGGCCGGATCGGAATTGAGCTCCAGAAGGGCGGCGCCGCTCGCCGTCAGCTCGATCGTGTCGGTGCCGGTCACCAGGTCGACCGCGAGATCGGCGTCGTTGCTAAGGAGCACCGAGCCGCCGGTATTGGATACCGCGTTGGCGCTCAATTTGAAGCCACCCGTCTGGTCGAGCTGCACGGTGCCGCCGGTCGTGCTGAGCGACAGAGTGGTGTCGGCCGTGGCGGCGTGCGTCAGAGTCACACTTCCTCCGGCGCTGACCGAGATCGCCGGGGTTTGCTCCAGGGCCGCCGTGAGACTGCTGCCCACGGTCGCCGAAAAGGCTCCTCCGTTGGCGTCGATGACTCCGGTCGTCACAGCGCCCCCGCCCGTGATGGTCACGTTCAGCGCGCCCACGGTCGAGGTGATTGGCGCGTTCAGGGTCACGGTGCCGCTCGTGGCGCCGGCCTGGAAGCTCAGGGTAGCGTCGCCGCCCGCGGTCTTGGCGATGGGCGCATCCGCGTTCTGGACGATGTTGCCGTCGCTGCCCAGGGTCGTGGCGATCACGTCGAAATTGGCGCCCGCGTCGAGACTCGTCTGGATCTGCGTGTTCTGGATCTCGTTCACGCCCGGGGAGCCCGAGACGATGGTGATCGTCCCCGGATCCACCAGCCAGGTGCCGCCCGCGCTCACGCGCACGTCCGCGTCGCGCAACAGGATGTCGTGCTGGCTGGAGGTCTCCACGAAGTCACCCTGCAGCACGCCGCCGACGGCCACTTTGGAAGCTCCCAGCAGGCGCACGTCGCTGCCCTGCACGGTGCCGCTGTTCACCAGCAGGCTGCCGGCCAGGCGCACGACCCCGTCTTCCTCGGTCAGGGCCGAGGCCGAAACCAGGTCGCCCTTCTGCACCACGCCCCGCAGCACGTCACTCACCGCGTCGGGAGTCAACGTGACCGTCCCCGAGCCGGCCGAAACTGCCAGCTGATAGCTCACCAGTCCTCGCCCGTCCAGGTTCATCGCAAACGAGTCGCCCGAGCCCAGCACGACCTTACCCAGGTTGGCCACGATCAGGCCCTCGTTGGACACCAGAGGGGCGGAAAGAATGACATAGCCCTCGTCGCTCACGTGAATCGTGCCCTGATTCACCACCGAGGCCAGATCGAAGCTCGGGTCCTGAACGAAATGGTAGTTTCCACTCAAGAAGTCGTCGTTGCTGATGTTGAGGGTCGTCGCCACCAGCGAGCCCACGTCAACCTGTGAAGACGGTCCGAATAAAACGCCGTTGGGGTTGACCAGAAACAACTGCCCGTTCGCCTGGAGCTTGCCCAGAATGCGGCTGGGATCGCCGCCCACCACGCGGTTGAGAAGAACCGCCGTCTCGTTCGGTTGCACGAAGCGCACCAGCTCGTCGGGGCTCACGTTGAACCGCTGCCAGTCCACGATCGCCTTATCGGTCAGCTGCCGGATCGTGGTCCCCTGGATCGTGACCGAGCCTGCGCGCACCTCGCCCCCCTCGGGCGCCGCCAGAGAACTGACGGAAAGAGACGAAAATAGCAATGCACTGATGAGAACGGTCTTGTTCACAGGAATTCTCCCTGAAAGTATTGAGAGAAAATTACCTTAGAACAGCCCGGTCAAAACATCAAGGCTGATTGCCAAGAAAGAAGCGGACCGTCACGTCATAGTCGCCCACGATAGCAGGATCGTTGGGGTGCACGCGGTGCGTGTGCACCTTGCAGGTCAGCACGCGCGAACCGGTGGGCATGTCGAACCAGATCGTGCCGGAGGGGCCCAGGTCGGCCAGCCTCCGGACCGAGCCCTCGAAATCGCGCTGCAGCCAGCCGCTGGGGGCCAGGCTGATGACCGCCCGATCGGGCAGCGCGGGGTCTCCGGGCAGCCAGTCCGGCTCGCCCGTGGGCAGGACCTGCATCACGCCGTCGACCACGCGCGGCAGCCAGTAGGTGATCTGGGCCTGGCCGGGCAGGTCGATCTGCTCGACCCGGGCGCCCCGGAACTCACCCCTCAGCCGGTCGGCGGCCTGCATCGCGGAGCGGTAGACTTCACTGGCGAGGTCACTGTGCCGGCCGGCGCTCTTGCTGGCGAGTTGGATCGAGACCACCAGTACCGCCAGTCCGATGAAGACGGCGCAGGCAACCAGCGTCTCGACCAGGGTCGCGCCCTTACGGCACGGCATAGAACAGGGTCCAAAGGTCGTAGCGCTGGGGGCCTTCCTTACTGTCCCAGTAGACGCGCACCTCGACCCGCTTGAGAGTTGGCTCGGGCAGCGTCTCGAGGACCTCGACCTGGTAGCCCGTCTGCTCGGGGTCGGGCGTTTTGGCGGCCGCCACCGAGACGGCGAAATCCTGGCGCACCGCTTCTTCCAGCGCGTGCATGCGCGAGGCCGCCAGCAGCGATGCGGTATGGCGCCCCCGGTTGCCCTGGGCGGCCCGAGCCGAGTAGATGTGCACGCTGACCAGACCCAGCACGGCGATCGTGATGAGCAGCAGGCTGACCATCACCTCGGCCAGGTTGAAGCCGCGGCGCCTCAGTAAGTGGACAGCCATCTCACTTCCCCGCCTCCGGAGGTGCTGGGGGGACTGCCCACGCCCATGCTCATGATGTTGACGTTCCAGTTGGAGTCAGCCGTGAAGAGCGTGCCGTCCTTCTCGTAATACTGGAGCGGGAGCGATTTCATCAGACTCCAGTAGCCGGTCGCCTTGCTGCGAGCCATCACCTCGTCCCGACCGTCCCGAGCCCAGCGCGCGTAAAGATTACCGTCCTTGTCCACCTTGAGGTAGCGCAGGTTGCTGCAAAAGCCCTTCTGGGTAACGACGCCCGTGGAGGTGTTCACCTTCTTGGGCGGGGGCGCCAGCCAGGTCCATTGGCCGGGCACGATGCCCGAAGAATCGGGCGCGCCCGAAGGAGAGAACTTGTAGATCGTGCTGGCGTAGTTGTCCGGGTCGTAGCAGGCGTAGACCTCTCCGTCGGGCCCGGCGGCCATCCCGCCTTTGAAATTGTGGGGATAAAGACTTGGCTGGACCAGGACCGTGCCGTCCTTCTTGTAGAGGACGCGCGGCGGAGGCGGGAGCACGCTCCAGGTCTGGTCGTTGAAGTCGTAGCGGAACATCGCATCCGGGTCATTGTCGTTGCCCTGCACCGCATACAGCGTGCCGCCCGGCTCCATGCTCAGGCCACGCAGGTTGGGCGAGTAGCCGGGTCCGGTCCGCAGCACGCCATCGTCCTTGTAATACTTGTTCGGAGCCGGCTTGATGGCGGTCCAGGCCGTGGTCGGATCGGTCTCCCATTTGTCGATGTCGAGCGTGTAGAGGGTGTCGATGTTGTCGCGCTCGAGCCGCACCACCAGGCGGTTCTTGCCGTCACTCGTCAGATCGCGCAGATCGCCGGCAACCTTGTCGCTACGGGTCGTCAGGACGCCGGCGCCATTCCAGTAAGCCGAGATCACCGGCGGGAGGACCTCCCAGGTGCCGTCTTTCTTGTAGCGGTAGACCGCATCTGACTTGCCGTTGCCGCGACGCATCGCCACGTAGAGGTTGCCCTCGTCGTCCGGGCAGACGAACCCGAGATTGGGCGCGTACTCTCCCGCAATGGTCAGGAGGTCGATCGTGTCGGTGGCGGCGTTGTGAATGTAGTAGCGCAGCGGCGCGGGGGGGACGATGGTCCAGGTGGGCGAGTTGGGTGTGCTGAAGAACAGCGAGTCCAGGCCGTGGTCGCGGCTGACCTCGGCGAAGACGGTGCCCTGGATGTCGGTGCCGCGGGCCACCGTGGCGGTCACGGTCTCGGTCACGTCGCGATAGGTGGCCTGGCAGTAGAGATAGAGCACGTTCGGCTGGGTCGTCGGCCCGGTCCAGATCTTCAGGTGGGCGCCTTCCACGTCCATTTCCTCAGCCTTGGACTCGCTGTCGTGGCTCGTTTCCCAGCCGGCCGTCTCGACCATGTGCTTGAGGCCGAGATTGACGCCGGCCCGGGCGGCGAAGACGGATTGGCTTTTGAGATAGCCTTGCCGCAAGAACAAGGTGTCCTGGGCCGTCTGGCTGGAAATGCCGATAATCAAGGAATACACGATGATTACCAAGAACATGGCGGTCATGATCGCCACCCCGCGACGCTTCCCCATAAGGAGAAGGTAGCACAAAAGTGCGCGTTCGGCAGGCCTCGGTACGCATGTTCACGCTGCACTTCTCGGTGCTGCTCGGGGCCGGTATCGGAATCGCCCGCGGCCTGGCGGTGCTGAGCGACGATCCCGACAAGAAGATGGCCGAGGTCGTGCGCTCCCTGGTGCGGCGGGTGGACAGCGGCCACGCCCTCAGCTCGGCGCTGGCGGGGCACCCCGAGGTATTCCCCGCGATGTATCTCAGCCTGGTGCGCGTGGCCGAGCTCACGGGTGGCATCACGAAGGCCTTCGACCGCCTGGCCCACGTACTGGAGCGGCAGAGCAGCCTGCGAACCCGCACCACCAGCGCGCTGGTCTACCCCCTCTTCGTCCTCATCTCGACCCTGGCGATGGCGTTCTTCCTGCTCTACTTCCTCTTGCCGATGTTTCTCAAGACCTTCAGCCAGTCCGGCACGCAGTTGCCGTTCCTGACGCGCGTGCTGGCAGCGGTGGCCGAGAACAAGCTGCTGATGCTGGTCCCTCCCCTCACGCTGGCGGCCGCCGTCGGGCTGCTCGTGCTCTACGCCCGCCGGCCCGAGCGCCGCGCTCGCCTGCAGATGGCGCTCTACCGCGTGCCCATCCTGGGCCGCTTCCTCTTTCTGATGGCGCTCTCGCAATTTACCGAGAGCATGGCCGTGCTGCTCGAGAACGGCGTGGACCTGATGCGCGCCCTCGACTGCATCCGCAAGAGCCCGACAGGCTGGCAACCCTTAGACGATGCCGTGGTCGAGCTTCAGGGGCGCATCTTCGAGGGCGAGGAGCTGAGTGAAGCGATGACCTCGCAGGGGCTCTTCCCCCGCCTGTTGATCAACCTCGTCGCGGCGGGCGAGAGCGTCGGAACGGTGCATCCGTGGTTCGAGCGCTACTCCAAGCTGATCGAGGAGGAGCTCCAGGAGACGGTGGATTCGCTGGTGGCGGTGCTCGAGCCCGCCCTGCTGATGTTTCTGGGGGGCGCCGTGGGCACGGTGGTGCTGGCCTGCTTCCTGCCCACCTACCAGTTGATGAACTCACTCTAGCTTTCTGGAACTTCCCCCCCGGGACGGGCGTCTATTGCAGTGAATTCACTTTCTGGGGTAGATTCGCTCCGATGACTAGATTTTTCACACTTCTCCTGGTTGGGCTTTGCCTTCGAGTGACTCTGGCGCAGAACGCGCCGGTCACGCTCGAGGCCCGGGCCGCCGACACCAAGATCAAGCTGGGCCAGAGCCTGCGCCTGACCGTTCAGGTCACCGCCGACCCGGGTGTGCAGCTCAAGCTGCCGGCGGCCGATAGTTTCACTTTCGAGCCCTGGGAGGTGCGCGACGCCGTTCTGACCGAGCAGCCCTCCCGCGGGGGCCAGAAGCAGTGGCTCTACACGTTCCGCCTGGCGGCGTGGGATATCGGTCAGCAGAAGGTTCCGTCCGTCAAGCTGAGCTATCAGCTCGCGGGCCAGACCCGGGAGGCCGCCACCGAGCCGATCGAGGTGACCGTGGCCACCCCCGAGCCCGATCCGGAAGGCGAGATCCGCGACTTTCACGGCGCCGACCCGCTGCCCATCCCCTGGTGGGTCTACGCGATGGCGACTCTGTGCGCCCTCGTCACCCTGGCCCTGTTCTGGATTGGCGTGAAAGCTATCCGCGCCTCGCTCACGCGCAAGCAGCCCGAGGTGCCGCTCGGTCCCGTGGAGTGGACGCTGCGCGAGCTGGACAAGCTCGGCGACCTGAAGGACGCGCCCGGTTACGAGCGGTTCACGCAGGTGCTGCGCACCTTCCTGGCTCGCAAGCACCAGCTGCCCGTGCTCGAGCGCACCACTTCGGAGGTGCTGAGCGAGATGCGCGAGCGCTCCTTCCCGCCCGAGCAGGTGCAGGTGGTCCAGTCGGTGCTCGAGGAGGGCGACCTGGTCAAGTTCGCCCGCCAGGTGCCCGGCGACGCCGGCAGCCGGGTCGAATCGGTGCGCCAGATGGTGAAATCCTCTTCCGAGGAGACCCAGTCCCGTGCTTAAGCTCGCTTTTCCCTACGCCCTCGCGGCGCTTCCGCTGCTGCTCTTGATCTGGTGGACCGGCCTCAAGAGCAAGACCCAGCGCCAGGCCGCCCTCGCTTACTCCGACCTCTCGCTGGTCCGCTGGTCCAAAGCCGTGCGTCCCACCTGGGAGAGCCTGATCCCGTGGAGCCTGATGGCCCTGGGAATGATCTTCCTGATCGTGGCCCTGGCGCGCCCGCAGGCCGGCACCGAGCGCCAGACCGTCAAGAGCTCTGGCGTCAACATCATGCTGTGCCTGGACACCTCCACCAGCATGAAGGCGATGGACCTCATCCCCAATCGCCTCGAGGCGGCCAAGACCATCAGCCGCGACTTCGTGAACGAGCGCCCCTCGGACCGCATCGGACTGGTGCTGTTCGCCGGCACCGCCTTCACCCAGTGCCCGCTGACGAGCGACTCGGGCGCCCTCAAGCAGCTTCTCGAGCAGGCCAACTTTGGTGTTACCGGCACCGACGGCACCGCCATCGGAACCGCCCTGGCCACCAGCGTGAACCGCTTGAAAAACCTGCCGGGCAAGAGCAAGGTCATCATCCTGCTCACCGACGGCCGCTCCAACGCGGGCGAGATCGACCCGATGACGGGCGCCAAACTGGCCAAGGAGTTCGGCATCAAGGTCTATACCATCGGCGTCGGCTCCACCAACAACTCGATGCTCTCGCTCGATCCCAGTCTGGGCGTGCGCGCCACGGAGAGCGACCTGGACGTCGACAGCCTGAGCCGCATCGCCCAGATGACCGGCGGTCGCTTTTACCACGCCAGCGACAACCGCGCCCTGGCCGACGTTTACGACGAGATCAACCGTCTGGAGAAGGTCGAGACCGTGACCCACACCACGGTCGACTACCGGGAGCTCTACTTCTTCCCGCTGGCCCTGGGGCTCGCCCTGGTGGGCCTGGGGACGCTGCTGGAGCGCACCCTGTTGGAGGAATTGCCGTAACATGCGCTTCGCGGAACCGCAAGAATTGCTGTGGCTCATCCTGTGGGCCTTCCTCACCGGTCTGTTTGCCTGGCGCGAGGTGCTCAAGCGGGGCCGGCTGGCCCGGTTCGCCTCCCACCCGATGCTGGCGCGCCTGGCTTCGGACTACTCTCCCTCGCGCGCGTTCCTGCGCCTCTTCCTGCTGTCGCTGGCCGGCCTGGCCCTGATCGTGGCGCTGGCGCGCCCCCAGTGGGGCCTGAAGCTGGAGAAAGTCGAGCAGCAAGGCCTCGAGGTGGTCATCGCGATGGACCTTTCCAAGAGCATGAACGCCACCGACTACTCCCCCGACCGCCTCAGCGTCGCCAAGCGCGAGCTGGGCGTGCTGGTGAAGGACCTGGGCGGCAACAAGCTCGGCCTGGTCGGCTTCGCGGGCTCGGCGCTGACGTTCTGCCCGCTCACGATGGACGAGGGCGCGACCGGGCTGTTCCTCGAGCAGATGAGCGAGAACCTGATGCCGGTGCCGGGAACGGCGGTGGGCTCGGCCATCCGTGAGGCTGGCAAGCTCTTCTCGACCGAGGGCGAGGACCACTCGAAGGTCATCCTGCTGCTGACCGACGGCGAGGACCAGGGCAGCGACCCGATCGGCGCCGCCAAAGCCGCGGCCAAGGACGGCATCGTCATCTACGCGCTGGGACTCGGCAGCACCGAGGGGACGCGTCTGCAGGGCGTGCAGAGCGGCTCGGGCGAGCCGGTCATCAGCAAGCTCGACGAGAAAACCCTGCAGGAGGTCACCAAACTGACCGGGGGCGAGTATTTCCACCTCGACGAAGGCGGCAACGCCACGCAAGATCTGTTGAGCTCGCTCAACCAGGTCGAGAAGAAGCGCATCGACAGCCAGATGGCGCGGCGCTATACCGAGCGCTACCAGTGGTTCCTGGGATTCGGGCTGACCTTGTTGCTGGCCGAGCAGATGCTGCGCGGCCGGCGCCGGAGGACCGCATGAGAGCGACGTTATTGATGGTCTTGCTGCTGGCGCATAGCGCCCTGGCCAACCCGATGTGGGAGCAGTGGAAAGCCGATCAGGCCTTCAACCAGGGCCGCTGGAAGGACGCCATCACGGGCTACCAGATGGCTCTGAAGGAGACGGACACCCCCCGTCTGCGCTACAACCTGGCGCTGGCTCAGGCGCGCGCCGGCGACGTCAAGAACGCCCAGAAAGGCTTCGAGGAGGTGCTCGAGGCGGACGACCTGGCGCTGCGCAACAAGGCCGCCTACAACCTGGGCAACATCCTCTACAAGCAGAACAAGCTCGAAGAGGCGCTGGACTTCTACAAGAAGGCCCTGCGCTACGACGAGAGCGATGAGGACGCGCGGCACAACGCCTGGGTCTGCATTCAGAAGCTGAAGAAGAACGACCAGGGGCAGCCGCCGCCCAAGAACCAGGACCAGAAGAACGACAAGGACCAGAAGAACGACAAGAACCAGGACCAGAACCAGAAGAACCAGGACCAGAAGTCGGGTCAGGACCAGAAGGACAAGGACAAGCAGAACCAGGACCAGTCCAAGAACGACCAGGGTCAGGACCAGAAAGACAAGGACCAGAAGGGCGGCAAGGATCAGGCCAACAAGGGCCAGTCCGGCGACCAGAAGGACAAGAAGGACGGCAAGTCAGGTGACGGCCAGAAGGATGACAAGTCCGGCCAAAAGGACCAGCAGGACAAGAACGGCCAGTCCGGTCAGGACGGTAAGGACAAGAAGGATCAGTCCGGGCAGAACGGCCAGGACAAGCAACAGGGCCAGAATGGCCAGGGCCAGGATCAGAAACAGAGTCAGGGTCAGAACGGCGAGGACAAGCAGGACCAGAACGCTCAGGGCGCTCAGGCCGGCCAGGCCAACCAGGGCCCCAAAGGCGACAAGCAGGGTCAGGCTGCCCGGTTGACCGAGGAGCAGGCCCGCAAGCAAGAAGCCGAGCAGCTGCTGCAATACTTCGCCACGAAGGAAAAGCAGGAGACCGGCGACCGCGCTCGCGCCCGTGGCGTCCGCACCGTCATCCCCCAGACTGGAGGTCAGACATGGTAAAGCCTACACCCGGGTCACCTCTCCCATCTCCCATCTCCTATCTCCCATCGAAGGCGCTCCTCATCTTGTTGCTCGTGGCCCTGCTCGGGATGGTGGCCTCCGCTCAGCTCCAGGTCGAGGCCAGTGTGGACACCTACACCGTGCGCGAGGGCGAGTCGATCAACCTGACCGTCAGCGTGGACGCCCAGGCCGGGGACGTGAGCCCGGAGCTGCCGCAGATCGACGGCTTCGACGTCTACGAAACCGGGAGCAACTTCCAGCAGACCATCGTCAACGGCCAGGTCTCCACCCGAATGGCTCTCACCTACACCATGATCGCCAAGAAGGCCGGTCGCTACACGATCGGGCCCATCAAAGTGGCGCTCGGAGGCCAGCAGGCCGAGACCCAGCCGATCGACGTGGAGGTACTGCCTCCCAATCACCCGCTGCCCGGCACGCAGGCGCAGACGCAGACTCCCAGCGCGACCCAGAGCCCGACAGCCCATCCGCAGGGCTTCGAGCCCGCTCCCCCGGGTCTGGACAATACCAAATCGGCCTTCGTGACGGCCGAGGTGGACCGCAGCAACCCCTACCTGAACCAGCAGATCACTTACATCCTCAAGCTTTACCTCGCGGCCGCCCCCATCGGTCCGTGCGGCTACGAGCCTCCCGAGACGACCGGATTCCTGGTCGAGGAGCTGCTGCCCCACTCGCGCACCTATCCGACCGAGGTGGACGGACGGCCCTACTACGTGGTCGAGGAGCGCACGGCGCTGTTCGCCACCAGTCCCGGCCAGCACTCGCTCAACCCGGCCCGCGTGCGGGTGACGTTGCAACAGATGGTCCAATCGGTGTTTGCGGCCGACCCTTTCGGCTACTCCGTGCCCGAGGAGATGACGCTCTCCACCGACCGGGTCGATGTCGACGTGCGCTCGCTCCCCACCGAGGGCCGTCCAGCTGACTTCGGCGGCGCCGTGGGCGACTACGCGATGGAAGCCGCACTGGATAAAACCACCGTGGCGGCCGGCCAGCCCGTCAACCTGACCGTGACGGTCAGCGGCCAGGGGAACGTCAACCTGATCTCCCCCGTGGCCCTGCCCGCGCTGAAGAAGTTCCGCGTTTACGACACGACCTCGACTTCCAACGTCCAGAAGAAGGACTACGAAGTCACCGGCACGCGCACGTTCAGGACCGTGCTGGTGCCGCTCGAGGAGGGCCGCCAGAAGATCGAGGGCCTGAAGTTCAGCTACTTCGACCCCGAGGCCGAGCAGTACAAGACCATCGAAGCCCCGGCGATCACGCTGGACGTGACCCCGGGCAAGGTGAGCAAGCGCGACGAGGGCAAGCCCGTCCAGGACAAACTGGCCGGACCCAAGACTTCGCTGGGCACGAAGCCGCTGGGCTTCCAGCCCCCCACCTGGCTGGGCCTGCTGCAAGCCCTGCCGCTACTGGCCGTGGCCTTCGTGCTGGGACTGGCCTCCTTCCGCCGCTGGCGGGAAGCCTCCTCGAGCGAGCGCCGGCAGTCGCTGGCTCTGCGCCGGGCCAAACGCGAGCTGAAGAAGCTGCGCTCGGTCAACGCCGTCGATGGCGGCAAGGTGGTGCTCTCGGCCGTGCACGGATTCTTCTCCGACCGGCTGGGCCTGACGACGTTCGGCCTGAGCCTGGAGGAGCTGGATCGGCTGCTGGCGGAGCGCGGCCTGGCTCCCGAGCTGCGCGCCCACCTGCGGGCCGAGCTCGAGGCGGCTGAGGAAGCCCGCTACGCCCCCGCCGGGCAAACCCTGGCGACCCACGAGAAAACGCTCTGCCGCGTGCTGTTCGAGATCGAGGAGGCCCTGTGATGCGAAAACTGCTCTGTCTGCTCCTCCTGGCGCTACTTCTGCCCGCCCGGGCCGAGGCCGCCGCCGCGCTGCTGGCCAAGGCCAACGCGGATTACCTGCAGGGACGCTACGCCGCGGCCGCCGAGGGCTACCGCGGGCTGGTGGCCCAGGGATGGCGCACCGGTGAGGTCTACTACAACCTCGGCAACGCTTACGCCAAACTGGGCGACCAGGGCCGCGCCCGGGTGGCCTACGAAAACGCGCTGCAGCTCACGCCGCGTGACGGCGACCTGCGCCGCAATGCGGGCGAGCTGGCGGCCTCGCTGGCCGACAAATCCCCGGCGCCCTCCAACCTGGAGCTGGCAGCCAGCTATTTCACCCGCACCGAGCTGGTGATCTCGGCCAGCTTCTTCTACTGGGTCGGCGCCGGGTTGCTGCTCTGGCAGCTCAAGCGGAAAACGGCCACTCGCACGGCGTTGCTGGGCGTCTGTGCCCTGGGCGTGCTGGTCTTCGGAGGCCTCTGGGTGGTGCGCGAGCGCAGCCAGCTGGGCGAGCCCGCCGTCGTCATCCCGAGCGAGGTCAGCCTTTACGACGGCCCCGGTCGCGACTTCCAGGCCGGTCTCAAGCTGCACGAGGGCAGCCTCGTCTACGTGCTCGGCTCGCGCGGAGACTGGCGCGAGGTGGCCGCTCTGGGCCGTGTGCAGGGCTGGCTGCGGGCGGAAGAGCTGGAGCCGGTCGACGGAGGGTCTCCTGGCGACCGCTAACGTCCACAACAAGCCACAGGTCCCCCAAGGTTACTCTGAGCTCTCGACTCTCAACTCTTGACCGTGGCAGGCTGGGGGTTCAGCAGGGCCTGGAGGTTCTGCCCCAGGACCTTCTCCATCTCGGTGTGGCCGAAACCGGCTTCGGCGAAGGTGGTAAGCTGCTTCTGGGCGATGTCGGAGCGGAATCCGCGCGGGAAGAAGCTCGAGTCGCTGCCGAACAGGATGCGCTCGATCCCCATCACCTCGACCGCCTTCTTCAGCACGCTGACGGGCGTCTCGCCCACCAGGTAACGGGCCCAGCCGTCGATGCCCGAGGTGTCGGTATAGACGTTCGCGCACTGGTCGGCCACCATCAGCAGCTCCCGCAGCATGCCCGAGCCCAGGTGGGGCACGATGAAGCGGATCCCGGGGAACGTGGCGGCCGGCTTCTGAAGCTCGAGCGGGCTGGCCATCTCGCCCGCGAAGGGGCTCTTGAGCCCAAGTTTGGTGCGGAAGGCGATCTTGAGCGCTCCACAATGGACGAACAGGCAGAGTCCGTGCTTCTCCGCCTCCTCGTAGAGCGGGTAGAGCATGCGATCGCTCATCCGGTAGCCGTGGAGCGCCGGGAACAGCAAAGCTCCTTTGAGACCCTGGTCGGCCAGCTCGCGAATGATGGCGCGCTTGTCGTTGCCCACCGGGTTGACCATCGAGAAGCCGATGAGGCGGTCGGGGAACATGCGGCAGGCCGCTCCCACAGGGTAATCCTCGCCGGGGAGACTGCCAAAGATGATGGATTGAGCCACGCGATGCTTGTCCATCTCGGCCACCCAGCGTCCGCCGAGCCAGGCCGGATCGCGCTCCGGCATCTCCCAGCCGAGCTCCTCGCCGGCCAGCTCGACCGAGCCGGTGCCATCGGCTTCCTTCAGCCCGGCCTCGGCCGCCAGCTTCTGAAAAAACGAGTAGGTCAGAAAGTGAACGTGAGCGTCGCGGACAACGTGCAAAAACATACGGGGCGTTTCGACTTGGCGGGGCGGTAGCCTGCCGGCCAGAACTTTGCGCGGACCGCTCTGAGAGCGGTGAGCTGGTACCGTCCGGTATCTCCTCCCGCCCAAAAGAGGCAATCAAAAGAACAACGTGGCCATCACTGGCCTTCAGGCCGACGAGCAGATCATGGCGCTGGCCCTGCGCTCTGAAACAACCGGCTCTACGGCGTCGGCAACCTCGGCCATCTCTACGTGATCGACCTCAACTCGGGCTCGGCTACGCTCGTGAACGGCAGCCTGCCCCTCATCCCTCTCAGCGGACAGGTCTTCGGAGCCTCTTTCGGTCCAGGTCGGGTTTGCCAGCTCCAACGGCGTGTCCTACGCCGCGCTGCAAACTTCGAACGGCGCCGAGTCGCAACTCTACGCGATCGATCAGACGACGGGCCAGGCCACGCTCGTCGGAACGATCCCTGCCGGGCAGCCGCCGCGCGGCCTGGTCATCCTCCCGGCCGGCCCCGGGTCGCACGTCCTTTGGGGCGTGCGACCCCTCAGGCGTTGTTGATCCGTCGCACCGCGTCGGCCCAGCGCGTCTCCTGACCGAACTTGATCTCGCCGTAGCGCTCCGAGCGGCCCTCGGCGAACCCGTAAGTGGGAGACAGCTCGATCGTGAGGCCGTGGGCATTGCGGAAGGTGCCCGAATGCTGCTCGTGGATGACCGCCTCGCGCACCTTGGCGGTGACCGCGCCGGCCGCATCCTTCAAAGCCCGGTCGCTGATGTCGCGGCTCTTGTTGATGCGGTCCGCGAAATCGAACAGGTCCTTGTAGTCGGTGAAGCCCTGGGTGCGCGAAGCGATTTGCTTGAGCGTCGTCATCGGCGTCGAGGTCGACAGGATCGCCCCCGCCAGACCGTCCACCGCCTGCGTGAGAGCCGGCACTCTGGCCATCTCGGTCGCTGACATCGTGGGCAGGTCGCCGGTGTTGCCGTGGGCCGTGCGCACCAGGTGGCGGCACAGCTCGCGCGGCTCCATGTCGATCTGAAGCATCAGGTTGCCCTGCAGCTCCTCGAGCATGTCGGGATTGAGAATCTTGTGGTAGGGCCAGCCATCGCCGCCCTCGGTCTCCTCGGAGGCCACCATGAAATTGACCTCGTCCTTGAGCTGGTGAGCGACCTCGGCCGAGGCCATCAGGCACGCGTCGAAGCCCAGCACGTCAATCTTCTTGCCGGTGGCCTGGCGCGCTTCCTTGAGCCCCGCCTCGATGTCAGGCAGGTCCATCCAGCCATTGTGGGACTCGTCCTGGGCACATCCTTTCCAACCATCCCCGTGGTCGGAGATGATGAGCAGCGTGTGCTCGGCCGGATACGTCTGCATGCCCCACTTGATGAAGTCGGCCAGGGTCCTGGAGCTGGACATGTTGGTGGAGCCGAGGTCCTGCACCGACGGACTGTTGAGCCCGCTCTGATTGTTCTTGGTGATGAGGTAGCGTTTGGCTCCCACGCTGCCGCCGTGATCGAACTGGGCCACCACGTTGGTTTGCGGGTCGGAGCCCACCTTCTCGGCCTCGTCGAGGTCGTTGAGCATGTAGCGCTTGAGGTCGTTGTCCGAGGCCGAGTAGACCAGAATGGTCCACTTCTTCGTCGCCTCCGGCGACTCGCCCAGGGTCACGCGGTCGGGAGACGTCGGCGCCGGAGCCGACCGCTGAACGGTCGCCGGCGACTGGTAAGACCTGGACGCTATCGAGCTCAGCATGGCCTGAAGTCTAATCTGCGAGGCGCCTCCAGAACTTTGCCAGGTTGTAAACTGACCGGGGGCGAACGCTCTCAGAGTGAGCGAAGAGTGGATCACGTATCTCAACGAAGATGAAAAAAAGATCCTCAAGGAGATCCAGGACTGGATCTTCCAGCCGCCCACGCTCCTGAGCAAAGCCATGATCCTGGCGGGCAAGCCCGCCGAGCTGGCCTACCGGCTGGTCCCGGCCAGAATGAAGGAAAGCCTGGGCAACGCCATCTACGGGGTGCTGGGGACGCTGCGTGACACCTCCCGCACTACCGTGCAACCGCAGATCTTGCTCGACAAAATCAGCGCCCGCCTGGGCCAGGACGTGGGCACCCATCCCGAGCAGATCTTTCAGGCCTCGATCGACAGACTCGACCCGCTGGCCAACGAGTGCATGCGCTTCAATAAAGCCACCGCTGCCGTGGAAGGGGGCGCCGCCGGCGCCGTCGGGCTGCCCGGCCTGCTGGCCGACATTCCGGCGCTCTATCTGCTGGCCTTCCGCACCATCCAGGAAGTCGCCATCTGCTATGGTTTCAGCATCCAGGGCCCGGTGGAGCACGCCTACATGATGAAAATCCTGGACGTGGGCCATTACCTCGAAAACGAGCAAAAGCGCGTGGGCATGGAGCAACTGGCCGGTCTCGAGGAGATGATCAACCAGGGTGCTCCTCTCAAAGACCTCGAGCGCGTATCCCTGGCCAAAGGGTTGCAGGCGCTCGCGCGCGAGCTGTCGGTGGCGCTCGCCCGCCGCAAGATGGCCCAGACCGTCGCCGTGGTGGGGAGCGTGGTGGGGGCCAGCGTCAACTATGCGCTGGTGAACGACATCGGCCTGACGGCCTTTTACGCCTACCGCTACCGCTTCTTGCATGCGGTGGCCGAGCGTCGCATGAAACGGCGCGCCGCCTTCCAAGCGGAGTCGTGACGGATAAGGCGTCCGCGCAAGGCGGGGCGCGCTCGCTCGAATCGGAGGCCGGCCTGGAGCTCGATCCCCAGGCGGCCGAGCAACGCAAGCGGCGCGCTTACCGACGCCTGCACGCCTTCGAGTTTCCCCTTTTCCGGTTCATCGGCATGAGCCTCATCGTCCTGGTCGTGCGCCTGCTGCCCTCGGGCCTCGACCCGGGCTGGCAGAACCTCTTTCCGGCCATCTGCCTGGGCTATTGCATCGTCAGCTGGGCCATCTTGCTGGTCTGGGAGCGGCTCGGCCGCCTGTTTCTGCTGCTCGACGTGGCCATTTTCTGTCTGACCATCTACGTGACCGGCGCCGAGCAGAGCTGGTTCATCTTCGTCCTCATCATCCGCGTGGCGGACCAGATTCCGACCGGGCCCCGGCGCACGCTGCTGTTCACCCACGTCAACCTGGCGGGCTACCTGGCGATGCTGGCCGTGGCCGCGGCCAACGGGCACCCCATCGAGCGCGAGGCCGCCACCGAGAAGGCCCTGATCGTCTACCTGAGCGGGCTCTACCTCAGCTTCAGCGCGCTGCAGGCCAAGAGTCTCCATGACGAAGCCGCCGGCGCCTTGCGCCTCGCTCGCGGCCTGATCACCGACCTCGGCCGCCGCACCCACGAGCTCGAGATCGCCAACCAGACCCGCACGCGCTTCCTGGCCAACACCTCGCACGAGTTGCGCACCCCGATGAACGGCGTGCTGGGAATGCTCGACCTGACCCTGGACACAGCCCTTACCGACCAGCAACGCTCCTTCCTGGGCGATGCCCGCACCTCCGCGGGCGCCCTGCTGAGGGTGCTCAACGACATTCTCGACCTGGGCAAGCTCGAGGCGGGGCGCCTGTCGCTCACGGTCGGCGGTTTCGACCTGCCGGCCCTGCTGGGTGAGCTCGAGACCGACTACGCGCCCCGCTCCACCGACGGGCTAACCCTGGAGTTGCGCCTGGATCCAGCCCTGCCCCGGCGCGTGCAAGGCGATTCCGCGCGGCTGAGCCAGATTCTGTCCCACCTGCTGGACAACGCCTTCAAGTTCACCTCCGCCGGACGGATCGTCCTGAGCGCCACCTGCGAGCCCGCCCCCGAAAGTCGGGTGTTGTTGCGGGTCCAGGTCTCGGATACCGGGGTGGGCATCGGGCCGGAGGTTATCGAGGCGATGTTCAAGCCGTTCGTGCTGGGCGACGACTCGCTGACCCGCTCGCAGGGGGGCAGCGGGCTGGGACTGGCGCTCTGCCGCGACCTGGCGCGCCTGATGGGCGGGCGCCTGTGGGCCGAGAGCCTGCCGGAGCGGGGCTCCAACTTTACGCTGGAGGTTCCTGTCGAGCTCGAACCGGCCACCGAGGGGGCCGCCCGCAGCCTGCGGGTGCTGGTGGTCGAGGACAACGAGGTCAACCAGCGCGTCTGCACCCGGATGCTGGAGAAGCTCGGCCACATGGCCCAGGTGGTGTCGGACGGCCCGGCCGCCCTGGCCCTGTTCGAGAGCGAGACGTTCGATCTCGTGCTGATGGACGTGCAGATGCCGGGGATGGATGGGCTGGAGGTGACGCGCCGGCTGCGCGCCGTGGGCAACCAGGTCCCCATCGTCGTGCTCACGGCCCACGCCACCGATGGCTACCGCGAGCATTGCCTCGAGCAGGGTGCCAACGACTATCTGGGCAAGCCCTTACGCCTGCCTCAGCTCAAGCGTCTCCTCAATTCGAGGAGCTGGGAGGACGCAAGCAGAGCACTGGCCGTGGATGAGCCCGAGCGGCCTTTGCAGTAAGGGGCGTCGGCCGCTCTCGGGGCTGCGCTGGGGATGTCCGCGGCGCCATGGGCCGCTCATCCTGAGGCTGATGGGGGGCGCGGGCGTGCGGGGAGGGCATAGCCAACCACTTCTCCCGTGACGAAGGGGATGGAGAGAGCCAGGAGGAGGCCAGATCATGGATATCCATCGCGCAGGCTCGCGTCCCTCCGGGCAGGGGCCGGCCGAGTATTTCACCGGAAAGGTCCGCATCGATCCGATCATCTCGACCACGGAGCCGGCCCGCGTGCAGAGCGCCGCGGTCACGTTCGAGCCCGGGGCGCACACGGCGTGGCACACGCATCCGCTGGGGCAGACCCTCATCGTGGTGGCCGGGTGCGGCTGGACGCAGCGTTGGGGCGGCCCCGTCGAAGAGATCCGTCCGGGCGACGTCGTCTGGATTCCCCCGGGAGGAAGCACTGGCACGGCGCCACGGCCACCACGGGAATGACCCACATCGCGGTCCAGGAGGCGCTGGACGGCAAACCCGTCGACTGGCTCGAGCAGGTGAGCGACGAGCAATACCGATGCTCTTCCTCGTGACCGGTGCCAGTTGTGTCGGCAAGACCACGATCCGCCCGCGGGTGCTGGAGTTGCTCGGTTCCGACTGGGAGGGGGTGGAGCTGAAGGACCTGGGCGAGGTGCCCCCGGTACCCGGTGTCGCCTGGCGCCACGAGATGGCGGAGCGGGCCCTGCGGCGTGCCCTGGAGCTCCAGCCTCGGCACCTGCTGCTGGCGGGAGATCCCGTCCCGGCGGCCGAGCTGGCCGCGGCGCCCTCCGGCTGCGAGCTCCCGATCTTCGTCTGCCTGCTCGACGTCGGCCGCGATCGCCACATCGAGCGACTGCGGAAACGTCACGAGCCGGAATCGCTGATCCCGAATCATCTGGCCTGGGCCGACTGGCTCCGCCAGCACGCCACGAACCCCGTCCACGTCCTGGAGGCGATCACGACCGACGCCTGGGCCGAGATGAACTGGGATCGGCTCGCCACGGCTCGTGACTGGACGGTCACCGTGATCGACACCTCAGAAAAGACTCCCGAGCACACCGCCCACGAGGTGGCCGGCTGGGCCACGGCCGCCCGCGAGGGCAGGATTCCGCCGTTGTTCAGACTCTCTTAGAGGCTGTGGCTCGACGTCAGCCTTGGAGCCTGCTGCCAGCGGGGCGCCCAGGCGCCGTGAGCGGCTTGATCCCCGGCAACTTTTCGGCGCTCGCCCCGGGAGGTGAGACCCACCCGCGACGGCGCTCCAAACCACCCGCGCCGGGGTGGTCCAATTTTTTTTTGGCCACTGACAGAATCTGTCAGTCGCCTGTCGTAGACTCGGACCATGCTCGCCGATGCAAAGTCCCGAGATCAGATCGCCACCATCCTCGACCGCAACCTGCTGGTCGAGGCCGCCGCCGGCTCCGGCAAGACGCAGTCGCTGGCCAACCGGATGGCGCACGGCATCCTCACGGGGCGCTACCGGGTGCAAGATATCGCGGCCGTCACCTTCACGCGCAAAGCCGCCGGAAATCTCCGCGACCGCTTCCAGAGCGTGCTCGAGAAAAAGCTGCCGAAGCTCACCGACCCGACCGAGATCGACCGCGTGCACACCGCGCTGTCGCACCTGGAGGGCCTGTTCGCGGGCACCATCCACTCTTTCTGCGCCCGGCTGCTGCGCGAGCGGCCGGTCGAGGCGGGGATCTCGCCCGGGTTCACCGAGCTCGACGAGGCCGAGGATGCGCAGCTCATCGGGCAGGTTTGGCGGCGGCTGCAAGACCGGTGGAAGCTGGACCACTCGCCCCACCTCGAGGCGCTGCGCGAGTGCGGGCTCAGCTTCAGCTCGCTGCGCAAGTCGCTGGGGCGCATCTGCGCCAACTCCGACGCCACGTTCCCGCCCGGAGAGGCACCCTGCCCCGACCTGGAGCCGGCGCGCACCCACCTGAAGAAGTTCTCCGAGGATCTGCTCGGCCTGATCGGCCCCAGGCACCGCTGTCAGCAATGCGATTACCTGCGTAAGGCCCTCCAGTTCCAGCGCCGGCTCACCGAAGGCGACCTGGAGCGGCCCAGCGAGATCGCCGCGCTGCTGGCGATGTGGGAGCGCTTCACGCAGAAGTTCTTTGCCCCGATGGAGTGGGACGCCACCGGCGTCGCCATGAAAGACCTGCGCGGGCACGTCCTCGCCCTGGTCGAGGACCTGCAGCCGATCCTGGAAGAATACCTGGCGGCCTGGCGCGCCTACGTCTACCGACGCGTGGTGCCGATCCTCACCGAGGCCCGCGACGCGGTGCAAGAGCTGCGCCAGAACCAGGCGCTGCTCAACTACCAGGATCTCCTGTTCCACGCCGCCCGGCTGCTGCGCGGCCACCCCGACGTGCGGGCCGCTCTGCAGCAGAAGTTCCGCTGGCTGCTGGTGGACGAGTTCCAGGATACCGACCCGCTGCAGGCCGAGATCCTGTTCTGGCTGGCGGCCGAAGGCGACGCGCCCGACTGGAGCCAGGTCGCGCTGCGTCCAGGGGCCCTGTTCATCGTGGGCGACCCCAAGCAGTCGATCTACCGGTTCCGGCGGGCCGACATCGACACCTACCAGACGGTTCGGCGCCGCATCGAGGAGACCGGGGGCCTGGTACTGCCGCTGGTCACCTCCTTCCGCTCCCAGCCCCGGCTGCTGAGCTGGACCAACGGGGTTTTCTCCGAGCTGTTCGGCGAGGGAGGCACGGCCCAGGCGCGCCACCAGCCGCTGGAGCCCGCGCCCGACCGCCAGCCGGGCGTCGAGCCGGTGGGAGTGCGCACCCTGTTGGTGCCGCCCATCACGCACCGCAACCGGGTGGTCGAGGTGGAGGCGCCCATGATCGCCGGCTTCATCGCCTCCGAGGTAGCGGCGGGGCGGCGCGAATACGGCGACTTCATGGTGCTCACGCGCGTGAAGAGGCCGCTCCAGACCATCGCCCGCGCCCTGGAGGCGCAGGGCATCCCCTACGAGGCCACGGGTGGCTCCGACTTCGGCGAGTCGCAATCGGTGCGCCTGCTGCTGGATCTCCTGGCGGTGCTGGCCGACCCCGAGGACGCGCTGCGCCTGGTGGGCCTGCTGCGCGGGCCGCTCTTCGGGATCAGCGACCCCGAGCTGTATCGCTTCAAGCGCGCCGGGGGCACGTTCGCTCTGCCCGCGGAGCCTTTGCAAAGCGATGACCCGGTAGCGCTGGCACTGGACTTCATGCTCGAGCTGCGCGGGCTGACCACCAGCCTGCCGCCCGTAGCCGCGGTGGAGCGCGTCCTGGAGAAGACCGGGCTGCTGGCGCGCGCCGTCACGCTGACGCGCGGCGGAGCCGAGGCGGGGCGGCTGGTGCAGGCGCTCGACCTGGTGCGCCGCGCCGAGGAGCGAGGCGGGACGCTGGCGGAGGGCGTGCGGGCGCTGGCCGAGAGCGCGGACGCGCGCGAGCTCGAGTCGCTGGCGCTGGAGGCCGGCAAGCGCAACGTGGTGCGCATCATGAACCTGCACCAGGCCAAAGGGCTCGAGTCCAAGGTGGTGTTCCTGGCAGCCCCGGTCGGGGGCGCCAACTTCGGGGTGGACATGGTCATCCAGCGGCGCGGGGTGGAAGTGCAGGGCTTTCTGGAGATGGACCACTTCTGGCAGACCATCGCCCACCCCGAGCGCTGGACCGACCTGCAGCGGGCCGAGGCGGTCTACCTGGAGGCCGAGGACCGGCGGCTGCTCTACGTGGCCGCCACCCGGGCGGCCGAGTTGCTGGTGGTATCGCGTTACAAGGAGGGCCGGTCGCCCTGGGCCGAGTTGGAGCCGTTCCTGGAGGACGCTCCGGCGCTGCCCGCGGTCAGCCCTCCCCCACCGCCCGACGACCGGCCGGCGCCGTTGCCGGTTTACCCGAACGAGGCCGAGTTCGCCGCCCGCTGGCAAGACCTGGCCACGCCCGCGTTCCGGCGTCGCAGCATCAAGGCGGCCGCGCGCGAGGGGCAGCCCGAGGCGCTGTGGGCGGCTCTGGACGCCCCGGCCGAGGTCGGGCCCGATGGAGGGGCAGCCTGGGGGACCGTCATCCACCAGCTGCTCGAGCACTGCATGCGGCGTCCCGAGCTGACCGCCGAGGACCTGGCCCGACTGGCGCGCTGGTTCACCTACCAGGATCCGGTGCTGTCCGGGCTGGTGGACGAAGCGGTGCAGGCGGTCGAGGCGGTGCGGGCCTCGGAGTTCTGGGCCGAGGCGATGGAGGCCGGCGAGCGCCTGGTGGAGGTGCCGTTCGGACTGCTGCAGCCCGGAGCGGACGGCGTGGCGACCGTCTACTACGGGGTGCTCGACCTGGCGCTCAAAAAGAGAGAGGGGTGGGATATCGTCGACTACAAGACCGACCGGCGCGAGCTGGAAGACCTGGTGACCCTGTACGCCACGCAGGTGCTGACCTACGCCGACCTATGGAAGTTCCTGACCGGGGAGCCCGTCCGCTACGCCGGGCTGTTCGGGGTGCGCGAGTCGAAGCTTACCCGCGACCTGCGATGACCACCCGGTTGCGACCGCTCTCCTTGGCCTGGTAGAGCGCCTCGTCGGCGCGGTTGAGCACCGACGCGAGCGACTCGCCCAGATCGAGCTGAGCCACGCCCAGGCTGATGGTCACGCTCAGCTCACCGGCCTCGCTGGCGAGCGGGCTGCCACCGATAGCCTGGCGCAGGCGCTCGGCCACGAACGCGGCGCCGTCCACGGGCGTCTCGGGCAGCAGCACGGCGAACTCCTCGCCGCCGTAGCGGCCGATGATGTCCAGGTTGCGCAGGGCGGCCTTGGCGCGCTCGGCCGTCTGGCGCAGCACCTGGTCGCCCACGCTGTGGCCGAAGCGGTCGTTGAACGACTTGAAGTGGTCGATGTCGATCATGATCGCCGAGAGGGGCTTGCCGTAGCGGCGCGCGCGGGCCAGCTCGGTATCGCCCAGGGTGAAGATCTGGCGGCGGTTGTTGAGCCCGGTCAGCTCGTCGGTAGTGGCCAGACGCTGGACCTCGCCGTAGAGGCGCGCGTTCTGCAGGGCGATGCCGGCCTGCTCGGCGGTGGCCAGCACCAGCGACTGCTCGTTGGCGGTGAAGGGCTGCACCTCGAGGCGCTCGAGCAGCAACACCCCCACGCGCTCCTGGTAGCCCTGCAGCGGCAGGGCCATCAGCGAGCGCGAGCGGGGCTCCTGCGGGGCGGGGTGGTGGAAGCGCGGCTCGTGCACCACGTCGTCGAGCTCGAGCAGGTTGCCGCTCAGCACGGTCTCCGACAGCAGGTCGCCGGGCTGCACGGGAATGCGCAGGGTCAGCTCGGGGTAACCGATACCCGTCAGCGGCACGAGGAGCTTCTCGGGCGGGTCCGAGATGGTGCCTTCCACCATCAGGGCCAGGGCGCGGTCATAGGGCACCAGGACACGCAGCGAGTGCATGAAGCGGCGCATGACCTCGAGGCGGTCCAGAGTCGAGCCGAGCGCCTGGGAGATCTCGCGCAGGCCGTCGGCCAGGCCGCGCTGGCGGCGCTCGGCTTCGAGGTGCAGCTCGAGCTGCACCGAGCGAGCGGTGTCCAGGGCGATGGCGATGTGCGAGGCCATGGCGGCCAGAATCTGGCCGTCCTCCTGGGTGAAGATGCCGCGGGCCACGCGGTTGTCCAGGTAGACCACGCCCGCGACCTGGTCGCGCAGCAGCAGCGGGGCGGCCATCATGCTGCGCAGGTCGTGGGCCACAGCGCTGGCCGAGCCTAGCACGGCGCGGTCTTCCGAGCCCGCCACCACCAGCGGCTCGCGGGTGCTGCGCACCTGCTCCACCACGGTGGTGCTGTAGGCGGTGGACTGGGTCAGGTCCTGGCCCATGGAGTTGCGTCCGGCGCGCAGCTCCAGCTGGTTGCCGCCCTCGGGCCGCAGGAACAGGAAGGCGCGCTCGGCGCCAAACACGCGAATGCTCTCGTCCAGCGCGGCGCAGGCCTGCTGGTGGGCGTCGAGCATGCGAGTCGAGGCGGCCGTCAGGCGCAACAAGGCGTCGAGGTAGCGCTGAATCTTGACGCCCTCGGTGGTGGAGCCGTAGGTCCGCACCGAGAGGTTCGGTCCCAGGTTGAGGTAGGGCGTGCTCTCGAGGTGGAACTCGAGGCCCAGCGTGCGGCTGCGGCGGCGCCAGCCGATCTCCTGGGCCACCTGCAGGGCCATGCGGGCTTCGCGCTGGGCCGTGCTGGTGCGCCCCTGACGCTGCAGCACGCGGGCCCGGGCCGTGGAAACCTCCAGGCTGATGAAGGGAGCGTCATACTCGCGTCCCAGGGCGGAAGCCTGGCGCAGGCGTCGGACGGCCGCGTCCAGCTCGCCGGCCTCGGCCAGGGCATGGCCCGTGAGCACCAGCCAGTGGGCGCGCAGGAGGGGGCCTCCGCGGGTGCGCTTGAGCTCGGCCAGGGCGGCCTCGAGCTGCTCGCGGCGCCGGGGTTTGCCCTCGGCGGTCGCCTCGCGCAGCTGGGCCAGCCGGGCGATGGCGGCCACCACGTAGACGGAGCGCACGTGCAGCGGCGCAGCCTCGGGCTGGAAACCCAGCGCGTGGTGCTGCTCCAGCACGCCGTCCAGCTCGGCGCCGAGCTCGTCCTGCTCCACCAGGTAGAGCGCCCGGTGCTGCAGCCAGAGACTGAGCCGGTAACGCTCCTGGCGGTCCTCCTCGGCGATGCCGCGGAAGGAGTTGAGCGCCTGCAGTCCCTCGCTGGGGTGGCCCAAAAACGCGCGCAGCGACCCGGCGAAGGGCAGCAGCACGTGACCGTGCAGCTGGCCCTCGCCGCCGCGTGTCCGCGCCAGCCCCCGCTCGACCCAGTCGAGCGAGCGCTGCAGGTAGCCTCGCATCAGGAGATTCCACACCAGGTCGGTCAGGGCGTTGAGGTAATCGGCCAGCGAGAGCCAGCGTCCGTGCTCCTGGAGGCACTGGCGGATGAGCAGCTCGGCCTCCAGGGGCGCACCGGCGCGGAGCACGGCCATGGCCCGGAACAGGTGGGTGCGCGCCAGCACCAGCGGATCTTCGAGCTGCTCGGCGATGCGCAGCGCCTTCAGGGAGTAGCGCTCGGCCCGGCGGGGCTGGCCCAGGCTGGCGCAGATCAGGCCGTGGCGGGCGTAGCAGAAGGCCAGCTCGGGGCAGGGCTCGAGGACGCGCGCGATTTGCAGCGACAGGGCTCCCACCTCGGTCAGCAGCGCCGGCTGGCTTTCGGTGTAGGCCACCTCGGCCAGCAGATCGCACAGCTCGACCACGATGCGACGGTGCTCGGCGGGCAGCTTGCCTGGATCGTGACCAAGCGCCACGTCCAACTCGGCGAAGCCCAGCTCCACCTGCTCGCGCACCTGGGTGGTATCGTAGTTCATCAGGTGAGCCCGGGCCATGTCCGCTCGCAGAGAGGCGCGCTGCGGCCGGTCGGACAACAGGTCGTGGGCTCGCTGGTAGTGGCTCAGGCCCTCGCCGATCCGGCCCGTGGAAACGCAGGCCGCCCCCAGCGCCGCCTCCAGCTCGGAGTCGGGCGCCGAGCTCCACTCCAGGGCCCGCAGCAAAAACTGCCGCGCTTCCTCCGAGGCGAACTGCGCCAGTGCGGTCAGACCGGCCCGCCGGTTGGCCCGGGCCGCCTCGGAGCGGTGCTCCCGAGGCTCTCCGGCCGCATAGTGCTGGGCCAGGGCATACTGCGCCTCGGGCGTATCCTGGGAGCGCGCGGAGAGGGAATCCGCGATGCGCTGGTGCAGCCGGCGCCGCTCCTCGGCGGACAGAGACGACAGAAACGCGTCGCGCACCTGGTCGTGCATGAAGCGGAAATTGCCGGGACTCACGGCCTCTACCAGGTTGACCCGCTCCAGCTCGCTCAGCGCGCGCTCCACATCGGAGGGGGCCCGGCCCGTGATCTCGGCCAGCAAGCCCAGCTGGAAGTGCCCCCCGACCAGGGCGGCCGCCTGCAGCACGGGAGAGGTGTCCGGCCCCAGCTCGTGAGAGCGGCGCAGCACCAGCTGGATCAGGTCTTCGGGCAGGTCCATGCGCTCCAAGCGGTCCCCGTCGAAACGCCACTCTCCCCAGAACGGACGCAGCAGGCCCGAATCGAGCATGACCCGCACATACTCTCCGGCCGCGAAGGGGCGACCGTGACTGCGGCGCGCGATGAGGTCGGCCACCTGGTCGTCCACGCGTCCGCCCAGGAGCTCGCCCACCAGCTTGCGCAACGCCTCCGACTGCAGCGGAGCCAGCGGCACTCGCACGGGAGGGGCACACAGCGCGTGCGTGACGCGGTCGGTGGCGGGCAGGTGCTCCTCCTCGTTGCGGGCGGTCAGCACCACCAGCAACGGATAGCGGCTCAGCTTGCGCGAGAGGCCCGCCAGCACATCCCGGGTGGCCTCGTCCAGCCACTGCACGTCGTCCAGGAACAGCACCGCCGGACCATTGCGTCGAGCCAGCTCCAGCAAGAACTCGGTCAGGGCCTGATAGAACTGCTCCTTGGGCACGCCGGCCGGCGCCGGCCTGGCTTCGGGCGCGAGCAGCTGCAGAGCGGGCACGAAGCGGCCCAGCAGGGGCGCAAAATCGCCCTGAGCCTCCCGCACGCCCTGCTCGAGAGGCCGCCGCTTCTCCTCGGGCCGCCGGCGGATCCACTCCAGGTAGGCCTCCAGGGCGCGCTTGAGCGAGATGAAGGGAATGCCGTCGTGACGCGAGCATTTGCCCTGCAGCACGAGCGCCTGTTGCTGGTGCACGCGGTGCAAAAGCTCGGAAACCAGCCGGCTTTTGCCGCTCCCCGCCTCGCCCTCGACCACCACCAGACCGCCGCGGCCGCGGGACGCCTCGGCCCAGCGCGCCAGCAGCTCCTCGAGCTCGAGATCGCGGCCCCACAGGGCCGTGCGGAAGGTCTGGATGCCGTGATCGTCGCGGCCCAGCTCGAATGGCTCCACGAGCTCGTCCAGGCGGTCCAGGTCCTTGATGAGCGAATCGGCGCTGGCATAGCGGTCATCCGGGTCCTTGGCCAGGAGCTTGAGGATGATCGCCTCCAGCGCAGGCGAGAGGTCGGGGCGCAGGGTCCGCGGCGGCGCCGGTTGCTTGCTGGCGTGCAGGCGGATGAGCTCCCCTGCCTCGGCGGCCTGGAAGGGCGTCGTGCCGGTGGCCATCTCGTAGAGCACCACTCCAAGCGAATAGAGGTCGGACGGAGCGCGCACCGGGCGGTCGAGCATGCCGGTCTGCTCGGGGGAGCTGTAGAGGAACGTGCCCACCACCACGCGCGAGTCGGTGTCCGCGTCGGCTCGCGTGGCCAGGCTGAAGTCGGTGAGCTTGAGCCCTCCGGCGTCATCGAGCAGGATGTTGCCGGGCTTGACGTCGCGGTGGATGATGCCGCGCCGGTGCACCTCGCCCAGCACCGCGGCCACCTGGCGGGCCGCATCCACCAGGCGTTCCTGTCCAAAGGGGCCGTGCAGCAAGACTTTCTCGAGCGGCGTGCCCTGGACGAAGTCCATGATGAGGTAAGGTCGGTCGCCCACTGTCCCGACCTCGTGAATCGAGGTCAGCCCCCGGTGGGAGACGCAAGCCAGCGCAGCCGCCTCGCGCAAAAAGCTCAGAAGCTCGTTGTCGGCCTCCTCGGGCCGTACTTCCTGGCGCACCTTGAGGGCGTAGGTGCGCCCCTGTCGGATGGCTCGGTAGACGATGCTATAAGCGCCGCGCCCGATCTCCTCCCCGATCTCGAGACCCGGCAGCGAGAGGCTGTCGGAAGATAGCACGAGCCGAGCCTTCGCGGCGCGTGTTCCGGAGCCTGCAGGGGCTCACTGCCTCGAGGCGAATGCAATTCAAGCCGTGGAAGACTGGATGACGCAGTTGCTGATGGAGATGGGGGGCGGCGCGATCGCCGGCCTGGCCGTCGGCTATGCTTTCAAGAAAACCACCAAGCTGGCGCTCCTGCTGCTGGGCGTCTGCCTCATCCTGCTCTACGTGCTGATGCAGCACGGCATCATTACCGTCAAGTGGGACGCGGTCAGCCAGGGCATCGAGACGGGCGCCCGCACCGCGGGACAGTGGATCTGGGCCATGAGCAAGACGCTCAGCGCCTCCCTGGTCGGGTTCACCGGTGGCTTCCTGTTAGGTTTGAAGCTGGGCTGACGGTTCATCTGCCGTTAACATCAGCCGCGGGCGGCGCGTATTAAGCTGCGGCCATGTTGAGCAGTCTGACGAACTTCGTGAAGACCCACATCGGCGCCAGCTCCGACTACCAGGGCGCCTCGACCGCCAAAAAGGCCGCCCTCGTGGGCGGGTGGGCCGCTCTCACCACGGGCGTGGGAGCCGTCATCGGCGCCTCGCGCCAGGCCCAGGACGTGGTGACCTTCACCCACGAGCCGGTCTTCGAGACCTATCGCGTCCAGACCGGCACCAGCTGGAACTCGCACTGCAGCATTCCGATGCAGGTCGGCGACGTCACCATCTACCAGCCGAGCTGCTACTGGGACGACCCGGTCTACACGACCTACCGCACCGACCGGGTGATCGGGCACGAGCAGGTGGCGCACCACACGGTGGGATTCCCCAACACGATGCTCCAGGGAGCCGCGCTCGGCTTCGGACTCGGCCTGGCCACGGGCGTGGCCGGCCTGGTGGTCGCCAACGCCCTTAAACGTTAAGCTTGTCTTTGCGACCCTGGAAGATGCGCTGCTCGTCGTAGTAGGCCTCGCGGGAGCGCTCGAACAGCGGCACCCGCGCGCTCCAGAACATGAATCCAAGCACGGAGCCGATCAGGGGCTGCCAGAACGGATAATCCATGTTGTTCTTCTGGACCGCCATGAAGACGCAGGCCGCCCCGACCAGCACGGCCACCCACTTGGAGATCTTGTTGCCGTTGAATTTGGGATAGCCGGCCGACTTGTTCATCGTCCAGGCGATCAGCGGAAACGGCAGCCCCGCCACCAAAATGTAGAGAAACGGGGTAAACGAATTGACCATCAAGAGCTTGAATTCGGGGTCCACGTCCTCGAAGTTCCTTATGCAGGCCCTTCGTCCCTCCCCACCCGGAACGTGAACTGGTCGGGGACCTCTTCGGCATAGCGGGCCAGCCCGAACGTCTTGCCGTGAGCCCGAAAGCTCTTGAAGCGCTCGAAGATCTGCCAGAGCGAGAAATTCTGCAGGTGGGTCACAGGGGGACAGTAGCTGTCCGGGGGGACCTCGGTATACAGCACCGCCCCCACGCGCGCCACGCGCAGCACCTCGGCCAGCGCGCGGTCGAGCGTGGGATCTGTCAGATGCTCGAAGATGTCGAACGCCAGCATGAAATCGAAATGGTCGTCAGGATAGGGCAGCTCGGTCACGTTGGCCACCGCGGTGTGAATCTTCTGACGCCCCATGGTGCGCGCCAGGGCCCGCAGACGCTCCAGACCGCTCTCGGTCAGATCCACGCCGTGCACCTCCAGGTCCTCGTCGCGCAAGGACAGGCAGGCGCGGCCCCAACCGCAGGCCAGATCGAGCCCGCGCGGAGAGGGCCCCTTCAGCTCGGGCAGCAGGTAGAGCTCGGGGAACGTGCGCCGCATCGCCGTGAGCCAGTAGGGCCGATCCGGAGGCCTGGGGAACTGCATGCGCTCGGGCAGTTGCTCGGGAGAGCGCACCGGAGGCAGCATGTGCAGCCGCAGATCGGTGCCCTCCGGCGGAGTGAAACCCAGGGCGTAGATCGGGAACAAAAAATTGGACCACACGTGGCCCACCTGTTCGTCGCGCCGGACGTCGAGGTCGGGCAGGATGCCCTGGTCCTCCCAATCGCGCACGGCCTGCGCGAATTGCTCGGGCGTGAACGGCTCGAGATAATCGAGGTAGGTCTCCCGCATCAGTTCCAGCGGGATGTCGAAGTAGACCGAAACGACGTGGAGGAACTGCTCGAGCCCCGCGGGGAGCGTCATCCGACCATCTCCTTCAGCTTGGGATTGGTGTTGCGCTTCCAGATGAAACCATCCAGGACGTAGTGGGTCAGCTGGGGCACGGCCAGCAGCGGCACCAGCAGCTCGGCCGGCGCTCCGCTCCACCCCGCTCCGAACAACCAGCCCCGCTCGTGCCACACGGCGCGGTCCCAGAACATCTCCTCAGCGTAAGCCAGGGCCCACAGCGTCAAGAGGAAGATGGGCACAGCGCTCCAGCGGCGCGCGGACAGCTTGCTGTGCCAGAAAACCAGCACGAAGTAGGGAATGCCGTGGATCAAGACGTTGGTCACCGTGAACGCGTAATCGGAGTTGAACGTGATAATGCCGACATACCAGCAGATCGCGGTCGTCAGCACGACCATGTCCTTGCCCGGATTAGGATTCCCCTGGACCCAACTGGCCAGCGACTTGAGCCAGTAAAGCGCGGTCAGCGTCCAGTAGAACGGGGTGGCGACGGTCATGACGGCCTGCGGAAGCGCTCCGAAGTCACCGGGGATGAACCACCAGAATCCTCGGGGCAGATGGCAGTGCCAGTAAAGCAGCGGATAGAGCGTGGCGGCGTAGATCATGGCGGTGTCCAGAGCCCTGGCCCAGCCGCCGGGCTCCTGGAGCTTGCGTCGGTAGAGCGAGACCCAGCCATACTGCTGACGCACGAAGTGATACACCGCCAGATAGGCCATGCAGCGCCAGAACGTGGCGGGGCCGAGGGCGTAGAGGAACACGCCCGCGAGGAAGCAGCCGAGCGGGGTGCCCAGGAACAGCAGCGGTCTTCTCTCGAGCTCCTGGCGATCGAAATAGGTCTTGAACCCGGTGGCCCAGACGTGGGCCACGTCCACCAGCAGCACCGACGTTACCCAGGCCCAGTCGGGGGTCTCGCCGCGCTCGAGCAGCCCGAAGCGCGAGCCCACCAGCAGAGCGATACCGGCCAGCACGGCGCTGCCGAGAAAGGCCAGGACGTCGACGCGCGGGGAGAAGAGATACCAGCGCGGACGAGGGGTTGGCAGCTGGCTGTCGGCAGGGGACAGGAGAGGAGACGGAGACGACCTCAGCGGCTCCACTGTTGACTGTGAGCTGTCGACCTTCACCGTCATCTCCCGAGGAGCTCCCTCGCTCTCTGCTGGTCGCGGGTGCCGTCCTCCGGGAGACTGTCGAGGACGCTCCGCACCAGGTCGCGCGCCACCTCGGTGCCGCCCGCTTTTTGCCACAAGGCCGCCAGCGAGCAGGCGGCGCGCAGCTCCAGGCTGCGCAGGCCCAGCTCGCGCGAAAGCTTCAGGGCACGGTCGTAGGCCGCTTCGATCCGGGAGACGCTGGCCGGGGTCAGCGCCAGCATATCGCCCTGGATGCGATACAGCTCCGGCTCCCACCAGCGCTCGCCAATCTCCTGCGCCAGGCCCACGGCCTGAGCCAGTATCTCCAATCCTGCCAGGGGTTGGCCGCTGATGGCCTGCAGCTGGGCCAGCACTCCCATATTCCAGGTGCGGCCCAGCATGGCGCCGGTGGCCTGCAGAGCCTCCAGCCCCTGCGCGATGCGACGGGCGGAGCCGGCGGGGTCCGAGCCGCCCTCCAGTCCCAGGCAGCCTTCCATCATCACCGCCAGCGCGCTCCACAAGGGAAACGCCTGCTCGGCTGCCAGGGCGGCCATCTCGGCGTTCAGAGCCACCGCCTGCTCCAGGTTGCCGCGGTGCAGGTTGAGCCAGACGTCGAAGAACAGCACGTGCGCCAGCGTGTGCGGGTGGTCGAGCTTGCGGGCCAGCACGACGGCCTCCTCGGCGCGCCAGGTCGACAGCTCCACCTCGCCCTGCAGCCAGAGGGCCCAGGACAGATAGGAGAGCGAGCAGACCGCCGGGTCGCTCTGGAAATACTCGTAGGCCAACCCGCGATGCTTCTCGGGATCATAGAGCCGCACCGCGTCCTCGAGGTGGCGGCGGGCCGTGGGGATGTCGCCTCGATAAAAGGCCGTTTGACCGGCCGTGGCGTGGGCCACCAGGCGCAGCGAGTCGTCGCTGGCCAGGCGCAAGAGCTGGCTGGAAAGGTCGCCGGCCGCCTCCAGGTCGCCGCGCACCAGGTAGTAGACCCAGAGTCCGCCCAGCACCGGGAAGAGGCCGATGCCGTCGCCCAGACGGCGGCACAGCTCGCGGGCGCGCGAGAAGCTGCCGGCCACCTCGCGGGCCGCGTAGCCACGCAGCGGAATGCAGGCCGACGCCAGCCCCATGCTCATCCCCAGCTCGGCCTGCAGGCGCTGCGGCGAGGCCGGCAACGTGTCCAGCAGCTCCAGGGCCTGAGTGAAATGGGCGGCCGCCTCCTGGTTGGCCGAGGCGCGCAGAGCCCGCTGGCCGGCGATGCCCCAGAACTCGATCGCCTTGGCCGGCTGTCCTCCCCGCGTGAAGTGGTAGGCCAGCACCTCGGGCTGGGACTCGACCAGCGAGGGGAAATGCTGCTCGAGCGTGGTGGCCACCTCGAGATGGCAATCCTGGCGCACCGACTTGAGCAAGGAGGTGTAGGCCGCCTGCTGCAACATGCCGTGGCTGAAGGCGAAAGCCGTCTCGAGCTGCAGCAGCACCTGCTCCTGCACGAGGCGGTCGAGGTGGGCCTCGACCGAGGAACGGCTCATCCGCATGTACAGCTCGAGGAACTCGGCCGCGAAGTAGGGCCCCACTACCGACGCGCGCTGGGCCAGGTTCTTGGAAGGGCCGGCGCGATCCAGGTGCGAGGTGAGAAAGTCTTGCAGCGTGGCCGGAATGCCCAGGCTGTCGAGCGAGCCGTTCAGGACGAAGCGATCGGTCTGCTCGTCGAGCAGGCTGGAGTCGAGCGCGAGCTGGGTGCACTCCTGTAAAAAGAGCGGAATCCCCTCGCCGCGCGTGACCAGGTGCTCCATCAGCTCGGGGGGCAGGGGCTTGCCGGTCAGGGCCAGCACCAGGGCCTCGGCCTCGTCGCGGGTCAGGCGCTGTAGCTCGAGCCTCTCGCAGCCCTCCCAATCGGACTCGCCGGCCGCCACCAGGAAGAGGCGCGTTCCCTCGAGCTGAACGGCCAGCGAGCGCAGCCATTCGAGCGTCGACGGGTCGGCGTGGGCCATGTCCTCGACCACCAGCAGGGTGCGCCGCTCCGTGGCCATCGACCGCACGAAGTCGGTCAGGGCCTGCATCGTCATCAGGCGCAGGGCCTGGGGCTGCAGATTTGGCAAGGCCCCGGCGGGCAGCTCCAGCTCCAGCAAATGCCCCAGCAGCAGCGCCGCCCTCTCACCCAGCTGCGGGGTTCGCAGCTTCAGGCCATCTTGCAGCTGGCGAAAACGCTCCGCCGGCACCACCCGGCTGAGGCGGAACTCGCGCTCGAGCAAGTCGCGCACCGAGGCGAACGAGCTCGTGGCGGTCTCGGGCGAGCAGTACAACGAGAGCACGTAGTTGTCGCGTCCCACGACGCGGTCTTTCAGCCACTGCAAGAGTCGGGTCTTACCCGTGCCCATGCCACCCGTGACCGCCGCCGAGCGGCCACCCTGCTCGTAGAGCTCAACCAGGCGCTCCTGCTCTTTCTCGCGCCCCACCAGCGGCAACCGGGAGCGGCGCCGACGCACCGCCGAGCGCCACTCGCCCAGCTCGCGCTCGCGCAAGACCTTGTAGAGGCGGAAGGGGCGCGAAAGGCCTTTGAGGGCCAGCACGCCCAGATCTTCGGCCTCCAGGCGATCTTCGGCCAGGGTATAGGTGGAGCGGCTGATCAGCACCGTGCCCGGCTGGGCGGCGGACTGCACGCGGGCCGCCACGTTGGGGGTCTCGCCCATGGCCAGGTTCTCGCGATGCTCGCCCGCCCCCATCTCGCCGACCACGACCATACCCGTGTGCAAACCGATCCGCACCCCGAGCTCGACTCCCTCCACGATGCCGAGCGCCGCGCGAATGCCGCGTAGCGCGTCATCGGGATGGGCGTGAGGAAAGCCGAAATAGGCCAGCACACCGTCGCCCAGATACTGAGCGATATGGCCCCCGTGGCGCTCGATCTCGGTGGCGCACACGCCCTGGTAACGGCGCACCACCTCGCGCAGCTCCTCGGGGTCGAGCTTCTCCGAGAGCTCGGTGCTGCCCACCAGGTCACAAAACATCACCGTGATCTGACGGCGCTCGGCGTTGGCCGCCGAGCGGGGCTCGTCGACCGGCACAGGGGCCCCGCACTGGCCGCAGAACTTAAAGCCAGCGGGGCTTGCGAATCCACACTGGGGGCAGGGCATCGCGCGAGCTTCGTCCCGATGGGAACTTTTTCCCTCGAAAGCAGGTTAGGCCCGGTATGAGGTGGATCATCGTGTTGTTATCGCTCCTGTTCCTCGAGGCGGGGGGACGCGCGCCGCGCCCCGCTCTGGACGCCCAGGTTCCGGCGCATCTGGAGACGGCCGTCTTCGCAATGGGCTGATTCTGGGGACCCGACTCCCGGTTCGGGAGTCTGCCCGGAGTCGTGCGCACCGAGGTCGGCTATGCCGGCGGAAGAGCGCCCCAGCCGAACTACGGCAATATCCAGGACCACTCCGAGTGCATCCGGATCACCTACGATCCGAGCCGATTGAGCTACTCCCAGCTGCTGGCCATGTTCTGGGCGGGCAACCACCCGTTCCGCCCGGCGTACGCCCGCCAGTATCGCTCCGCCATCCTCTACCAGAACGAACAGCAGCACAAGCTGGCGCAGGAGACGAAGCCGAAGGGCACCGTCTACTCGTCCATCGAGCCGCTGGGAACCTTCACCCTGGCCGAGGACTACCACCAGAAGTATTACCTGCGCAACACCCCGGTGCTCTTCCAAGAGTTTCACGCGATGTACCCCAACGAGGGTGAGTTCATGCGCTCGACGGCGGCGGCCCGCGCCAACGGTTTTCTGGGCGGCTACGGCTCCCCGGCCGACTTCGAGCACGACCTGCCCCGTCTGGGTTTGAGCGAGAAAGCGCAGAAAGTGTTACGAGAGAACAAACCCGGTCTCAAGTGCGGGGGGTAGGAATGGCCTGCCCTGTTGAGGAACAGGCGGGCCGTGGAGACCGAGACCGAAATCACCCTGGAAACCCCCGCCGAGCTTGAGGCCGAGCCGAAAAAAGAGAACGGCGCGGGCAACAAGCTCGCCTTTGCGATGGCCCTCGGCGCTGCCGCCGTGGGGTCATTCTTTTTGTTCCGCTTCCTCAACCGCACCCGGGTCGAGGGGGTCGAGAACATCCCCGAAGAGCACCAGAACATCCTCTACTGCCTGAACCACAACTCCATTCTGGACAACTTTGCTTTCGAGTCGGCGGTCTATTGCCCCAAGATGTTCTTCAAGCCGGAGTACCTGCCGGTGCAGCTCGCGGATCGCAAAGTCTTCTTCGGCGAGCCCGGGTCGCGCAAGCTCAAGGATCGCGTGCTGGGGCTGCTGGGCAAGCACTTCCTCAGCCACCTCCGCGCCGTGCCCGTCGACCGCAAGAAGGGCGACCTGAGCCAGGTGGACGAGTGGGCCGAGCTGCTCAAGAACAACATCGTCGTCGTGTTTCCCGAGGGCACCCGCAGCCGCACCGGGGAGATCGGCAAAGGCAAGCCCGGCGTGGGCAAGCTCATCCTCCAGGCACGCCCCACGGTCATTCCCGTGCGCATGACGGGGATGCGCGAGATCATGGGCGTGGGCAAGATCTTGCCGGGCATGTTCCAGTCGCTCCGCATCATCATCGGCAAGCCCATGGACCTCAGCGAGCACCTGGAGAAGCCGCTTCCCGACACGATCGAAGAGCAGCTGGACGCCTACAAAGCCATCTCCGAGACGGTCCTGGACGCCATCAAAGCCCTTCACCCGGAGTGATCCAGGCCGCTCTCGAGCGCCTGAAGCAGGGCGGACTGGTCGCCTTCCCCACCGAGACGGTCTACGGCCTGGGAGCCGACGCCCTGAATCCCGAAGCCATCGCGCGGGTCTTCGCGGTCAAGGGACGCCCGGCCAGCAATCCGCTCATCGTGCACGTGGCCGACGCTTCAATGGCGCGCCAGGTGGTGGCCGAATGGCCCCCGGAGGCCGAGCGTCTGGCCCGCGCGTTCTGGCCCGGTCCGCTCACGCTGGTGCTGCCCCGGGCCCCGCACGTGCCTCCGGATGTGACCGCGGGCGGCGACCTCGTGGCCGTGCGCCAGCCCGACCATCCGCTGACCCTGGAGCTGTTGCGGGCCTATGGGAAGCCCCTGGTCGGCCCCAGCGCCAACCGCAGCGGCGGCGTCTCGCCCACGACCGCCGCGCACGTGCGGAGCGAGTTCCGCGAGGACGAGGTGCTGGTGCTGGACGGCGGACCCTGCCGCGGGGGCATCGAGTCGACCGTCTTGCTGGTGGGGCCGCCCGCGGTCATCCTGCGGCCCGGGCTGATCGGTCCCGACGAGCTGGGTCTGGAGGTCGCCACGGAGGGCGGCCCGAGCGGCGCCTCCCCGGGCCAGTTGGACAAGCACTACGCTCCCCGCACCCGCACGGTGGGAATCCAGGCCGAGGATTGGCCTCTGGAAGGGCGCGTCGCTCTCATGAGCCAGCACGACCTCGACCCGCCCGCGGCGGTTTTTCTGTCCATGCCGGCCGACCCCCACGGCTACGCCGAGCAGCTCTACGCCCGCCTGCGCGAGGCGGACGCCTCGGGGTGCGACCTGATCGCCATCGTCGTTCCCACGCAAAGCGGCCACGTCTGGGACGCCCTGCGCGACCGCCTGCGCCGCGCCACCTCCTGAGCAGGCGCATCCGAGGGTGAAACCGAATCAAGCTATCCATGCATCTGCACGAGCCCGGTACGACGCTCGACGGGGGACGCTATCGCATCCTCGAGCTGGTGGGCAAAGGGGGAATGGGGGCGGTCTACAAGGCGCGCGACACCCGTCTCTCTGAGAAGGTCGTGGCCGTCAAGCAGGTGCTCGACGAAGAGGACGACGTCGACCCCGAGTTCGCGCGCAAGCAGCTGAAGACCGAGTCGGACACGCTCGAGAAGCTGCACCACCCCGGCATCCCTCAGGTCCTGGACGCCTTTCGCGAGAACAACGCCAACCACATCGTGATGGAGTTCGTCGAGGGGACGAGCCTGGAGAAGCTGCTCGACCACTTCATGGGCCTGGGCGGCCCGATGCCGCAAGAGATGGTCATCGACCTGGCGCTCAAGATCTGCGACGTGCTGGTTTACCTGCACGAGCAAGACCCGCCCGTGATGCACCGCGACATCAAGCCCCAGAACGTGCTGGTGCGCGAGACCAATCAAGAGGTGGTGCTGGTCGACTTCGGACTGGCCAAGAAGACCAGCGGCGACGTCACCAGATCCCTGGTGGGAACGCTGGGCTACGCTCCGCTGGAGCAATTCAAGGGCTCGCCCGAGCTGCGCTCGGACATCTACGGGCTGGGCGCCACGATGTTCCACCTGATCTCGGGGAAGGCGCCCGTGCCGTTCGCCATCGTACCGCTGCAAGAAGCGTTTCCCAAAGCGCACCCGGCTCTGGCGGCCGTGGTCGACCGCTGCTGCCAGGAAAAGCCCGAGCGGCGCTTTGCCAACGTCCAGACCGTCAAGGCGGCGCTCAAGAAGGTCCTGGGCGAGATGACCGGCGTCTACGAGGACATCCCCATGGGTCCGGCCGGCCAGGACGCGTTGATCGTCCCTCCCAATCAGCCGATGCCCGCCAGCCTGTTCGCTCTTCTGGCTGTCTGCCTGCTGGTAGGAGGAGCCGGCCTGCTCTTCGGGCTCAACGCCGTGCGCCAGCAGTCGGTGGCGCGGCCGACCCCGACCCCCACGCAGACCCAGGAGTGGAGTCCGGTCGGCACGACCCAGGACCCGGTGCCGACCACCCTGCCCACGCCCCAGCTGCCCGATTTCCAGCCGCGCCACTCCGACGATACCGCCATCCAGCTGGTGCAGGCCTCGCCCGAGTTGCAGCAGGCGGCCGGCAATTGGTTTGGCGGCGCGAGCCGCGGCGCCTGGGGCCTGGTGGCCAGCCACCAGCTCAGCGCTCAGGGCGGCCTGCTCTCCGAGCCGGGCAAGGCTGGCGGCGCGCTCTTCCAGCGCACGGCCCAGACCGTGCCCACCCACCTGAGCATCCATGTGCGGCGCCAGCAGCCGTGCGACGTGCAGTTTCAGATCGGCGACGTGACGATTCTCTCGCAGTATGACCAGGCCCACCAGGTTTACGGCACCCAGATCCTGGCCCCCAACGGCGGCCAGTCGGACGTGCTGTTCCAGACCGACGCCCAGGGGCTGGACTCGACCTACGAGCTGCAATGGACCGCCGAAGGGATGTACCAGCTGTCGGCCAGCAACCAGCAGGTCCGCTTCGGCTCGACGCCCATGAACCCGGCCAAGACGATGACCATTCTGCTGGCCCCACCCGACAACGGCATGGTGACCATCGATTTCGGAGACATCGAGACCGACTGAATGGAGGGGACTTCCCGATGGAGCAACCGGTGAATTTTCCCGCGATGCCGGGTGACGATAAAGAAGACGAAGCCAGGAAGCTGGCCAAGAAGAATTTCGAGCTGGCCCGCGCCCTGGCGGCCGCGCAGCGCAAGATGGCCGAGCAAGAGCAGGCCCTCGAGCAAGAGCGCAAGAGCAAGGAAAAATGGGTCAACGAAATGGAGGGCGACCTGGCCTTCCTGGCCGAGCAGCTGGTCGAGCAGGGCGAGGCCGAGCTGGACAAAGCGCCACCCGACACGCGCGCTCAAAGCCCCCGCAAGGATTTGCGACCGGGCGATATCTCGGGCGCCATTCGCCGCGCCGGCGAGATCCGCGAGCACCTCAAGAAGATGAAGCCCTCCGACCCGCCCTCGTAGGGCCCGGTCAGCAGCCGAAGGTGGACTCCTCTGTCTCGGGGTGCGGCCTTTGCTCTCGTTTTTTGAGGTGGATGCCGTTGAGGAACAGCCGCTTGGCGCCTTCGATGATGCGCGTGGAGGTGGTCTTCTCCTCGCGCCGCTCGGCCCAGGTCTTCAGCTCTTTGTCATAGTTCTTGCGCTCCTGGTCGTAACGCTGCATGGCCTGGTTGTAATTGGCCAGCTCCTTGTGGTAGGCCTCGATCTTCTTCTCGTGGCCGCTCTCGGACCGGAAATAGCCCCAGATGCCGATCAGCAGGCCTCCCGTGAGCGCGCCCGTAACCGCCAGGCCGACCGGTCCTCCCCAGTGGCCGGTGGCGCCCCAGTAAGCGCCCAGGCCCACCCCGCCGCCAAAGATGCCCAGCGGCAGGCCCACGCTCGCGATGCCGGGAGCCTGGCTCTCGGAGAGGGGGATGGCGGCAGCGACCGCCAATGCGGCGGCCGGGATCAGGTTCAGGACGCCTCCGACGATCCCCCCCCAGACTCCACCCATGTGGGCTCCGGTCATGAAGCCGGAAACGGCGCCGGCAGCAAGTCCGGCGGCGGTGAATGCGACGGTGTGACCCCAACCCTGTCCGCCCGGCTCTTCCGGGCGATCCGGCTCGATGGGCGCCGTAGGCTTGAACAGATCTCCGACCTCGGCCGGGGTATTCGTCGGCTCCGAGGCCTTCTGGGGCGTGGTTCCCAGTGGTCGGGGCGAAAGCAGCGTAACCTGCACGACCGGACCTCCTCCAGCAGAATTCGCAACTCAGCCCGGCCCACGGCCGAGCTTATAGATACGCGCCTTTACCTTACGGGGTCGCACTGAAAAGAGGCTGAAACCAACCTTTGCATGCCCTCGCGGATCTCGTCCGGGGTGGACGAGGCGAAGCCCAGCCGCAGGTGGCGCGAGGGGCCAGGGCTCAGGCGATAGCCGGACTCGGGCTGCACCGCGACGCCCCTCTCGGCGGCCAGCCTGGCGAGCTGGTCGGCGTCGACCCCCAGGTTGGCCCAGAGACACATTCCCCCATCGGGACGGGCGATCAGGTGGTCTTGCAGAGCCTCCAGCATGGCCTCCATCCGGGCGCTGTAGAGGCGGCGCATGCGGCGCAGGTGGCGCTCGAAGCCGCCGGTGCGCATCCAGAGAGCCACCGTCTCCTGCATCAGGTGGTCGTTCTGGCGCGACACCACGCGCTTGAGCTCGCCCATCGGCCCGGCCAGCTTCTTCGGGACGATGGCGAAACCCAGGCGGGCCGCGGGGAAGAGCACCTTGGAAAAGGTGGAGCAATAGAGCACCAGCCCCTCCGGATCGCGCGTCTTGAGCGGCGCCACGGGCTGGCAGCGGTAGTGGAACTCGTGGTCGTAATCGTCCTCCAGGATGGGCACGCCGTAGCGTTGCGCGATGGCGTAGAGGGCGCGCCGTCTCTCGGGCGCGAGCGTGACAGTGGTGGGATACTGGTGCAGCGGAGTGAGGTAGAGCAGGCGCACCTTGCGGCGGCGACAGAGCCTGAGGAGGCTGTCCGGGTCGAGCCCCTGCGCATCGACTCGCAGCCCTTCCAGACGGCCCCCCGCGGCCCTCAGGGCGGACCAGGCGGGCGGGTACCCCAGCTCCTCGACGGCGACGGTGTCGCCCGGCTCGACGAGCAGCTGGCCGATCAGGTAGATCGCCTCCTGGGAACCGTGGGTCACCACCAGCTCGCCCTCCGTGAGCCCGCGCAAACGGCGCAGGTGAGCCCAGAGCTGCTCTTTCAGCAGCCCGCGGCCGGACGGCTCGCCGTAGCCCAGCAGCTTGTCCGGGGCACGCCTTCTGAGCACTTCTCGAGCGTGGCGGTAGAACTCGCGGGCCGGGAACACGCGCAGGTCGGGCTGGCCGCTGGGAAAACGGAAGGGCAGATCGGGCAACCCTTCTCGGGTCTGCACCTGACGCACCAGGCGGAACTCACGCTCGCTGGCAGGCTGTTGCGTGGCGTCGGTTTCGAAGAACTGGTTCGTGAGCGCCCGGTAGCCCCGGCCGGGCTCGTTGGCCAGCCAGCCCTCGGCCACCAGCTCGTCCAGGGCGCTCATCACGGTGTGACGGTGCAGCTGGAAACGCTGGGCCAGCTGGCGGCTCGAGGGGAGCAGCTCGCCGGCGGCCACCCGGCCGTCCTGCAACGCCCCGCGCACGGCCTGGGCCACCCGCAGGTAAACGGGCTGGGCGTTGTCGGGCAGGTCGAGCGTCAGGTCGTCGCGCACTGGTCGATCCATTTTCTACGAACTGGTCCTTTCCCTTCGACCAGTCCACGGTTACCCTGGGCCTATGATTCGCCGTAAGGAATTCTCTACCGATTCGCAGTTGACCGAGGTGCTCGCGGGCGCGCGCCTGGGCTTTCTGGCCACCGAGCCCCACGAGCTGCGCCCCATGAACTTCGTGGTGTCCGATGACCAGCTCTACTTCCATACCGCCGGTCCCGGCAGCCTGGCCTCGCGGGCCGGTCAGAAAGCGGTCTTCTCGTGCCTCGAGAGCGCCACGTGGCTGCCCAGCTACTGGCGCGACCCCGAGCTGGCCTGTCCGGCCACCACCTACTACCGCTCGGCGGTGGTGCGCGGGACGCTTGGGAACGTGGTTTCTCTCGAGGAGAAGGCCCGCGTGCTGGAGGCCTTCATGCGGAAGTACCAGCCGGAGGGCGGCTACGCGCCCTTCACCGACAAGCGTTACGCCGGTCCGCTCGAGGCCCTGACGGTGCTGGCGCTGCCGCTCGAGGAGAGCTCGTGCAAGGTCAAGCTCGGCCAGCACCTGCCTCTGAAGCACAAGCAGCGCGTCTACGACGGGCTGGTGGGCCGGGGCGATCTGGCCGTCGCCCGGGAGATGCTGCGCGTCAACCAGGACCTGCCGCGCGCGCGAGAGGGCTGGGTGACCGACGGCGCGCTCATCGGTGCGGACGAGGTCTGGGAGCTGCTGCGCCACGTCTACTGGGCCCACAAGCGCTCCCCCGCGATCGTGGCCGAAAACCTCGACTCGGCGCTGCTCAACCTCGGCTTCTACCGGGACGGGGTGTTGCAGGCCTACCTTCGGGTCGTGCGCCTTCACCCCGGCACCTGCTGGCTCTACGACGTGGTCGTCGACCCGTCGGAGCGTGGGCGGGGCCTGGGAAAGCGCCTCCTCGAGGAAATGCTCGCGCGCGTGCCGGACGAGCGCATCTTCCTGGACACGCGCGACGCGATGGAGCTGTACAGCCGCTACGGGTGGTTCGAGGTCAACCGGGTCGAGGACCGCAGCCTGATGTTGCGTCAGGCCCCTACTCGGTGGCGGCCCGATGACGGCGGGCTTGCTCCACGTAGTGAATCGAGCCGTAGCGGATCCGCTCTTTCTCACCGTCATTGAGCTCGCGCGCCTTGCGGGCGGGAACGCCCATGTAGACGAACCCGCTCTCCAGGCGCGCGCCCTCGGGCACCAGGGCTCCGGCGGCCACCACGACCTGCTTCTCGACATAGGCGTTGTTCAGGACTTTGGCGCCGATGCCGATCAGCACGTCATCCTCGAGGGTGCAGCCGTGCAGCATGGCCTGGTGCCCGATGGTACAGCGCTGGCCGATGTTCAGGGGAATCCCCGCATCGGTGTGGATCACCGCGCCGTCCTGCAGGTTGGAGCCTTCGCCGAAGGAGATCCAGTCGTTGTCTCCGCGCACCACGCAGCCATACCAGAACGAGCAGCCGGCGGCGGCCCGCACCTTACCGATGAGATAAGCGCCGGGCGCCACGAAGACATCCTCGGCCAGTTCGGGGGAGACCCCGTCGATGGGAATGAGCATCGCGGAAAGTTTGCAGACCCCCGGCAGGTTCCTCCCCGCCGAGCGAGAACCGGGGGCGATGCGCTCGAAAACCTTATCGATCCTCAGTTTGCTTTTGGTGACCTGGCTCGTGGCCGGTTGCTCGGGGGGAGCCGGCGGCGGCAGCGGCGCCGGCAAGAACGAAACCTTTACCCTGCGTAACACGAAGGTCAGCTTCGTGGCTCCCCCGACCAGTTGGAAGCGCGCCGAGCGCAAGACCGACCCGACCGAAGAGGGGACCTTCGAAAAGGAGCAGCTCATCGCGATCGAGTTCACCCCGCCCTCGGGCGAGAGCCCCAGCCCGGACGCGAAGACCGAGGACAACGGGTTCCTGATGGTGACCAACCTGGGTTACAGCGACGTCAAGTATCGCGCCGAGGAGTTGCACGCGGTCATCGACGAGATGAAGAAGACCGGCGGGGCAACCCAGGAATCGTTCAACCGCATCGTGCGGATTCTGGACCAGTCGGGCAACGCCGGCCTGCTGGAGTACGTGGATGAGTCGACCGGCAAGATCTCCTCGGAAAAGAGCAGCCAGCTTCATGATGAGCTCGAGCAAGCGGTCAAGCTGCTGAACGTGCCCAAAGGCAATCAGCCCAAGGTCAAAGAGGCGCTCCCCCACCTGGAGAAAGCCGCCCAGCTGTGTGACGATGGCTGGAAGAAGAAGGAGGTCGACCTGGTGGAGACCGGGCGAGTGCTGAACGGCGTGGACAAACGCCACGGCAAGGTGGATAAGGCCGAGCAAATCCAGGTAGACGGCCAGCGCGCCGCCTGGATCGAGTATACGGTGGGCGACGAGCGCGGCATCCACGTGCTCTTCATGAAAGACAATCAGCTCTTTTCGATCGCGCTGAGCGTGCCCAGCAAGAACTTCTCGATTGGCTCGAAAGCTTTCAAGGACGCGGTGGACTCGTTCAAAGTGCTCGGGCCGGGCGGTCCGCCCACGGAAACAGCAAGCCCGTCGCCATAATCAGCACCCCCACCGCAGCGAACATCAGCGGGTAGCCGAAGTTCTGGGCCAGCAGGCCCGAGAGAACCGAGCCGGCGAAGCTGCCCAGGTCGATCCAGGCCGTGACCAGGGCCAGCGCGGTGCCGCGGATGGCGGGGCCCAGGCGCTCCACGGTCAGGGCCGACAGGGCGGGGTAGAGAATGCCGTGGCCGGCTCCCGCGAACAGACCCGTGGCCACCATGATCCAGCTCTCGCCGCGACCGAGCAGCGCGAACATGGCCACGCCCGCCGCCTGCAGCAGCAGGGCCGGCAGGATGACCCCGTGCGGCCCGCGCCGGTCGGCCGAGTGGACTTTGAGGCGCACCAGCACCGAGCTGACGGTATAACAGGCGAACATCAGCCCGACGCCCGTCAGGTCGAGCCGCTCGGCGAAGGGGGCCGCGAAGCCGAACAGGCTGCCGATGCCCCAGCCGAAGCCGACCGAGCCCAGCATGACCGCGAGCAAGATGGGGCTGCGGAGCAGTTGGAAGAAGCGCGGGTCTTCCAGGCCGGGCGGGGCCGGGCGGTGGAGCTCGGGCAGGGTGAGAAAGCCCGTGGCAGCCGCCAGATTGAGGACCGCGGCGGTGGAGAACATGATCCGGAAGCCCAGGTGGTTCACGATCAGCTCGCCCGTCACCGGACCGATGGCGCCGGCGATGAGACCGCCGATGCCGAACAGGCCGAACGCCTGGGCCGTGCGTCCCGGCGGCGCCTGGTCGGCGATCCAGGTAAAGAGGGCCGTAAAGTAGGTGGAGAGCGTGAACCCCTGCATGCATCGCAGCGCCATCATCGGGATCAGCTCGACCGGAGTCAGCAGGTAGGCCACCGTGGTCAGCCCCAGTGTGAACGCGCCCCGCACGATGTAGGGACGGCGCCCGTGGCGGTCCACCCGCTGGGCCAGCCAGGGTTGCGAGAGCACGGCCCCGACCCAGTAAGAGCCTTCGACGGCTCCGATCTCCCAGGGCGGCAGGCCATTCTCCTGGAGGTAGCGGCCGGTCAGGACGAACATGCTCGAGCCGCTCAGGCAGATGAGGTTGAGCAGCGTGCCCCACCAGAAGATCCTGGGATAGTTCCTCAAAGGGCCTCGGTCAGGAGTTGGAGAGCGGCCTGCACCGACTGAGCGCGGATCTGCTGGCGGTCCCCTTCGAACAGAAACTTCCGCACGGTTGGCTTCGGGCCCGCGAGGCCGATGAAGACGGTGCCCACGGGCTTGTCGGGAGTGGCCCCGCCCGGCCCCGCGATGCCCGTCACGGACAGGGCCCAGGTCGACCCGGTCAGCTGTCTTACCCCCTCGGCCATCGCTCGGGCGCACGGCTCGCTGACCGCGCCGTGCTGCGCGAGGATCTCGTTCGAGACACCGATCAGCCGGTGTTTCAGCTCGTTGCTGTAAGTGAGGACGCCACCCAGAAAGTAAGCGGAAGAGCCAGCGCGCTCGGTGATCTCGGCGCCCAGCAGGCCGCCGGTGCACGACTCGGCTACGGAGAGGGTCTGGTTACGCTCGAGGAGGATGTCGAACCACATAGGCGTTTACGCTTCGCCGTCCTGGCCACGTAGGCCCTGGGAGGCTTTCTCGGCCTCTTACCCTTGATCTTTGAGGTAGATCTGCGACGAGGCCTCGTCTTAGAGACAAAGCCCCCAATACCGCAAACCTCCCCGTTCTCTCCCGCTCTCCCTTCTTACACAACCCGGGAGAGCTCAGCGCCGAACGCGGATGCGCACCCCGCCCACGGTCACAGCCGCTTCATCCACGTGCACAGCCGACTGCGTCCCCTGGAGGCTCGCCTGGATGCCCTTCAGCAGGTTGGCCTCGGCGGTTTGAACGCGCGTTTTGCAAGACTCGATGGCCGAGGTCAGGTCGCGCTTCTCTTGCTCGAGGGCCGGCTTGACCACCTTGTCGATCTGGAAGGGAAGGCCGATGTGCTTCATGCCCATCACGTAGCCGTAAGCCAGGCCGAAGCCGGCCGCCACGCCCACGATGGGGTTGCAAACACCGGTGAGCATGGCCGCGGCGCCCAGGCCGGCGGCGGCAAAAATCGCCAGGTGTGCCGCGACACCACTGTGAAATTTGGCCTTCTCGTTCCACATCGCGCTGCCGACCTGGGTGTTGTAGTTCTGGATCCGCTCGCGGCGCGACAGGCTGAGGATGTGGTTGGTGTCGTCCAGACGCCGCTGGAAGCCGTCCAGGTCCGCTTTAGCGGCGTCGACCTCGGCATTGGCGTTGGCGAAGGAAGAGCCCGGCAGGAGATTGGCCGGGGTGGGGCGCGCGGCAGTCAGCATCATAGCGCTGACAAATGTATCCCAACAAACTCAAAGGAAACTGAAAAAGCCGACCCTCTGGGCCGGCTCCTCCACGGGAAAAGGTGCGCTCAGGCCGTTTGCTCGGCGACGCGCTTCTCGATATAGTCGACGGCCTCGGTGATGTTGCGGATCTTCTCGGCGTCTTCATCGGGAATCTCGAGGTTGAACTCGGTCTCGAAGGCCATGACCATCTCGACGGTGTCGAGCGAATCGGCGCCCAGATCATCCACAAACGAAGCCGTGGGAGTTACCTGCTCGGCATCGACTCCCAGCTGCTCTACGACGATCTTCGTCACCCGCTCCTGGACGCTAGCCATAGTGTGTTTTTACCTCCGAAGGATTCTGTGTTTGCCAGGGGGTTACCCTGGCGAAAAGTTTTCACGCTGTCAAGCGAAAACCCGCACCATTGTGCGGATTTTCCACTCACGGCCGCATGACCATTCCACCATCGACGTTAAATACCTGCCCGGTGATGTAGCCCGAACCGGGAGCTGCCAGAAAGGCTACCAGCCGCGCCACTTCCTGCGGCTCACCCAGGCGGCCCGCCGGGATCTGCCCGAGCAGGGCGGTCTTCACCTTCTCGTCCAGGATGCCCGTCATCTCGGTCGCGATGTAGCCCGGCGCCACCGCGTTGACGGTGATGTTGCGCGAGGCGACCTCGCGGGCCGCCGACATCGTGAAGCCGATCATGCCGGCCTTGGAGGCGGCGTAGTTGGCCTGGCCGGCGTTGCCCATCTGACCCACCACCGAGGTGATGTTGATGATGCGGCCATACCTCTGCTTGAGCATCGGACGCGTGGCCGCGCGGGTCAGGTAGAAGGCCGACGTCAGATTGGTCTGCAGCACCTGGGCCCACTCCTCGTCCTTCATGCGCATCAGCAGCGTGTCGCGCGTGATGCCGGCGTTGTTGACCAGCACGTCCAGGCGGGGCAGCGCCTTGATGACCGCGTCCACGGCCGCGGGGTCAGTCACGTCGGCCGTGTGCACCGTGGTCTGCCCCCCCATCAGGTCGATCTCGGCCGCCACCTCCTCGAGCTGGGCCTGCGTGCGCGCCAGCAGGGCTACGTTGGCTCCCAGGCGCGCCAGCTCGATGGCGATGGCCTTGCCGATGCCGCGCCCGGCGCCGGTAACCAGGGCCACCTGGTCCTTCAGGATGAGCTCGGCGGCGAGGCCGTTGGGATTCACGACGGTTTCCATTGCGTTTCTCCTCTGCTAACTGCCAACTGCCAACCGCAGCAACTCCAGCGTCTTCTCGAGGCTGGCGACGTCCCCCACGTTGGCCGTGCGAGCGTCCTTGTCGATCTTCTTGATCATCCCGCAGAGCGCGGTGCCGGGACCGATCTCGATGAAGGTGTCGATGCCCGCGGCGCGCATGGCGCGGATGGAGTCTTCCCAGCGCACTCGCGAGACGATCTGCTCCTTGAGGGCCGTGCGCAGGGCCTCGGCGTTGGTCAGAGCCCGGGCGCTCACATTGGCCACCAGCGGCACGCGAGCCTCCACCAGGCCGGCGGCGTCCAGCTCCACGGCCAGACGGCCCGCGGCCGGCTGCATCAGCGACGAGTGGAAGGCTCCGCTGACCGCCAGCGGCATGACCCGCCGTCCCCCGAACTCGGCCGCGCGCTTACCGGCCGCCGCTACGCCTTCGGGCGAGCCCGAGATCACCACCTGGCCCGGGCAATTGAGGTTGGCGACCTCCACGACTCCCTCGGCCTGACAGGCTTTACAAAGCTTCTCGGCGCCTTCCAGCTCGATGCCGAGCACCGCGGCCATCGTGCCGGGCAACTCCTGGCCGGCCGCTTGCATAAGCTGGCCCCGCTGGCGCACCAGCGAGATGGCCTCGGCCGGCGTCACCGCTCCGCTCGCGGCCAGGGCGGCATACTCCCCCACCGAGTGGCCGGCCACCATCTCGGGCCGGATGCCCTTTTCGGTCAGCACCGTCCAGGCGGCCAGCGAGTGGGCCACGATCGCGGGCTGGGTATGCTCGGTCTGTTTGAGCTGCTCCTCGGGGCCTTCGGCCATCAGCTTGCTCAGCTCGTAGCCCAGCCGGCGATCCGCCTCTTGCAGCACCGCGCTCGCGCTCGGAAAGGCGGCGGCGAGGTCCACGCCCATCCCGACGAACTGGGCTCCCTGACCGGGAAAAACAAACGCTATACGGGACATGCTACCTCCTCTTTCCCCCAGCGCAGCACGACCGCGCCCCACGACAGGCCACCCCCGAAGCCCACGATCACCACCAGGTCGCCATCCTTGACGCGCCCCTGCTCACGCGCTTCGGACAGGGCCAGCGGAATGGAGCCGCAGCTCGTGTTGCCGAAACGATCCACGTTGACGAAGACCCGCTCCATCGGCACGCCCAGCCGGCGCGCCGCGGCGTCGATGATGCGCACGTTGGCCTGGTGAGGGATGAACAGGTCGACGTCGTCGGCACTCAGACCCGCTTTGGCCACGGCCGCGGCCGCCGCCTGACCGATCACGGACACGGCGAACTTGAAGACTTCCTTGCCGTCCATCTGGAGGCAGTATTCGGAAGGGCGCACGCCCTCGGTGCCGCCTGGAATGCGGCCCCCGCCCGCGGGCACCGTCAGCTTGTCACCGCCCGAGCCGTCCGACCCCAGGTGAACCGAGAGGATGCCGCGGCCCTCGGGCACGGTCCCCAGCACCACCGCGCCACCCCCGTCGCCGAACAGCACGCAGGTGCCGCGGTCTTGCCAGTTCATCACGCGGGTCATGGTGTCGGCGCCGATCACCAGGACGTAGTCGAAGACTCCCGTGGCCACGAACTGGGCGCCCACCGCCAGGCTGTAAGCGAAGCCCGAGCAGGCGACGTTCAGGTCGAAAGCGCCCGCCTTCCTGGCCCCCAGCCGGTGCTGAACCAGGCAGGCCGTGGAGGGGAGCATGGTGTCGGGCGTCATGGTGCCGACGATGATCAGGCCGAGCTGATCGGCCGTGATGCCGGCGTCTTGCAGCGCCAGCCGTGAGGCTTCCACGGCCAGATCCGAGGCGCACACGTCGTCCTCGGCCATCCGGCGCTCACGGATGCCTGTACGTGAGCGAATCCACTCGTCGGTCGTGTCGAGAGTGGACTCCAGCTCTTGATTGGTGACGATCCGGGGGGGCGCATAATGCCCCAGCCCCACCACGCCCACCGGGCGTAGCGTGTTGCTCCTGGGCACCCGAGATGGATCCTACGCTTGGGCTTCGGCGTCGAGTTTGAAGACCTGGCGGCCGTCGTAAACGCCACAGCTCAGGCACACGCGGTGCGGGAGCTTGGGCTCCTTGCAGGCCGGGCACTTGGTCACGTTCGGGATCTCCATCCGCAGGTGGGAACGGCGGCGGCGGGTCTTCGATCGCGGCGTTTTATACTTGGGATTTGGCATGACTACCTCTCGTTATTCCGTCTTCAACTTCAGAAGCCCGGCCCAGCGCGGGTCGATGTCTTCCTGGCTGCAGTCGCAGCTACCCTGGTTCAAATTGGCCCCGCACTGATCGCACAAGCCCTTGCAGTCGTCCTGGCAGAGGGGCTTGACGGGCAGCGCCGCCAGCAAGTTCTGCCGCAGGATCTCATCGAACTCGATGCGGTCGTCGCGGTAGGTAAAGATATTCAGATCTTCCAGGCTGACGTTCTCGTCGTCGGGCACCTCGGCGCTATCCTCGTCGATGAAATGCTCTTCGATCTCCACGTCCAGCGGCGTTACGTAGGTCTCGGCGCACCGCCCGCAAGCCAGTCGCACCCGGGCCTGGACTTCTCCGTCCACCATGATGCGGCTGCTCACGTTGGTGAGCTTGAACTTCGCCTTGATCGGCCCTTCCAACTCGAGGCCCTCGAAATGCACCGGACCCTCGAACTCGAAATCCTTCCAGAGTCCGGTGCCCCGTTTGATATCGGATACGTCTACTCGCATCGAAGAGCCCCAAAGAAAAAAAGCGCGCTCAACGCCGTGATGGATTATAGTGCGGTCCGCAAGACCCGTCAAGGGAGAAGACCTTGAACGTTGTGCTACAATCAGACATGGACATGGCGGACGAGGACGAGCAACGGGGCTGTTTCAGCCCCTCCGAAGTAGACATGTGGCGCATCCTGGAACGCGAGCGACTTGATTTTCGCTTTGTCCAGGACCCGGTTTTCAACCTGTCCGAGCCCGAGGAGACGCTGCTCGAGCGCCTGCGTTTGGCGGGGCTCGAGTTCGGGGTGCTGCCGCGCCAGGATCCGACCAGCTTCCTGACGATCAAGGTGCGCCTGGAAGGCATGCTGCAGCGCGTGGAGATCGCGGTGGACGCGCGCCAGGGCTACGCCTCGTTCGTGACCCGCCGCAACAGCTTCTCGGACCGCCTCAAGGAACGGCTGGATTCGCTCTTCGGGGAGCGCTGCTTCGACCGCAGCAAGAACGTCACCACGCGCAATTACGTCTGGTTTGCCTACTATCTGTCGGGCACGCCGGCCGTGGTGCCGCGCGAGACGCGCCGGCGCCGCAGCAGCCTGTTCAACTTCGACGCCCGCGAGCGCGAGTTGCTCGACCGGCTGGAGATCGCGGTTCAAGAGCTGCGCGACGGGCTGGCGCAAATCCACGTCTACCCGCGCGAGACCTCGTTCGGAGGCATCGAGCTCATGCTGCAGGATCCGCAGCACCAGCAGCCGGCCCGCGTGTTCGTGAAGGGTCTCTACCCGCTGGTCGTCCACGCCGTCACCGAGAACACCGCCCTGGGCCAGAGAATGCGGACCTATTTCGACCGGGCCCTGGGCGAGGAGACGCTGGACGAGGCCGCCAGCCGATTCGAGGGCAAGTTCCTCTCGCTGGTCTACCGGGTGCGGAGCGAGCCAAGAATTTGAGCCAGCACAACCTGGAAGCGGTGGTCGCGCCGCTCTACCCCGGACAGGAAGCCATGAGCTGGGATGGCGTGAACTGCTATCGCAGCGGTCACGAGCGTCCCCACTGGCATTTCGTCACCCTGTGGCCGCGCAGCCTGCAGTTGACGCTGCGCGTGCCCCGGCTCGCCGAGGCGCCCCCGGCCTGGCCGCTGGAGCTGCTGCACCACCTGGCCCCGCAGAAGGAGCTCAAGCCCTACACGGCCATTCCTCTGGGCATGGTGTTGCCCGAGCCCGGCTGCGTGCTCGACCACGCGTTGCTGGCCCTCGACCCCGAGTTGGGCGAGGAAGGCTCGGTGTCGTTCCTGCAAATTCTGGGGATTACCGCGGACGAGGCCGACGCGGTGTCTCGCTGGAATGCGCGGGGCGTGCTGGAGCTGCTGCGCCAGCGCTCCCGACTGTGGATCACCGACCCCTACCGCAAGAGCATCCTGCGCGACGAGCAAACCGCCCGCGCCGTGGAGGAGGGTGCCCGGAACCGCTCCTGAGGTTGACATGACCAACTACCTGGTCATAATGGAGCTATGAAGAGCGTCAACGTGCACGAGGCGAAGGCTCGCCTGTCCGAACTCCTGGACTTGCTGGAGCAGGGCGAAACGGTGGTCATTTGCCGCAGGAACAAGCCGGTCGCAGAGCTTCGGCCTTACAAAGGGAAAGTTCGCCCGATCGGACTCTGTCGGGAGATGCCCCCCGTGCCGGACGAATTCTTCGACCCCCTACCGGACGATTGGCTGGAAGCGTTTCAGTGAAATACCTCCTGGACACTTGCACCTTTCTCTGGCTCATTCGCGGCGACTCCATGCTGAGCACCACGGCCCGAGACGCAATCATGGACACCTCGCACGAAGTCTACCTCAGTGTCGTCAGCGCCTGGGAAATCGGGGTCAAATACGGGTTGGGAAAGCTTCCGCTGCCCGCACCTCCCGGAACTCTCGTGTCCCGGGAACGCCAGCGTCATCAACTCGAGTCGCTCACCCTGGTCGAAAGCGCCGCCCTGATCGCGAGCGGTCTGCCGCTTCATCATCGCGATCCGTTCGATCGTCTGCTGGTGGGGCAGGCCCTCCACGACGGATTGACGATTCTCTCGCCGGACCCGCTTCTGAAGCCCTACTCCGTGCCGGTCGAATGGTGAATATGGGCCATGACAACCTCGCGGGTAATGCCGTGCCGCAGCAAGATCTCGGCCGCCAGGCTGCCTTCCAGGCGCAGCAGCGCCAGCAGCACGTGCTCGGTGCCCGCCTTGAAGCGATTTAGCGCCGTGGCCTCCCGCACGGCCATCTCCATCACGTTGAACGAGCTCGGATCGAAGGCGCGCAGGCGGGGACTGTCGCCCAGGCCCAGACAGGCCTCGACCTCGGCGCGCAGAGGGCCCAGGCGCAGCTCGTGCTTGTCGAACAGCAAGAAAGCGGCGCTGCCGGGCTCTTGAGCCACGCCCAGCAGCAAGTGCTCGGGCATCATGGAGGCATGGCCCATCCGCCGCACTTCTTTCAGAGCGTGGACCAGGCCGTTGCGGGGGCGGTCGGTGGGGCCGATTCTCAGCCCTGCTGGTGGGCCTTATAGGCCTTATACAGCTCGGCGCCCGCCACCACGCCCAGCGTGACGCCGGCCGCGACGCCCAACAGGCCGCCCGCGATGATGCCGATGCGCACGCCCTCCAGCGTGTTGGTGAGGAGCTGGCCCAGGCCCGCGCCCTGCGGGGTGAGCATCATTCCCAGCATGAAGCCGGCGCGGCCGCCCGCCTCGACGCCCAGCCAGCCGACTCCGGCGCCGAGCACGGCGGCTCCGGCCACCGAAGAGGCGATCTCGAACTTGTCCGCGGGGGGAGCGGGGGCAGGCTGCTGGTTCTCGGCCGGCGCGGCGGCGGCCGAAAGCGTACGCGCGAAATTGGGGGTTGCTGCGGTGACGACCATGGAACGAGCCTCCAACAGAATCTCTCTATCTCTCTGACAGCAGCTTAGTGCCTGGAGGGGGGAATTGGATGAACACGGGGTTAACTGACAGCCGTGGCCAAGATCGACCCCACCAAACGCGAGCTGGACAAGCTGCGCGAGCTGGATCTCGGCGATCCGTCCGCCGTCAAAGCCCTCACGCTGGCGCTGGGCCACAAGTCGCCCGCCGTGGTCAAGCGCGCGGCCCAGATGGCCTCGCAGGGCGGGCTTTTCCAGCTCGTCACCGAGCTCGTGCAGGCCTATCACCGCCAGAAAACCGACCCGGGCTGCGAGACGAAGACCGCCATCGTGAAGTCGCTGGTCGAGCTGGAGGCGCCGGTGGAGGACTTCTACCTGGCCCAGCGGCTCTATCGCCAGAAAGAGTGGGTCTACGGCGAGCAGATCGAGACCGCGGGCGAGCTGCGCGGGCTCTGCCTGCTGGGCCTGGCGCGCTGCAACCACCGCGACCTCTTGCGGGTGCTGGTCGACCTGATGCTGGACGACGACCTGAACACGAGGCTGATGGCCGTGCGGGCCGCGGGCGACAGCGGTCAGCCGGGCGCCATCCCTCTGCTGCGGCTGAAAGCCCTCACCGAGACCGAGCCCGACGTCATCGCGGAGACGCTGCTGAGCCTGTTGCATCTGGACGCGGAGCCCACCATCGCCTGGATTCGCGAGCGCTTCCTGGAGGCCCAGGAGACCTGGGAAGCGGTCATCCTGGCCCTGGGCCAGTCGCGCCATCCCGGGTCGCTCCAGCTCTTGATCGAGCAGTACCGTCCCTCGCTGCTCAGGCGCGACAAAGCCAGTCTTTTGCTGGCGATCGCCAGCTGCCGGGGGGTGGACTTCCTGCTGGGACTGCTCTCCGACGAGCCCGAGCTGGCCCTGAAGGCGTTGGAGCTCTACCGCTACGACCCCTCCGTCTGGGAGCGGGTGGAAGCCAGCCTGCCGCCGTCCACGCTCTCGGTGACCTCGCGCCCCGGGAAGGGCAGGACGTAAGCGTTCATCGACTCCTCGTCGGGGAACTCGCGCTCCACCAGCATCAGGCCGTCCTCGAAGAGATCCAGGGCGCAGTCGTCCCTTAAAGGATAACGCTTCTTGCGCAGCACATGGGCCGGGACTTGTAGCAGTGCCTGATACTCCGCCTCATTGAGGTAGAGATTGGTCATCCAGCGGTAGGTGGCCGGACAGCCCTCCACCGGTTCCTTCAGCCCCAACTTGTAGGCGTCGTCCATCTTGCGCAGGCGCAGGCGGGTGCCGATGAGGTAGCGGTCTTCGATCTGCTTGTGCGGATCGCTTGGGGACCAGCCAGGGGGAGGGTGATCCAGCTGCCAGCGGCGCTCCAGCTCGTGGCGGGCGTATTTGGGGGTCGGCAGTCGACCGTCAACAATCAACAGGAGAGGTCCCTTCGGAATAAAGCCAGAGGAAGCCAGCGAGGGCAAAGGGTCCGGCTACCGCGGCCGCGACCACCGCGTGCTGCAGAAGCCCTTTTGGCTTCGGGGGGAACAGGATGAATTGGACCAGGCTCATGGTGCCGTCCAGCAACGCGAGTTTGGAGGCCTGGCGGGCTCGTTGCGGCTCCCACAACACGGCTGCCTGGACCCAGTCGAACGCGGCCCAGCCGAGGGCGGCGCCGGGGCCGCCGAAGAGCGAGGCATTGGCCAGCAGCACGCCGCTCCAGCCCACCATCCCCAGCGAGAGCGCGGGGAAAGGCACCTTCTGCAGGTAGGGAGCCAGCTGCCGGGCCGCCACGCGGGCCCCGAACTTCGGCAGCCATCCGCCGCTGAAGGCCATCAGCACGGCTCGCATCGTGAGCGCGTGCACGCGCTTGTAGCCCACCAGGTAGACCGGCTCCCAGCGGTCCGGCTTGAACTTGGAGCGGAACGCGTGGATGCCATGAAAGCTGTAGAGCCAGGACATCGAGCGCAGGCAGAAGTTGAACACGGTGTCCAGGATGGGGTGCGGATGGCGGCTCTTGCGCGCCTCGCCCAGCCCGCTCAGGGCCACCATGCCCAGCGAGACGTAGCTGACGTTCTCTTTGGCAAAGGTGCTCATGGCCAGGTCGATCAGGGCCTCGGACGAACCGGGGGCGCTGCCGCGCAGGATGAGCAGGTCGTCCAACAGCCAGCCTTTGCGGCCGTAGATGGGGACGCCCACCATCAGGCCGACCATCCCCGTCTCGTCCTCGGCCACGAAGTAGCGGCGCTCCTGCGAGTGGCTGAACAGATCGAGCGTGACCATGAAGCGCATCGGCGGCATGGCGTGGGCCTTCTCCCACTCTGCCACGAGCCGGTCGGCGGCCCGCCGCGTGGGCATGCGCTGAGCCATCTGGTTGGGCTTGACCTCGCGCACCTTCACGCCGGCCTTCTCGGCGCGTCGGAGCCGCCGTCTGAGGTCGGGGGAGCTCTTGAGCACACCGGCCCAGTGACGGGGGTCCCAGGCGGGCTGCTGGCCGACCTGGAGGAAGTCCCAGGCGCCGTCCTTCACCGCGTCCACGAAGGGATCGCTGACCCCGAAGAAGCAGACGGAGCCGTGCTCTCGGGCGAACTCCTCGGCGACCGCGCGGGCCCTCTCGGGAGCGCAGATGGGGGCTCCGGCGGCCACGCAGTATCCGCCGCTGCGCACGTAGGCGATGCAGGCGCTCTGGTCGGCGTTGAACCAGTATTCCAGCCCCGGTTCCAGGGCCTCGAAGCTGTAGACGTTGGTGCCGTGCTTTTTGAGCAGGTCGAGAACGCGCTCCATGCTGGGAGTTTACGCGCGAGCCAGAGCGATCGCCTTCTCTCGATCCACCTCCCGGAGTTTGAGGGGCGGGCACGCTGCGAGTGGGCGCCAGAGAGGTGGCTCAGTCTGGCAGGAACCAGGGCATTCTCGGGGGGCAATCTGGACTCTGTGAAAACGTTTGCGTTGATGCACGACCAGCATCGTTGTAGAATCGATCGATGAGCCAAATCGCTTCGACCTGGAGTTTTCCAACTCTCGACCTGGGGGGCGACTTTCTGGTTGACCCCCTTACAACGAAGGTTGAGGCCGAGGCGGTCTCAGAGCGCTCTTGCTAATGACCACTGTGCAAAGGATGCTGCTGGTCTTCACTTTGCTGCTGCCGCTCAGGGCGGAGCCGGTTTTGGAGAGCGGCCCCTTGGACGGGAAGAACGCCACGTGGTTCCGCACCGGCGATGGCCTGACCGTGGCGCTGCTCGAGTCCGAGAAGCGGCTGGTCGTCTACCGCGGGAAGCAAGTCGTCGACAAGATGGATCTCCCGGAGGCTGGGCACGTCAGCCTCACCAATTTGATGGAGATCCGCGCGGGGTTTCCCGCGGTCGTGGTGCAGACGTGGCACGACAACTCGTCGGAGAGTTTCGACCAGCAGACCGTGGTCGGGCTCTGGAAGGGCAAGCTCCGGAAGCTTCTGGAACTACCCACGGCCTACGGATGCGTGCTCACCTTCGAGCCTGAGATCTGCAAGCAGTCGGCCTCCTTCGACCTGGCGCCGGGTCAGCCGGGGCCCGAAGGGGTGCGCGATCTGAGCATCACCGCCAACTGGAAGGCCGTGGCCCACTCCCCCACCGACAAGTGGGACTGGGACAGCGGCGTGTTGGCCGAGACCCACCAGACGGTGGTGGCTCGTTGGAACCCCGCCTCGCACGCCTACGCCCTTCCGGCCGTGCGGGTCTCCGAGGTGGTCTACTGCGGACAGGATCGGCTCGACAAGGGCCTGCGCGGCCACGACCCGCGCCTCACGCCGGGCGATACTGTGAGGGTGCGTTACGTGCCCGACTGGGCCACCCTTTCGCTCCAGCGCCAGGGCTCGGACGACTTGCTGAAAGGCGCGCTCGCCATGCTCCGCAAGCACTACGACCTGATGGCCGCGGGCGACTTCAAGGCGGCCTACTTGGACCTCAGCCCGGCACGGCGCAAGCTCCAGACCCAGAAGGACTTCGCCGCCACCAACGAGGGCGCACGCGCCTTCCCCCGCCAGTGCCGGGTGCTCTCGCACACCCCCTACCAGGTCGAAGTCCTCTGCCTGGCGGCCGAACTGGCCGGCGAACCCGAACCGGGCTGCTATGCCTTCACCCTGGTGCGGAACGAGAATGCCTGGTGCATCGACCGGATCGAGAAACGCCCCCTGAAGGCCTGGGTCACGCCCTGAGTATCGGGTTGATGCGCAATCCGTCGATCCTCTCGAAGTGCCGGACGTTCCCAGTTACCAGTTCCAAGTTGTATGCGATTGCGGCCGCAGCAATCTGGAGATCGGCATCTGGAAGCGGCTTGCCCTGACCCTCCAACTTGGCCCGTAGCTGCCCGAATTTCATGGCTACACCGAGGTCGTAGGGCAACACCGTGACGCGGGGGAGCAACTTCTCTTCGATATTTCGGAGGTGTCTCTCTGCCTGGCCCGATCTGTGGGCCCCGTAGTAGAGTTCGCCGATCACGGTGGCACTGGTGAATTGAACTGCTCGGTCGATGCTTCGAAGCCACTCGACAAATGCTGGCGAGGGTCGAGGCTTGACGAGCTCCGACAGGGCGTCGGTGTCGAACAGGTAAGCCGTCACTCGAGCTCGGGAACCGCGCGTCCGTAGGACCGCCGCACATCGCGCAGGATGGTGACAAGCTCCTCCGAGCCTTCCCATCCACCCGCCAAGCCGGCCAGACCAGCCTCGGGACCGGCTCGCTTGAAGCGTTCGAGTTGCTCGACATCTTCGGCGCTTACCAAAGCAGCCACGGGTTTACCGTTGCGGGAAATGACCACGATCTCACCTCCCTCGGCCTCACGAAGGAATTCTGAAAAGCGCGCTTTTACGGTGCCGACGGGCTGAGTAGTCATTCAGGTCAATTTGACCCGAACCACGCCTACGCCTCCTTGAGGAACTCGTCGAAGCTGCCCGGGCGGCCCGCCGCGATCCACTCGTTGCGCATCTCTTCGTAGAGCTGGTAGGGCGGGATGTTCATGTCCTTCGCGGTCTGGGCCAGGTCCATCTTGGCGTCGTCCGAGAGGCTGCGAAGGTCGTTGGCGCGCTCGGGCTGGCCCGCGTAGGCCTCGGACAAGATCTGGTCGCTGTAGTTGCCGAACCGCTCGGCGCGCTTCTCCTGCTCGGTCGGACCCGAGAACAGGTGGTAGACCGCCTCGCCCAGGCGAATCGCGCCGCCCACGCCCGCCAGGATGGCGCCGCCGACCGCCACGAACGGGGCCGCCGGTCCCGTGAACGGCGCCACCGCCAGAGCCGTGAACCCGACCCCGCTGATGACGTCGGCCGCAAAGCCGACCTTATCCTTGTGATAACTGGCCAGCGCGCTCGAGAAGCTGGCCACCGCGCCCAGCACCGGGACGGCCCGACCCAGCACCTTTGAAGCCGTCGCGCCCCCGGCGATGATGGCGCCCTCGTCAGCGCCGGCCGCGAGGGCCGCCCGGCCCAGGAAGCTCTCCGCGCCGCGCGACAGCGACTGCGCCCCCGCCAGCGCCACGTCCGACACGTCGCGGGCGGTGCTGGCCGAGACCACCAGGTCGCTCTTCCAATCTTTCCCGAAGTCGTGCTGGGTCAGCGCGAAGCCGTCCAGCGCCAGCGCGGCCACGTTCAGCGTATTGGTCAGGCCCTTCGAGCCGGCCGGGCCCGTCTGGCCCGTCCTTTTGTTGTAGGCGTCCAGGTCGCCCGCCAGGCCCTCGCGCACCTTCTTCAGCTCGGCCAGCTGCTCGGGAGTGGGGTTCTCGGGCAGGCCGCTCAGCGCCTCGGTGTACTTCTTGAAGTCGCCCGTCAGCTTACCGGCCGGGCCTTCCAGCGCCTCCGGGCCGAAGGCGCCCTTCAGGAAGCCGTCCAGCGTCTTGCCCACGTTGCGGGCGTCGCGGCCCTGCTGCAGCGAGGTGCCCAGCAGGCGGTTCACGGCCAGGTTGACCTGCTTGGCGGGACGCTCCACGCTGCGCGAATCCAGGATGAACTGGGCCAGCGGGTCTCTGCTCCCGTCCATCTCGCCGTTGCCCACCGCGGCCACCTGGTCCACAATGCTGTCCACCACGTCCTGGCCGGCCACGGTGCCCGTCAAATCTTCGGAGATCTTGTTCAGGTAATCGGCCTTGTCGTCGTCGGACAGCTGCGCGACGGTCTCCTGGAACTTCGGGTCTTCATAGAGCTCGGCGAAGTTCTTGGCCAGGGCCTCCTGGCCCGCCTTGGCCGACTTGAGGCGCTGCGCCTCGCGGCTGTTGGCCAGGTCGTTCGGGTTGATGAACTGGCCGTCGCCGGCCAGGAACGCGGAGTAGTTCTGCTCCTCCTCGTGGGCGTTCTTGCTGGCGCGGTCCAGGCCGTTGGTCACGAAGCCCAGGATGTCGGCACGATTGAACTTGCCGTCCACCTCGCCCGCGCCGCGGCCAGTGTCTACCGCGTTCAAGGCGGCCGGGTTCTGCAGCAGGCTTTGCACGGCGGCTTTCAGCTCGGGCGAGGTGTTGGGATCGTTGTAGGCGGCCTCCAGGTCGCTCTTGCTGATGACGCCGTCGGGCTTGCCACCGTGGGCGGCCACGTCGAGCCGGTCGAAGTTCTGGGCCACCTGGAGCACGTTGGCCTGGATCTTCGGGTCGTCGGCCGCCATCTGGGCCACCTTCGGATCGTCTTTGAAGCCGCGATCGGCGGCGGCGTTGACGTCGCGCAGCGAAAATTTGCCGTCACTCTCGCCCCGTCCCTCGCCCACGTCCACGGCGTGCTGGTAGTTCTGATTCTCCAGCAGGGCCCGCGCGGCATCGCGGACGTCGGCGGACAGTTTGTCGTTCCCCACCACGGCCTTCAGGTCGTCCTTGGAGATGATGTTGTCCCGGCCGCCGCGGCCGCTGGCCGTGTCGAACAGCTCGAAGTTGTTGCGCACGGTCGAGGCGGTCTCCTCGATGGACATCTTCTGGGCGTGTTTGCGCTCCTCGTCCACCACGGCCTGGAGGTCGTCGCGGTTGAACTTGTGGTCCACCTCGCCGCCGCCCTTGCCCAGGTCCAGCGCGTTGAGCCAGTTCTCGTTGCTCAGGGCGTTCTTGGCGGCCTCGCGCAGCTTCGCATCGGCGTTCTCGTCGCCGGCGATCGCCTCCAGGTCCTTGCGGCCGATGACGCCGTCGGGATCGGTGTTCTGGCTGCCGGCGGTGTCCAGCTTGTCGATGTTGTCCAGCAGCACCTGGGCGGTGTCGCCGAGGTTGGGCTTGGGCTCATCCTCGGGCTTCGTATCTTCGGGCTGGCTATCGGTCTCGGGGCGGTCGGCTACGGCCTGGGCGCTATCCGAGCCGCCCGTCGCGGGCCGTGCGTCGCTGCTCGCACGGTCCGCGATGGCAGCCCGCACCCGGTCCATCCCATCGTCCGTGTCCCGTGGCTCTGCCGCATCGGCCGAAAGGTCGACGCCGTCCTTCTTGGCGGGCTCGGCGGGCTTCTGGGGCGCGGGGGTCGCGACGCGGTCCCTGGCGGCCTCTGTCTTCGCCTGGGTGGCCGGAGCGGGCCTGCTGTCCTGGACCTTCTTCACGGCGTCGACCATCTGTGCGGCTCCTCCTCGGGGTGTCTGAGGTGGAAAACCGGACGGGCGTGAGCGCGGTTCCGGCCCGTGTAAACTTCAGGTAAACACTTTGTTGCCGAAATCATTCACTCTCCAGGCGACTCGATCTCCAAACCCGGAACGCCCTCGAAGTCGGCGCGATTGCGGGTGAGAAGGACGGCTTGGCACGCAAGAGCGGTCGCCGCGATAGCCAGATCATTGGCGCGTCGGCGCTGGGCACCCAGTCTGCGAAAAAGCTCTGCCGACAGCTCCGCCAGGGTACCATCAAATTCGATGACTGCTCCCAGGAGAGAAGACGCCACCGCGACGTTCTCAGGAGTTCTGGGTCCTCGGGTAAACTCGTACCAGGCCACGGCACTCATCTCAAGTTCCGTATCCGAACCGGCCAGTTCGAGAAGCCGCTCCCTCTCTGGCCCAGGGTGACTCAGTGACCAGACGAGATAGTCAGTATCCAGGTGGTACAGCACTCAACTCTCGGCGTCTACCCGCTTGAGCTCAAGAATCTCCGCCTGTGCGTCGTGCCCATCGAACATTTGAATCAACTGACGCAGGGCTTTGACCCGCTCTTGCCGTCGCTCGGGCGTCACATAGCGGACCGGGGTACTCGACTTTGAATACTCGACGAGAACCCGCCGAATGGCCTCTGACGTCGAGCAACCAAACTGGTGTGCAAGGTCGCGCGCGGCCCGGCGACTGGCCTCGTCCAGAAGGATTGTCGTTCGGGTATACATACGATACACATATTCGTGCGCATCATACACACCCCTGCGACGCTCATCAGTCGGCCAGGATCTTCTGCAGCTCCCAGCGGTCCAGCCACATGCCCCGGCACTCCCCGCAGACGTCGACGCTGGTGGCGCGCCACTCCCAGACGCGCATGACCACCTGGCAGCGCGGGCACTTGCGGGCGCCGGGGGGCACCGTCTTGCGCGAGTCGTCGAAGGCCAGGGGCTGGAGGGCGTTCTTGGGCAACGAGGCCAGCGTGACCAGCCGCTCGGGCTCGCCGTCGTCGAACCAGAGGCCGTCGCAGAGCTCGCACTCGTCCAGCACCAGGTCGCCCAGCTTGACCTCGCGCAGGGGGACCTGGCAGCAGGGGCAGTCGATGGTCATCCGACCTCCGGGGGTTTCACGGCGCGCTTCTTGGGCGCTGCGGCGACTTCCTCGGGCGCCTGCTCGAGCGGGGCCAACGCCTCCACGCACTCGGTCAGGTTGGTGGCCGCCAGCAGACCGTCGAAGACGCGCACCAGCGTGGGGTCCATCACCAGAGCTTTGCTCTTGGGACCGCGCACCAATTGCGCCAGCGCCTTCAGCTGGGGCACCACGCGCACGAAGCTGTCGAGTGCGCCCGTGCCCAGGTTGAGTTGCGGGACGACGTCCGGGGAAAGGACGACTGGTTGAGCTGCCACAGGGGGAGGTGGTGCAAACGACTGGACCGGGGCGGACGCAGGCCTTTCCGCCAGACGGGCCAGCGCTTCGGTCATCTTGTCCAGCACGGGCGAAAGGTCCGTAGGAGCAGCAGCCTGCGCAGGCGCAGCAGCTCCCAGCCGATTCAGCGACTGGCCCAGCTTTTCGAGCACCGGCGTCATATCCACCTGAGCCGCCTGCGGAGGACGTTCCGCCAGCTTCTCCAGCAGCGGACCGAAGTCGGACTGGGGCTTGACCTCGGAGATGGTGTGCGAGATGTCCCCCAACCGCTCGGCCAGCACGCTCAGCAGGTTGGACACGCGCACGGCCGGGTCGTCCTCCTTGCCGCCCGCGATCTGACGCCGCTGGTAGCCCTTGCGGATCTCTTCCCAACGGGCCAGCTGCTCGGGCGTTTGTCGCCCGCGCAGCTCGGCCAGCTTGAGCAGGTTCTGCTCGGCCCCGGTGGTCAGCGTCTGCGACTCGCCCTGGTAGTGGTCGTCGATCAACCGCTCCAACTCGTCGTCGTTCATCACCGCGCTGACCTTCTCGGAGAGCTTGGTCATGTTGCGGTAGCTGCCCTGGAGCTTGAAGGCCGGCTCGGTGCGGAAGGCGTCGTCCATCGACGCCGAGGCGATGTACTGCTTGTTGATCTTCAGCAGCACCGACTGCACCCGCAGCAGCTTGGTCAGCACGCCGCGGATCTCTTCCAGCTCCACCGGCGAGTAGGGATGCGCCAGCTCCGACGGGGGGATCAGCTCGCCCTGGGCCAGCCGCACCAGCTTGTAGACGTCCTCGGTCTCGCGGCCGCTCAAGGGCGCCAACACGGGGTTGGAGGTCAGCGCGTTCTCGAGGTAGGACAGCTCGAAGAGGTCTTCCTTGCCGCCCAGCACGTCGCCCAGGTTGTAGGTGTCGGCGCGGTTCGCGAGCATGTCGGGGATCTGGAAACGCGCCCCCGATTCGGTGTAGGGGTTGCCCGCCATGCAGATGCAGAAACGCTTGCCGCGCAGGTCGTAGGTGCGGGTCGTGCCGCGCCAGACGCCCTCGATCTTGCGCTGGGCGTCGCAGAGCGAGATGAACTTCTGCAAGAACTCGGGGTTGGTGTGCTGGATGTCGTCGAGGTAGAGCAGCACGTTGTTGCCCATCTCCAGGCCGAAATTGACCTTCTCGACCTCCTGGCGGGCGGTCACGTTGGGCGCCTCGTTCGGGTCGAGCGAGGTCACCGAGTGGCCCAGCGCCGGGCCGTTGACCTTCACGAAGATCAACCCCAGCCGATTGGCGATGTACTCCATCAAGGTGGTCTTACCGTAGCCGGGCGGCGAGATGAGCAGCAGCATGCCCATCAGGTCGGTGCGCTTGCCCTCGCCCAGCGCGCCGATCTGCTTGGCCAGGTTCTCGCCAAACAGAGGGAGGTAGACCTCGTTGATCAGCTTGTTGCGCACGAACGCGCTCATCACCTTGGGCGTGTATTCGTCCATGCGCAGCCGCGCGCGCTCGCGCGCCAGCACCGCCAGGCGCTTCTCCTGGTAAGCGCGGAAGAGGGGCACGCGGTCGGTCTTGAAGCCGTCGAGACGGCTGAGAAACTCGTCCAGCCGCAGCGTCATGGAGCGATTCTGGATACGCGCGTGCTGACCCAGCAACGACTGCACCGTGGCGCTGGTGGCGGCGCTCACCGTCTCGCGCTCCAAAGCCGTGGCCAGCAGGAAGACCGCCGCCTCCTCCTGGACGGGCTCGGCCCGATCGGCCTCCTTGAGCCGCCCGACGAAGGCCTGGACCCAGCTCGACGCCAGCTCGTAGCGACGCGCGGGATCGCCCTTCAGCGCCTCGAGCTGCTCTTGCAGCGGGGTCAAGAGCCTCTGGCCCTCGAGCGCCTTCACGAAGGCGTCCTTGAGCGCGGCCGCGTCTCCGCTCAGGATGAACTTCGGGCTGGGCCTGGCCAGCTCCAGCAGCAGGTAAGCGCCCGCCTGGCGCGCCTCCTGGGGCGAGAGGGGGATCTTGTGCAGCGCGCACAGGGCGCCGATGTGCTCGCCCAGCTCGCGGGACAGCTTCTCCTCGGCCTCCGACGGCCCGAACATCTTGCGCATCAGCGCCAGCGACTGCGCCTGGCGGTGCCACAGCTCGCACTCGGCCGAGCCGTGCTGCCAGAAATAGACGGCGGCGGCGCGCGCCGTCGGCGAGAACCGCAGCAGGCCGCCCGAGCTGTAGAGGAACAGCAGGCTCTCCAAAATGAGCGCCGCGTCGTGGTCGTGGATACCCCGCTCGTAACCCTCGTCGTAGCGCTCCGAGGCGGTGGACCGCACCAGCTCCAGGAGCCCTGGATGCACCTCGCCATCCTTGCGGGGCTCCCCGCTGCGCATCAGGTCGTAGAGCTTGCCCAGCCCCGTCTTCTCGGCCTCGGTCAAGATGCAGAACGCCAGGTACTCGGCCCGATAAACAAGAGGACCGCTCCTGTCGTCGCTGATTTTTTCGGTCTCGCTCACCAGCTGCTGTTCCCAGAACGGCCGGGTGGACTCGAACTCGGCGTCGTCCAGGGTCTGATAGAAGTCGGTGCCGGTGATGTGCAGGTTCATCACGCCGTCGCGCGGCACCATGGTGAGCTCCACGGCCTCGGTGTTGACCGAGAACTTGTGGCGCCCCAGGCGGATGACGCTGGTGCCCTCTTCGTAGATGTCCGCCTTGTCGCGCAGCGAGCGGGTGGACTCCTGGCGGGCCATCTTCAGGCGCGAGGCCAGCTCGTCCGCCTTCACGGGATCGCCGAGCTCGCGCAGCTTTTCCTCGATGTCGCGCACCTTCATCACCATGGGATCGCTGGCGAAGTAGGTGTTCAGGTCGTCGGTCGAGGTCATCGTGCCGGAGCGGCGCGTGATGCCCTCCAGGATGCGGTCGGCTGCCCCGATGAGCTGCTGCGCGCGGCGCTGGCGCTGGTCGAGCAGCTGCTGCTTTTTGGTGGACAGCGTCTTGTAGACGTCCTCGCGCTTGGAAGTCAGCTCGCCCATGAACTGCTCGTACTCGCCGAACTTCGCTTCCAGCTCCTCGAGCTGCAGCATCAGGCGGCTCAAAGCCTGGTCGGCCTTCTCGGGCGTATCCGCCAGGTTGATGGCGCTGGTCACGCTCTGCCCGAACAGCTGGAACTGCACGCCGAACTCGGCGACCGATTCCTTCTCTCCCAGCTCCTTGCGCCGCGCCTGCATCAGCGCCCGCACGCGGTTGACCTGTCCCAGCACTTCGGCGATCCGCTCCAGGATTCGCGTGCGCACCGTGGCGTCCTCGATCTTGATGCTGCCCAACACCTCGGTCAGCAGCTCCAGGCCGCCCCCGATTTTCTCCAGCTCTCCCTGCAGCGGGGCCAGCTCCGTGACCTTGGCGATGGCGTCGACGCCCCCGCCCAGCTCCTCGATCCGCTTGACGTAGGGCGCGAAGGCCTGCTCGCCCAGCAAGAATTCGACCGCTTTCCCGCTGATGACGTCGTAATGTCCGATCGACTCTTGCTCCAGCCGGCCCAGCTCGGCCAGGTCGGCGTAGCGCATGTCCTTGAGGGTGATGAGCTGTCCGCGCTGGCGCCGCAGGGCCCCCAGCGCCTCGACGTAGCTGTCGACGGCCGTCCAATCTTCGGGTCGCAGCGTCTTGACCAGGTCCAGCATGGTTTGCTGGGCCTCTTTGAGCGACTTGGAAGCCTGGCGCCGCAGCGTTTCGACCTTGTCGAACTCCTCCAGCACCAGCTTGCCGGTCTTGCCGATCTCCTTGAGCAGCCCCAGCACGTTGCCGGCCTCTTCGTGGCCCAGCCAGTGGTAGAAGTCGTCGCAGCGGGCGACGCTGGCGATCAGGTCCTCATAGACCGCGTAGGAGGGCTTCTGCTCGTTGACCCGGCGGGCGATGCTCAGGGCGTCGCTGATACCGCGCACCAGGTCGGCGTTGCCGATCTTCTCCAGGTAGGAGCCGGTCTTGGTAGCGGTCTGGGCCGCCACGTCGTCGCGCAGGAAGGGCGTTCGCCAGATCTGCATCGGATGCACGCGCGCGGGCTCCTCGTTGGCCATGCGGAACACCACCAGCAGGCCGTCCGGGAAGAGGCAATAGCCGTGGCAGTGGATGGGCGGAGCGACCTCCTTGCGGATGAGGTTGTAGCTCATCAGCGCCGTGTGGCCCTTGTCCAGGTGGTGGAAGCTGTAGAGCACGTCCTCGCCGTTGGGCGAGCGGATTGACTTCTCCAGCAGCATTCCGCTGAAGTCGCCCTCGAACGTGCGTAGCGCGCCCTCCTGCAGGTAGAACCCGCCCGGGAACACGATGCCGTGGTCCTCGGGGAGCTGCACGCAGGCCTGCCCGATGGCGTCGATGCGGTGGACTTCCTTGGTGCGCGTGTTGAACACCAGGTAGCGCCAGGTCTGCTCGCGATACGGCAGGATCTTGAGCAGAATCAGCACTCCCACCTTGGCGTAGAGAATCTGCGCGTCCTGGAGCGCCTGGTTGGGGTCGTCCACCTTCTCGGAGTAGATGCCCTGGCCGTCCTCGGTGTTGTTCTCGATCTTGACCGTGAGGTCGCCCCCGACCGTCTCGACGAACACCTCGTCCAGGATGTTGACGTGCGGATGGCGTCCCGTCACGTGCTGATCTCTGCTCGTTGCGACCCACTCGAAGTCGTGACTGTGCGGGAAGGTGTTGTCCTGCTCCCCGCGGTTGTCGATGTAGCTCGCTTTCCCGTCGGGGTCGACCTTCCAGCGCAGCACGCGCACGTCGGAGAGATTGGAGCCGATCTGGAAGACCGCCAGCACCTTGCCCAGGATCTGCCGCACGTGCAGCATCCGGGCGTTCTTGTAGTATTTGAACAGCTCCTTGAAGTCGCGGTCGAGCAGCGGGCCGCTCAACAGGTTGCCGGGCGCGTCCGGGGGGACGGCCACGAAGTCGTAGCCGCCCTCCGGCGTGTGTACGAAGTCGTAGAGCGAGAGGACGTCCGCCAGCGGCGTCTCGGTCTTGCGCCCGTATTGCACGTCATAGCCCACCAGCAGCTGGTGGCCCACCGAGACGATGTCGCGCGGCAGGCAGTTCTGCTCGGTGCGGATCTTCTCGTTGCCGACCACGGCCATCTCCATGCCGCCGAACAGCTCGACGCGCCTGGCGTTGAGTTGCTCCACGCGCTCTTTGAGAGCCTTCGCCTGCTCGACCAGACGAGCCCGCAGAATCTCGTAAGCGCCCTGCTCGATCTGTTGGGGCTGGGCAGCCTCTTCAGCCATTCACGACTCCTTCACGTTGGGACGGGGACGGGCTATCGCCAGTCAGACTGACAGCGACCTGCGGCCTCGTCAGACAAAGTCTTTTGGGTTGCCGTCGGCAAACGGAGTTGGTCGACGCCCTATCGCGGGCTAACTCCCTACTCCCTACTCCCTACTGCTTCTGCGGAGTCACCGTGCGCGGCGGAGCAGCCTCCACGCCCAGGCTCTTGGCCAGCTCCATCAGCTTGGCCTGGTCGGCGCCGCCGCTCTTCTTGATGAGCGACGCCAGCAGGGTGGACACGGAGAGGTTCTTCACGTCCTCCGAGCTGATGGAGGGGTTGGTCAGGATGTCCTTGAGGTCGCGGGTCAGCGAGCGCTCGCCGTTGACATAGTCGCCCAGCATCGCCTTGGCGGCGTCGGAGTGATTCATGAAGCGGTCCAGCGATTTGCCCATGGAGATGGCGCCGAAGATGCGGTCGAGCATCGCTCCGTCGCCGCCCACGATGTCGATCTTGGCCGACTTGAAGACCTCGGACATGACCTTGGCCTGCGCCTCGGCCAGCTCTTTCTGGGTCTTCAAGGACTCCAGCGCGATGATGCGCTGGTTCTCGAGCTCCAGACGATACTCTTCGTGACGACGCGACACGTCATCCAAAGCCTTCATCGCCTTGGCCTTCTCGGTCAGACCGGCGGCCTCGGCCAGCAGCTTCTTCTGGATGGCCTGGGCATTGGCTTCCGCCTGCGCCGCGGCCACCTGGGCATCGGCCATCCCGACTTTCTGCCGCGCCTCGGCTTCGGCCTCGCCCTGAGCTTTCTTCAGGTTGGCCTCGACCAACCCGAGCCGCTCGTTGGCGGGCGCCTGGGCTTCCTTGACGCGCACCTCGGCCATGCCCTGCTTCTCGAAGGCCAGGGTCTCGGCTTCCTGCACTTTGGCTTTGGCCAGGCCCTCGGCGGCCCGCTCGGCCTGGATACCTTCGGCCATGCGAACCTTGGCCTGGGCTTCCTTGTCGGCCGCGGCCAGCTCGGCCTCGGCCATGGTCAGGCGCTGCTTGGCCTGCAAACGCGACACGGTCTCGGAGGCTTCCGCCTGCTTGATGTGCTGCGTGGACTGCTCCTCGGCCTTGGCCTCGGCGGCGATGATGACCTGCTCCTTGGCGCGCTTGGCCTCCTCGGAGGTGCGCACCGTCTTGATCCGCTCCTCTTCCTCGACCACGCTCTTCTCGACCGCGATGCGCTGGCGGATGACGTCCTGGATCAGCTTGCGCTCCTCTTCCAGCGACTTTTCCTTGGCGATGCGCATCAGCTCGACCTCGCGCTCCTGCTCGATGGCTTTGAGCGAGATCTCCTTGTTGGCCAGTTGCTTCTCGAGGTTCACGACGCGCTGCCGGTTGGCGTTGGCCACCTCGATCTCGCGCTGCTTGTTCTCTTCCATCACCTGGATCTCGCGCTCGGCCTCGATGCGGGCGGCCTCGGCCTTCTTGCGCTCCTCGGCTTGAATCTTGGCGATCTCGGCCTCACCACGGGCGCGAGCCGTCTCCACCTCGAGCGTCTGGCGCGTCTGGGCGTCGGCCTGTAAGCGATCCTGCTCCATGATGATGGCGTTGGCGTCCACATCCTGGGTCTTGATGCGCTTCTTCTCCTCGTTCAGGAGGTAGTTGGTCTGGACGCGCTGCTCGTGGGCGATCTCGGTGATTTTGCGGATACCCTCGGCGTCCATGATGTTGGTCTCGTCCAGCGCCGTCATCGGAGTCTGCTCGAGGTAGTCGATGGCCACGTCTTCCAGCACGTAACCGTTCAGGTCCTTGCCGATGACGCCGCGGACCATGTCGCGGAACTCGGTGCGGCGCGTGTAGAGCTCGGCGAAATCGAGGCTCTTGCCGGCCGTCTTGAGCGCCTCGGAGAACTTGGGCTCGAACATGTCCTCCAGCGTGCGCGGGTCGGAGGCGCGGGCGCAACCCAACGACTGGGCCACTTCCAGCACGTCCTCGACGGTCTTGTTGACGCGCACGAAGAACATCACGCGGATGTCGGCGCGGATGTTGTCCTTACAGATCAAGCCCTCTTTGCCGCGGCGGTCGAGGTCGATCGTCTTGACGGAGATGTCCATGATCTCGGCCCGCGCGTTCAACGGGAAGACGCTGGCGCCCGTGAACGACACCTGGGGCTCTTTGTGGCCCCTGCGGTTGACGATCAGCGCCTTGCCCTGCTCCACGCGCACGTAGAAGCGCGCCGAGGCCAGGTAGGCCACCAGTCCGATGAAGAGCAATGCACCCAGAGCTCCACCGCCGATGAGAATTTCCACTGTTGGGGTCTCCTCCCTAATTCTATGAGGTCGACAGTCGACAGTGAACAGTCAACAGGAAAGGTCGCATTACCCTCCTGTCGACGGTCGACTGTTGACCGTTGACCTCCCGATTCTCCGAGTAACCGGAGCCACCACGAACTGTTTTTTGTCGTCGTCGTAGTCGAAGAGCAGAACGTCGTTGCCTTCGCTCAGCTCCTGGGGGGCGTGTTGCTCGCCCAGGCGCGCGTCCAGCAGCAAGCGAGTGCCCTCGCGCAGCTCCACCACGCCGCCTTCCAGGTTGAGGGTGCCCGAGTGCACCCGCGCCACTTTCCCCACCAGCGAGCGCCGCCTGGTCTCGGGAGGCACCTCATAGCGAGGCACCATCTTCCGCGCCAACCAGGCGGACGGAAGCAGCACCAGCACCAGAGTCAACCCGGCAAGCAGAGCGCCGGAGCCGGTGGGCAGCGGTCCCAGGGCCATCGTCGCCATACAGGAGACAAACCAGCCCAGGACCACGGCCAGACTTCCCGCCACTGCAACCGGGACGGCCGTCAAGCCGACCAGCTCGAAAAGCTTGTCCAGGTGCAGACTGTGCTCCAGGAAGTCGGGGATGCCGTTGTGGTCGTGATCCGTCAGCCCCAGCACGGTTCCCACCAGCACGAAGCCCCAGTAGAGCAGCAACATGCCGAGCAAGACCGTGAAGAGAACTGTCGGATAGGACGTGACTGTCTGAATCAACCCCACGTCATCCACCTCTTCGTCTGTGATTTATGTCACAAACAGCATACCAGCCCCGCGAGGTGCGCCCGAGGTAGGGACGGACAGGCTGTTGCTCATTCCCACCCCGGCGGACCTGCGCTCCCGCCTGTCAGATCAAACGATCTGCCAGCGGAAAAAGCGCACGAATTTTCTGCCTTGGGGGTGGCCAGACCTTTTTCGGGTCGTGTCCGAGCGCTTGAAGGAGGGGACCGTGCGGCCGGCAAAGCTCGCAGAATCAGGCAAGGAGGTTCCTCGCGATGCGCATTCTCATTCAAAATGGTGAAGTGGTCACGGCGTCCGATCAGTTCAAAGCCGAAGTGCTCATCGAGGGCGAGAAGGTCGTGGCCGTCGGCCAGAACCTGGGCGTGACCAACGCCGACAAGACCTACGATGCCACCGGGCACTACGTCATCCCGGGCGGGGTCGACGTGCACTGCCACCTCGACATGCCTTTCATGGGCACGGTCTCCAAGGACGATTTCTTCACCGGCACGCGGGCCGCCATCTCGGGCGGCACGACCTCCATCATCGAGTTCTGCATCCCCTCCAAGGGCGGCACCATCAAGCAGGCCCTGGCCGACTGGGATGCCAAGAGCGCGCCCAACGCCTGCTGCGACTTCAGCTTCCACATGGCCATCGTGGACTGGAACGAGGGCATCCTGAAGGAGCTCGACTCGGTCTTCGAGCGCGGCATCACCAGCTTCAAGGTGTTCACCGCCTACAAGGGCGCGCTGATGCTCTCCGACGAGGAGATCTTCCGCCTGATGCTCGAGGTGAAGGCCCGCGGCGGTCTCATCAACGCCCACGCGGTCAACGGCGACGTGCTCAACGTGCTGGCCAGCAAGTTCGCGGCCGAGGGCAAGCTGACCCCGCACTACCACCCGCTCTGCCAGCCGGGCTACGCCGAAGGTGAGGCCACCGGGCGCATCCTGGAGCTGGGCAACCTCTCCGGCTGTCCGTCCTACATCGTGCACATGACCGCCAAGGAAGCGGTGGAAGAGCTCGTACGCGCGCGCTCGCGCGGCTGGGACAGCTACGGCGAGGTCTGCACCCAGCACCTCACGCTGGACACCAGCCTGCACGACCTGCCCAACTTCGAAGGCGCCAAGTACGTGATGAGCCCGCCGCTGCGCGAGCAGGCCGACCGTGACGCGCTGTGGGCCGCGCTGGCCAACGGCACCATCCAGGTCGTGGGCACCGACCACTGCACGTTCGACTTCAAGGGCGGCAAGGACATGGGCAAGGACGACTTCCGCAAGATCCCCAACGGCCTCAACGGTCTCGAGGAGCGGCTGAACATGCTGTTCAGCTACGGCGTCAAAGCGGGCAAGATCCCGATGACCAAGTTCGTCGAGGTGACCGCCACCAACCCGGCCAAGATCTTCGGGCTGTATCCCAGGAAGGGCCACATCTCCCCGGGCGCCGACGCCGACGTGGTCATATACAACCCCAACTATGACGGTGTGATCAGCGCCAAGACCCACGGCTCGGCCTGCGACTACAACGTTTACGAGGGCTGGAAGATTCTGGGAGCTCCCCACACGGTCTTCGTGCGCGGCAAAGTGGCCTACGAGAACGGCAAGTTCTGCGGCGAGCGCGGCTACGGCAAGTTCCTGGCCCGCCAGGCCGGCAAGCTGCAACTGGCGGCCGTGTAGTCTCTCCTCAGGGATTGACGGGCTGGGACTCGATGTTCGGCTCTGCGCCGGGCACCCAGCCGGGGTTGCCGTGACCGCTGCTGTCGTCGGCGGGAACGCTCTGCTGGGGGGCCGACCCGGGGTCGGGGGGCAGCCAGCCGGGCTCCTGACCGTTGTCCTGGGGCTCCGGATTGCCGCTGGCGTCCTTCCAGACCGATCCGTCAGGGTTGGGCTGGGGCACGGGGCCGGCGGCCGGCTCGGAGGCGGGCTCGGGGTGCGTCGCCGCCGGAGGCGTGTCGTTGGGCACGGTGGCCTCGGGCGTCGACTGCGGCTCGGACGGCGCTCCGTCGGTGACGGTGGGCGCCGACGGCTCCTCGGCGGGCACGTCGGCGGTGGCCTCGGGCACCGGCTCTTCGCTGCCGGGACTGGCCTGATCGGGATTCATCTTGACGTTGACGTTCACCTTGACCTTCACGTAGGCCTGAGGCTTGGCGCGAAAGCGCTCCAGGCACTCGGCGTGGGCGAAGTAGAAGGTCTTGCCGTAGAACTCGGTGCGGTACGGCGCCGTGTCGTCCACGGGCGCGCCGCATACCAGGTCGATCAGCGGGGTGCCGTCGGCCGCCGTGGGCACCGCTCCTGGCCGTCGCGTGGCGTTGGGGGGCGCGGGCGTCAGAGCCAGGTTCGGGGCGTTGGGGTTATCGGGCCGCGCCGCCAGGATGGAGGCGCAATACAGCACCAGACCCAGCACCAGCGCGCCCGTGCCCAGCAGAGCCCAGCGCTGGTATGGCTTGAGGGGCGGCTCCGTGGAGGGCATGCGCTTGATGCGAACCTTCAGGGTGTCGTCAGTCAGCGGCATGAGAATTGAATTTCGCCCAGGCGGATCGGTTTACCTGGAGCGGTTTTCACCGTTCTGGTAGGGCAGGCTATGCAGCTCAGCGCGCTGCCCACGAGACGTCCATGGCCGCCGCGCGCCCCGCGGAGCCGACCGACCAGGTCGAGCTGAGCCAGTTGGCGGGCCGGATCTGGCCGGCGGTGGCCGATCTCCGGCCGTCCCAGGCGGGTTCTCCGAGAACGAAGGCCTCGTGATGATCGGCGGCGTGCGCGTCCCCCGCCGGACGCCAGTGTGAGCTCGCGCCCGGGGCGTTCCGCGAGCCTACAGGCCCGCGCCTACAGGCCGCAAGCCTGGCCCGCTAATTGCCCGCTTCCAGGCCTTTCAGGGCCGCCTCCTGGGCGGCGCGCGAGCGATCCACGAGCTGGCGCGAGAAGCGTTTGAGGCGGCTCAGGGAGTCGGACGAGGGGTCCTGGCCCATCAGCATCACCGACTCGGCGACCCTCTCGAGGGTCGTCAGCTCCTCCAGGTAGGCCTGCTGGTAGGCGTTGCTGGGAATGGTGGCGGCCTCGCGGCGCAGGGCGGTCAGTTGGCCCAGCAGCTTCTTGCCGTCCCGCGCGAGCGCGGGCAGATCGGGCTCTTTGGCGATGCCCTGGTAGACCAGGTGGTAGATCTCGCCCGAGAGCCGGGCCTCGCGCTGCTGGTAGGGCAGCACGCGCGCCTGCCAGGCGTAGTAAGCCCTGGGGCCGCCCGGACTCAGCTTCGGCAGCCACTTCTGGCGCTGGCTCAGCCAGGCCAGCGTGGCCGTGCTCAAGATGCCGTTGAGGTCGATCGAGAAACGCTGCACGCTGGCGTGGTCGTTCTTCTCAGCCGTGAGAAAACTGGAGATGCGGGCCAGAGCGCGCCGGTGAGCCAGCGAGCGGTCCAGCGCGGCCTGGCGGTAGCCCTTGAGCGTGGCAGGGCAGGGGGCGGACTTGAGCTTGTCCTCGTAAGCCAGCACGGCGTCCTCGCGGACGCGCAGCTTCTCCAGGGCTTTGGCGGTAGAGACGCGTCCGCTCAGCCAATCCTCCAGGATCGAGCCGCTCTCGGCTACGGCCTGCGATTGCTGGTCGACGAAGCGCTGGACCGCCAGATCGTAACGCCACGGGGCGGTGTCGGCTCGCACCAGAGCCGTGAGGAGCACCAGGAGGAGCAGCGTCCTAATTGGTCAGCCCCTGCAGCGGCGAGGGGATGCGCCCTCCGCGCAGCACGAACTCGCCCGCCCCGAACCGGTGCAGAGGCAGAATGGGCGAGGCGCCCAGCAGCCCGCCGTAGTCGACGGTGTCCCCGGCGCGCTTGCCCGGGACCGGCAGCAGGCGCACGGCGGTGGTCTTGTTGTTCACCATCCCGATCACCATCTCGTCGGCCATGATGGCGGAGAGCGTCTCGGGCGTCGTATCGCCCGGCACGACCACCATGTCGAGGCCCACCGAGCAGACGCTGGTCATGGCCTCGAGCTTGTCGATGGTGAGCGCGCCCATCTGCACCGAGCGCGCCATCTCGGCGTCCTCGCTGACGGGGATGAAGGCGCCGCTCAGACCGCCCACCGAGCTCGAAGCCATGGCGCCGCCGCGCTTGACGGCGTCGTTGAGCAGAGCCAGCGCGGCCGTGGTGCCGTGGGTGCCGCACTTCTCCAGGCCCATCGCCTCGAGCACCTCGGCCACCGAGTCGCCCGCGGCCGGCGTGGGGGCCAGCGACAGGTCCACGATCCCGAAGCGGCAGCCCAGGCGTTTGGAGACCTCGCGCCCGACCAGCTCGCCCATGCGGGTGATTTTGAAGGCGGTCCGTTTGATCGTCTCGGCCAGCTCTTGCAGGGGCGCGCCGCGCATCTGCTTGACGGCGGCCGCGACCACGCCCGGACCGCTGATGCCCACGTTGATGGAGAGCTCGGCCTCGCCGGTGCCGTGCATCGCTCCGGCGATGAACGGGTTGTCCTCGGGCTGGTTGCAAAAGGTGACCAGACGCGCGCAGGGACCGCCCTGCAAGTGAGGATTCATATGGGCGGTCTGGTGGATGACGCGTCCCATGTGCAGCACGGCGTCCATGTTGACGCCCGCGCGGGTGGACGCGACCGAGATGCTGGAGCAAACGCGCTGGGTGGCGTTGAGCGCCTCGGCCAGCGAGTCGATCAGGACGCGGTCGCCGTCCTTATAGCCTTTGTGGACCTGAGCGGAGAAGCCGCCCAGGTAATCGATGCCGATCTCCTCGGCCGCGCGGTCGAGCGCCAGCGCCAGCGGCGTGTAGTTCTTGGCGCCGGTGGAGGCGGCGATGTAGGCCGCCGGCGAGATGGACACGCGCTTGTTGACGATGGGGATGCCAAACTCCTCGGACACGGCTTCCACCGTAGGCACGAGCTTCTCGGCCGACACGAGGATCTTGCGCACCACCCGCTCGCAGACGGAGCGCATATCGGTGGCGCAGCAGTCGAACAGGCTGATGCCCATGGTGACCGTCCGCACGTCGAGGTGCTGCTCCTCGAACATGCGCAGCGTTTCAAGAATCTCGGCCGAAGACAACCACATCGCGCACCGTGGCTTCGCGGCCGGGGGACGGACGCCTGCCGGGGGATCGCCGTACCTGGAGTTTGGTTATGCCTGCCTTGAGGCCGATAGCCTTGACCAGACGTATACTCGGGCCATGGTACGCTACGCAAACTTCCGCATCGAGATTCATCCGCCCTCGACGTTTCGTCTGGGGGAGCAAGATTACATCGACATCCACGCCTTCGTCGACGCCCTGGCCGAATCGGGCCTGGACGAGACCGGCACGGTGACCATCACGGTCAAAGACTCGCTGGGGCACGTCAAGACCGAGGTTTACGACTTCGTGGCCGACCCGGGGGGCACGGCCTGGCACGGCTCGCTCTCGCTGCCCGTGGTCTACACCGCGCCGGGGCGGGTGACGCTGACGGCGACGATGGAGCCGGGCGCCATCGCGGTGAGCGAGCAGATCCAGGTGAACTGAGGCGGTCCGGAGAATTTTCGGGCCTATGGGTCCGATTCAGCCTTCCCTCCATGTCAGCGTCGGACGGCCGACCAGCGCCGCCGGGGCGCCCAACGACCTCAAGCAGGGTGGACCGACCGAGAGCTGGGCTCCCTCCAAAGTCGCAGCTCCAGCCCCGAAGGTCACCTATCCCAGCGGGCTCCAGCTGGCTCAGCATCAAGACGGCGTGGCTTTTCAGGCCCTGATGCCGATCGGGCTCCTCCCCGTCCAGATCTCGCTGCAGCGCGGGCAGGACGGCGCCTTGAAGGCGCTGATGCAGAACCACCGTAACCCGCAAGAGCCGGTCAGCGTGGCCGCCCAGGCGGGCTCGGACGGTCGGATTTACATGCAGCTCGACCCGAAGGGCACCACGCTGGCGGTCTTCGACCCCAACACCCACGAGTTCGGACTCACCACCGGCTTCACGCAGCGCGAGCCCGGCACGATGGTGCGCGACCATGCCCAGATGATCGCTCCCGACGGCACCAAGACGAGCCTTTTCAACCAGGTCTTCACGCAGCAGGGCGTTAGCTACACGCGCGTTACCGAGGGGCCCAACGGTCAGCTCGAGGGCGCGCGCTCCAACGGACGCGACGAAGAGCCGGTGCACGTTCAGGGCAACGCGGCCACCGGCTACAGCGTGGGCGCCGACCCCGGCTCGCTGCGGGGGATGTTCCAGAAATCCTGGCTCGGTCAGCAGATGGACCAGCGCACCCGGCTGACGCCGTTCAGCGCGATGGGCGCGGGCCTGACCAGCATGTTCCCGGGCGTGGCGCATTTCATGCATCCCGCGACCACGATGGAGCGGCTCAACGTGGCGGTGCTGCAGAACGATCAGAAGGTCGCGCAGGAAATCATGCAGCAAATCCAGCTCGAGCGCCTGACCGGCGTGGCGGATCGCGCGCGCATCATGCTTGGCAATCCGCAGATCCGCGACCTGATGGGGACGGCCGGCGAGATCCGCCGGGCGGGTATCCAACCCAACATGCATGAGGGTCAGACCGACCTCAACCCGCAACAGCGCCAGGAGTGGTATCTCGGCCAGCTGGTGGCGCTGGCCGAGCGCTCCCAGACCGACCGCCTGCCCAACTACCGCGAAGTGGCGCTGCAGCAGCTCGAGCACGCGGTGGCCGTGGGCCCGGGGAAACTCCAGCCAGGCTCGTCCCTGCTGCGCATCGGGATGGATCAGCGCTACGCGCGCGAGCGAGCCCTGGAAAGCTTCGAGCGCAAAATGACCGGGCAGGGGTTCATCGCCGTAAGCTCGCCCGATTTCAAGCAACTGCACGCCAATGACTGGCTGCAGGGATTCGTGGGACGCGAGGCCGCGCTCACCTGGCAGGGTCAGGACGGCCGCTGGAACGAGCACCACGGGGTCATCGTCCAGGATCAGACTGGTTTCGGCCTCCAGGGCCAGGCAGGCCGTTCCGCTCTCCGACCCGGCGAGGCCAACGGATTGTGTGTGCGCGAGACCTCGCCCCTCGGTCGCTCGGCCTTCGAGCAGGCCAATCTGGGCGAGGGTTTCCTGAGCATGACGGGAGCGCTCGACCAGAAAATGACACCGTCGCTGGAGAACTGCGCGGGACGCACGGCCCGCGTGCTGGTGGGCAATCCGACCACGCACCAGTTCGAGGCGTTCGAGGGAGTGGTGCAACAACCGTCCGACGGCGCGTTCTCGCTGGTCGGGCGAGACGGGCAGATTCGCCCGCTACGCGCCGACACGCTGGCCGGCTTCTTCGTACAGGATACCTCCGCCGTGTCGCCGTCCGCCCATAAGGCCGGGTGCCTGCAAGGCGGCCTGAGGGAGTATCCCGGGCCGATGCAACTCGAGGAGATGCTGGGCAAGCGCGTCTCGGTGCTGCAGGCCAATTTGGAGACCAGCCGCTACGAGGTCGTGCAGGGCGTGGTGGTCGATCCGCGGGTGGATGGCAACGCGATGTATTCGGTCCGCTCAGCCGATGGGCGTGAGACCCTGCTCAATTTCAACCAGACGCGGCAGCTCTTCTACCAGAGCTAGATACGGTGCATGTAGGCGAAGATCTCTTCGCGCTGCACGCGGATCTTGACCCCCAGCGGACGGGCGTCGCTCTCGAGCCGGGCGCGCAGGTCGGCCAGGTTTTGCGCCGAGCAGCTGTCGACCTCGGCCTGCAGGATGAGCGTGTAGCACTGGCCCTGATCCACCGTCTCGGCGCGCAGCACGCGCACGCCGTTGCGCGCGAGCAGGTCGTGCACGCGGGTGGTGAGGTCGGCGTGGGCCTGTCCTCCCACGGGGTAGCGCGCCTCGCCAATCATGATGTGGCGCGCCCCCGAGCCGGGATAGCAGAGCCCTTCGGGACCGTAGACCGCCAGGATCAAGCGACAGCCGTTCATAGGGGTGGGCCTTTCAACCGGCCGGGTGGGGTACCCTTCAGAACTGCTTGCCCGTGCGCTTCTGGTAAGCCGCGATCAGCTCGGCATTGCGCTTCTCGAGCGGGGTGAGACGAGCGTCGGAGTAGCTCTTGTGGGGCCGATACCAGCCGCGGGTGGCGAAGTACTCCTTGAGGTAGGCGTCCTGGAACGGACGCCCCCGGCGGGCGAAGATCTCGTTGCGCATCATGGTCAGCTCCCAGGCGCTGCGCGAGCTCAGGTCGTCCTCGGTCAGCTGGCGCTCGGAGCATTCAGGCCATGAACGGCGAGGCTTCTTGGCGTCGGCGTAGTCGGGCTCGGGCCAGCCGGAGATGAGCTGCCGCCAGAGGCGCGGCGGCGCCCCCGTGGTGTAGAGCTCGCGCGGCCCCAGCGCGCCGCCCCCCGAGAGCAGCACGACCCACTTTCCGTCGAACTTTCTCAGGATGGCCATGCCCGCGCCCTCAGAAGCGTAGGTGACGGTGAGCACGCACCAGTTCTCGGCCTGGTGGACGTTGGAGACCGTGTCGTCGGGAAAGAGCGCCTGAAATTCGTCCGCCCGGACGGGCAGAATCAGCAGCACGAAAAGCAAGAGGATGAGCATGCGCCCGGGCTTCCTTGCATCGCGTGCAGGGTCCTGGTTCGGGGGCGCCCCCGAGGTTCGTTCCCCAAACTGACGATTCGGGATCGGGCGGAACGACGTCGTTCCCCTGAATCGGGATTCGTTGGTCAGGGGAACGAACCTCACGGGGACGGCACGCCCCGACGTTTCGTTCCCCAAACTGACGATTCGGGATCGGGCGGAACGACGTCGTTCCCCTGGGTCGGGATTCGTCGGTGAGGGGAACGAACCTCACGGGGACGGGACGCCCCGACGTTTCGTTCCCCAAACCGACGATTCGGGATCGGGCGGAACGACGTCGTTCCCCTGGGTCGGGATTCGTCGGTGAGGGGAACGAACCTCACGGGGACGGGACGCCCGACGTTTCGTTCCCCAAAACCGACGATTCGGGATCGGGCGGAACGACGTCGTTCCCCTGGGTGGGGATTCGTTGGTCAGGGGAACGAACCTCACGGGCGACGTGCCGAGGGCTCCTAGCGCTTCACCGTCACGATGGTCACGCCCCAGCCGCCCTCGTGCACCTCGCCCAGGCGGAAGTCGACCACCTGACGGTGGCCCTTGAGGTGGCGCTGGATGGCCTGGCGCAGCGCGCCGGTCCCCTTGCCGTGGATGATCTCGACCTTCTCGGCACCGGCCAGAGCGGCGCTGTCGAGGTAGCGGTCGACCTCCATGAGGGCCTCGTCCGAGGTCATGCCGCGCAGGTCCAGGCGGGTGGACATCGAGCTGCGCTGCGACTCGGGCAGCCGGCCGATCTCCGAGCGCTGCTTGGACACGACCGGATCGCACTCGTCGCGCGGAACCGTGATGCGCACCGACCCGACCCGCACCTCGACCTTGTCGCCTTTGCTCGAAAGCACCTCGCCCTCCTGGCCGAAACGCCGCACGTAGACGGTCGTGCCGGGCTCCAGCGGCTCGCCCTCGGCGGGCAGGGGCTTGATGCGCAGCGGAGCCATCTCCTGGATCAGGGCGTTCAGCTCCATCTGCAGGGCGCGCGCGTCCGACCGCACCTCCTCCGTATCCACGTCCTCCTGCCGGGCAGCCACGGGCGTCTCGGTCGACAGAGGCAATTCTTCCTCCTCGAGCGACCAGGGCGACGCGTCCTCTTCGTGGGGGGCCACGCGGGCCCGCTCGGCGGCGACTTCGGCCACCAGCCGCGCCGCCTCGGCCGACAGGTCCTCGACGTCGGGCGAATCCGACACCAGCCGGGCGGCCAGCTCGCGCGCCAGCTTGCGGGCGCCCTCCAGCGCCTCGCGACGCTCCTTCCCCATCGCCGCCAGCTTCTTGCGGAAGTCGTTCAGCAGCCCCTGCACGTTGTCGCGCGCGTCTCCCACCACCTTCTCGGCCTGACGGGCCGCCTCGTCCAGCTTCTCGCGCTTCTCCTGCTCGACCAGCGCCAGCCGCGCCTCGTACTCGCGCCGCAACCGGGCCATCTCCTCGGACTCGCGCGACAGCTTCTCGCCCAGACGATGCGCCGTCTCGCGCTCCTGCTCCAGATCGTCGAGCAGACCCTCCACCTCGTCGTGCGACTGGCCCAGCAGCTCGCGCGCCCGGCGCAGCACCGAGGGCGGCAACCCCAGCTGCGAGGCAATGGAGAGGGCGTTGGAGCGCCCGGGGACCCCCATCAGCACGCGATAGGTCGGCTGCAGCGACTGGGTGTCGAACTCGACGGCGGCGTTCTCCATGCCCTCGGTCTGGGCCGCGAACGCCTTCAGCTCCGACAAATGCGTGGTGACGACGGTGCGCGCCCCCTGTGAGTGCAGATACTCCAGAATGGCCATCCCCAGCGCTCCGCCTTCGGAGGGGTCGGTGCCGGCGCCCATCTCGTCGAGCAGCACCAGCGTGTCCGAGCCCGCGTGCGCCAGGATCTTGAGGATCTGCGTCAGGTGCGCCGAGAACGTGGAGAGGCTCTGCGCGATGCTCTGCTCGTCGCCGATGTCGGCCCAGACACCGTGCAGGAACGGGATGCTCGAGCCGGCCGCGCAGGGCACCGGACAGCCGCTCAGAGCCATCAGCACGCACAGCCCGATGCACTTGAGCGTCACCGTCTTGCCGCCCGTGTTGGGGCCGGTCACGACCAGCGTGTCGAAGCCCTGGCCCACCTCGATCGAGATCGGGATGACGTCGCCCTTGAGCAGCGGATGGCGCGCCTGGTTCAGCCGGATCAGCCCTTCCTGGTTGATCTCCGGCAGCTGCGCCCGGGCGTCCTGGGCGTAGCGCGCCAGGCCGCACAGGTAGTCGAAGTGGCCCAGCTCGTCGCAGACCCATCCCAGCTCCTGCGCGTGAAAGCCCACCAGAGCCGACAGGCGGGCCAGGATGGCCTCGATCTCCTTCTTCTCGGACAGGCGGGCCCCGCGCAGCTGGTTGCCCAGGTCGACCAGCGAGAAGGGCTCCATGAAGACCGTGACGCCGCTGGCCGACTGGTCGATCACCAGTCCCGGGAAGGCACTGCGGTGCTCGGCCTTCACGGGCACGACGTGGCGGCCCATGCGCTGGGTGATGATCGGCTCCTGGAGCATCTTGGCCAGGTGCGACTCGCGCAGGATCGAGCCGAGAGCGCGCTGCAGCCGCGCCTCCAGTGTGCGGATCTCCTCGCGCACCGCGCGCAAACGGGGGCTGGCGCTGTCGAGCATTTTGCCGTCGGCTCCGAACGTCTTGCCGACCTCGGACTCGATCTTGGGGAACGCGATCAGCACGCTGGCGCGGTCGCTCATGCGCGGTAGCCGCTCGGCTTTGTCGCGCAACGCCTTGCCGACCTGGCGCGAAACGCCGCACAGGTCACGGATGAAGATCAACGAATCCGGCTCGAGGGTGGCCCCCACACCCGCGCGGGCGATGGCCGGACGCACGTCCTCGAGCCCGCCGAGCGGCGGATGGTAGCCCTCGTCGAGCAGCCGGATCGCCTCGCTCACCTCGAGATGGCGGTCTTGCAGCTCGGCCAGCGTGGGCGCGGGCAAAAGGGCTTCCATGCGCTCGCGACCGGGCGGCCAGTGGGTCTTGCCCGCCAGGATCGAGAGCACCTCGGGATACTCCAGCACGCGCAGCGTTTGGGAATCTTGGGCCATCGGAAATAGCGGTTTCCAGCCTCGAAAGGAGAACCCTCTCCGCCTGTGCGGCGTCTCCCCTATCTCATCGCCTTCGTAGCCCTCTTCCTGGTCGAGGTGGCCATCGCGCTCTGGGCGCACGGGCCGCTGCGCGGGTTCGTGGGAGACGTGCTGGTGGTGATCCTGATCTATTGCTTCGTGCAGATGCTCGTCTTGAAGAGCCCGGGGAAGGTCATCCTGGGCGTGTTCCTGTTCGCCTGCCTCATCGAGGCGCTCCAGGCGGTGGATTACGCCAAACTACTGGGCGTAGCCGACATCGGCTGGCTCTCGATCGTGCTGGGACGGACCGCCAGCTGGACGGATATCCTGGCCTACGGCGCGGGCTCGGCGGTGGTCGTGGTCTCGTCGCTCTTGGCCAGGCGCTTGAGAATCTCTTCCATGGGCAGGTTCAAACGGTCGAGGTGACAGGAGCAGCCGGTGGTGTGCATGGTGAAGTCCTCCACGATATCTGGTTAGACGCGCATCGCCCAGGAAAAGTTCCCCCGGGCTGCAAAGGATTTCCCTATGCCTTACAAGACCGCACTGCACCCCGAGCACGAAGCTCTCGACGGCAAGCTGGCGCCCTTTGGCGGCGTGCTGCTGCCGAGTCGCTACAAGAGCGCCAAGCGCGAGTATCGCTCGGCCCGCACCACCTGCGTGGTGGCCGACTGGGGGCACCACGCGCTGCTTCGCGTCAGCGGCCCCGACCGGGGCGACTTTCTCAACCGCCTCCTGTCCAACGTGGTGCCGCCCGCGGGACAGGGCTGCCACACCTTCCTGCTCAACATCCAGGGCAAGCCGATGGTGGAGGCGTGGCTCTACAGCACGGCCGACGAGGTGCTGCTGGAGGTGCCGCGGGCCCAGGCGCGCACGGCCGTGGAGCAGTTCAACCACTACCACTTCACCGAAAACCTCAAGCTGCACGAGGAGAGCCTGACCGGCATCGCGCTGGTGGGGCCGCGCAGCGGGGCCGTGCTGGGGGCCGTCTCGCAGGGCGAGCGTCCGGTGCAAGATTACTCCGCCTCCAGGCTCAAGATCACCCGCCTGGCGGGCGGCGGGCAGGTCGAGGTGCTGGCCACCCGCACCCCCTACCTGGGCGTGGACGCCACCGTGCTCTGGGTGCCGGCGGAGCAGGCCCCTCGCGTCTGGCAGCGCCTGCTGCACACCTCTCTCAAGCCGGTGGCGGCGGGGACCGAGGCGCTGGAGATGCTCCGCATCGAGGCCGGATCCCCGCGCTTCGAGGCCGACTACGACGAGAACACGCTGTTTCTCGAGATGGCTCCGCCCGACAGCTACAGCGAAACCAAGGGCTGCTACATCGGACAGGAAGTCGTGGCGCGCGTCCTCCACCGCGGCCATGTCAACCGGCGTTTGGTAGGAGTTTCGATCGAGGGCCTGAGAAAGATTCAAGGCAAGCTGTTCGCGGACGGCAAGGAGGTGGGACGCATCACCTCCGGCCTCGTCTCTCCCGAGCTCGGGCCCATCGCGCTGGCCTACATCCGGCGCGAGAACTGGCACGCCGGCACCGAGCTGGTCACGGAGAAAGGCACGCCCGCTCGCGTGCACGAACTACCGTTTAGAAAAGGGTGATGTTGGGTGAAAGAGTATCTCGCGCTGCTCGAGCGCGTGATGTCCGAGGGTGTCGAAAAGGGTGATCGCACGGGCACCGGCACGCGCAGCGTGTTCGGGCACCAGATGCGCTTCGATCTGGCGGCCGGCTTCCCGGCCGTCACCACCAAGAAGCTCCACATGAAGTCGATCATCCACGAGCTGCTGTGGTTCTTGCAGGGCTCGACCAACGTGAGGTATCTCCAGGAGAACGGGGTCACCATCTGGGACGAGTGGGCCGACCCCGAGGGCGAGCTGGGGCCGGTTTACGGCAAGCAGTGGCGCTCCTGGCCGGGGCCCGACGGCAAGACGCACGACCAGATCGCCTGGCTGGTCGAGGAGATCAAGCGCAATCCCGACTCGCGCCGGCTGGTGGTGAGCGCCTGGAACGTCGGGCAGCTCGAGGAGATGGCCCTGATGCCCTGCCACGCGCTGTTCCAGTTCTACGTGGCCAACGGCCGGCTGTCGTGCCAGCTGTACCAGCGGAGCGCCGACGTCTTCCTGGGGGTGCCGTTCAACATCGCGAGCTACGCTTTGTTGACCATGATGATCGCCCAGGTCACCGGCCTCAAGCCGGGCGAATTCGTGCACACGCTGGGCGACGCGCATCTCTACCTCAACCACCTCACGCAGGCGCGCGAGCAGCTTTCGCGCAAGCCCTTCCCGCTGCCGCTGATGGAGCTCAATCCCGAGCGCAAGCGCCTGGAAGACTTCGTGTACGACGACTTCAAGCTGATCAACTACGAGCACCACCCGGCCATCAAGGCCCCCATCGCGGTTTGATTACCTCCGTCGCGGCCCTGAGCCACAACCGCGTCATCGGCCAGGATGGGCGCCTGCCCTGGAAGATGCCCGCCGACCTGCGGCATTTCCGCGCCCTGACGAAAGGCAAGACCATTCTGATGGGGCGCAAGACCTGGGAATCGATCGGGCATCCGCTGCCCGACCGCGAGAACCTGGTGCTGTCGCGCTCCACCGATTTCGTCCCCGAAGGAGCGCGACTGGTCACGCTGGAGGAAGCGCTGGCCCTGCCCGAGCTCTACGTGATCGGGGGGGAGGAGATCTACCGGCTCTTCCTGCCCCACTTCGACCGCCAGGAGCTGACCGAGATCCACGGCACCTTCGACGGCGACTCGTACTATCCCGAGTTCTCGCGCGCCGAATGGCGCGAGGTCAAGCGGGTGGATCACGAGCCGGACGCCGACAATCCCTACTCCTACAGCTTCGTGACGTGGGACCGCAATCGCTGAAGGCCTGGCTGGCGCCAGCCCTGATGGCGCTCGTCCTGGTCGGGATGGTGGCTTACAACGTGGTCGCTTCCTCGCGCAGGCTGCCGCCCGGGCCGTTGAACCAGTTCCAGCTGCAGGAGCTGACCGACCGGCTGGACGCGATCAAGGCGCGCGCCAACAGCGACGCCGCGCTTTCCGAGCCCGAGCGCGCGGCGGCGGACGCGGCCTACCTGTTCGGCCAGTTCAAGAAGGGCGGATTCCGCCAGGTCCTGCTGAACGACCCCGAGCGGGCTTTGCGGCTGCGCACCTCGCTCGAGCCGGTGGATCCCGAGACGGCGCGCATCCTGGTGCAGGCCCTGGCGGTCGTGCAACCGTCGCTGTCGCCCGACCCGAAGATGGCCGAGACGCAGGTCAAAGCGCTGCCCCCCGACGCCTTCCAGGCGGCCAACGCCGCCTACGATGAGCACCTGAGCGCCTTCGCGCGCTCTCTGCTCGAGTTCTGCCAGCGGCGCCAGTTGCCGCCCGACTTCAAGAGCTAGCTCCGCCGGCATCGCCGCGGCCCATGGCCAACAGCGTGCCCGTGCTCTTCTCGCGCACGAAGAACTGAAACGGGTGGTCCGGGTGCGACTCGGCGACGCGGTCGGTCAAGTAGGCGCGCGGGCCAAAAACGACCGCGGCCGCGGCGGAGATCTCCACGCCCGACTCGTTGACCAGCACCTGCGTCTGATTCAGCACGCGACTCATGGACAGGCCCGGGGCCATCCCCGAGAAGTCGGCCGTCCCCGCCGTGAAAGTCCTGGCCAACCCCAGAGCGCGCAGGCCATCGGAGAGATCGATCTGCGAGCCCACTCGAAATCGCGGCAGGCTGACCGAGACCGGGGCGTCCTTCAACTCCTTCAGCCAGGCCGCGAACTTCTTGAAGGTCATCGACTCGGTGAGCTTATTCAGGCCGCCGCGCTCGCGAGGAAGCATGAAGCAGACCGACAGGTCCTTCGCGGCGCACCCCACGCGCAAAATCTGGAACGCCTCGTGGCCCGCAAAACCGAGCGTGCCCTCGTAGTGCATCAAGCCGTCCTGCTTGACCCTCTTGGTGTTGTCCACGGCCGACGTCTGAAATGGCTGAGCCCAGGGGCACTGAATCCTGTTGGTGCTGACCAGCAGCGCTTGCGCGTCCTGCAGGGCGCGGTCCGGGAAGAAGTCGACCAGCTTCCCTTCCGTGGCGGCAGCAATCCAGGGGTTGAGAGGATTGGGAGCATCGCGCACCGCCCCCAACGGGCGTGCCGACGCCTTGAAGGCCTCCAGGGCTTTGAGATAGGCCGGCTCGATGACCACCTCCGGCTTGTGCCAGACGCCGCAGGTCAGGCCCAGGCGCGCCCCTTCCTTGCCCAGATGGCGGGCCCACGGCTCGGTAAGGTAGAGGGGACGGGACATCTCCTGGAGGGTCTCGCCGCGCGCACCGAGGTAGGCCATGGCCAGCGTGAGGGATACATTGAGTGGAGCCATGACGGCATTTCCCGGGGGCAGCGAGGGGTAAACCTCGAAGGCGGTCCGATTGACGCCACCGATGGCCATATCCGTGGTGGAAGTCACCAGGGACTGGATTTTTCCGATGAACTTCATGCCTCGGTGGAGGCGGAGCGGCTACCGACCGCGCCCCGCCAGATCGCCCGAGCGAGGCTGGACGCGAATGTCGGTGATGGCCAGACTCTCGACGTTGACATCGGCGGCCTTCATGGCGGGATGGGCGCAGCAGAGGATCTGCTGGGCCAGGGTGCCCCGGTCGCGGTTGAGCGACTCGAGGTCGAGTCCTTTGGGAAGCTTGACGAAGCCCTCGTGCAGGGCCAGGGTGGCGCGCTGGCGCAGCGCGTCGGGGCTGGCGTCGAGCCAGGAGCGTCCGCCCACGCGGGCGACCGCGTCCACGGTCAGCACGAAGCCTTCCACGGTGCGCAGCTCGGGCGAGACGAACTCGAGCCAGAAGCCATCGGGATCGCGCGGGGCGGCCTCGAGCTGAATGACGCGCAGGGTCATCTCGACGAGCTCCACGCCGCGGCGCTGGAGGTCGTTCTCGAGCTGGGCCCGCAGCCGCGTGCGGATGCCCGCCAGGGCTTCCACGACCTGCGGCTCGTTGCGCCGGCCCACCTCGACCTGGAGGTAGTGCTCGAGCAACTCGCGGACCATGGGGCCGAGCAGCGTGCGCGAGACGCGCCGATCGAGCATCTTGACCTGGGCCACCGCCTGGAAGGCGAGCGAAGACCCATCCTCGGTGAGAATCTCGAGGACCATGGGGACCTCCTTGAGCTTTTAAGCTGGGGGCTTTTCTTCGGTTGCGGGCTCGGGAGCAGGCTCCGCCACCACGACGGGGGTCGGCTCGGGAGCGGGTGCGGCCGGAGCGGCGGGCGCAGCTGGCGCGTGCCCGTGGTGGCCGTGGTCGTCGGGAATCGCGGGCGCCTTCTGAGCGCCACCGATGGTGACAAGGATAAAACTCAAAATCGTCATGCCCACCAGCACGCCTAACCCGTAAGCGATAGCCGTGAACAGTGCGCCAAAATACTCTGCCATATAATAGGTTTCCTCAACCGGTAAAACTAGCCAGTAAGATTACGGGCTTCTCCCCGCATGCTCCTGCAGCGCGAGGAAGTAAGGTTGGCAGTTGGCAGAGGGGCCGAGGGGTGACTCCGGTGGCGGGAGGTCTCGTTGGGGGCGCGGCCGGGATTGCGAGCCTCGGGGGGCCTGCAGTGAGGGCGGCGGCGGAACTCCTGTCGACTGTCGACTGTCGACTGTCGACCCCTGAATCCGACCGCCCGACGCGCTTACTCCAGCCCGAACTCCTTGCGCATCTCTTGCAAGAGCTGCCATTTCATCATCGGGTTGGCCTTTGGGGGGAAGCGGATGATGAGCCAGACCCAGGCGGCCAGCACCAGGATGCCCACCAGCATCAGGCCGATGCGGCGACCCGTCCCGCCTTTCTTGGCGGCCGCCTCCTCCTCTTGCTTGCGCAGGTCTTCCTCGCGACGGGCCTCGCGCTTGTCGCGCTCGGTCTGCTCTTTCCAGCTGTCGAGGCGGGCTTTGGCCTGGCGGACGGCGCCCGACAGGAACGGAATCTCGTTGCGAAGGCTACCCGGAAGCGCGGCGGGGCGCTCCACGTTGTGGACCTCGACGGTGCCCTGGTCGCCCCCGGCAAGACGATAGCCACAGGCTTCGCAAAACTGAGCGTCGGTGATCACTTCGGCCTGGCAATTCGGGCAGGTAGCCAATGCTGCATCCTCGCAATAAAACGTTGATATACCAGGGCGTTCTTTGATCAGCGAAGCTTTACCTCCACGAACCGGGGGAAGTACACGTCCGGCCGGTCCCGGTGGGCCTCCAGAGCGCCCAGATTGCGGCAGTAGCTGATCACCAGCCGGTCGGGAGTGGACAGCGTCTCGTGAGCTTTGCCGGCGTAAACCAGCAATCCATTCCCGTCCGGCACGCGATAGAGCTCGACCGGATCGCTCCAGGGCCCCTCGGGCGCGGGGGCCGTGCGCGCCACCACGCGCGGGCCCAGGCCGCCCTCCGTGTAGACGGCCAGGAAGCCGTCCCGATAGGGAAACACGCTCATCTCCGAGGCGCCGCCCTGAAAGAGGGGCCGGGGCGCGGTCTGAGCCCACCCCTCCCCGTCCCAATACTCGAAAGAGCTCCCGAAGCGCACCAGCACGACCGCTCCGTCCTGGAGCCCGTAGGCGTAGAGAAAGCCGTCGTGGACGAGGCACGCGATACCCGCGTGGAACGGCACCGGCGAACGCGAGGCCACCCGCCAGTCCGGCGGCGCGTCGCGCCAGTTCTCGATGGTCAGCATGTCGTCGCCCGACCAGTCGAAGCTCAGCCCGTCGGGCCCGCCCGCCACGTCGCGGATCCGCTTCTCGAAGAGCACCAGCCGGTCGTTCCAGACCACCCCGTCGGACGGCCAGTAATAACCCTCATCAGGCTTCAGGGCCACCGGGTAGAACGTGGTCTTCCCCCCGGACGTGATCCCGAACGAGTTGTGGATCATCTCCAGATTCGCGCGACGACCCTCCACGATCGGCCCGGTGAACGTATCCCCGAACAGCCACAACAGGCGATCCGGCCCCAGCGACACCGAATAGGCCGCGTCCGCCCCGGTCCAGGATGAAGTTTGGTAGAAATCCAGCGGCGCGGCCTGCGTGCCCAGCACCACCAGGACCGCGGCCAGCAGCAGCCTCACAGGTCGAGCGTCAGCTGCGGGTCGAAGAACCTCTGGATCGGCGCGAACCGCGTGCGGTGCAGCGGGCAGGGGCCCAGCATCTCCAGCGCCGCCATGTGCTCGGGCGTGTTGTAGCCTTTGTGCGAGGCAAAGTTGTAACCCGGATAGCGCTGGTCTTGCTCGATCATGTAGCGGTCGCGCGTGACCTTGGCGATGATGGACGCGGCGGCGATCGAGGCGCTGCGCGAATCTCCCTTCACCAGCACGGTCTGGGGCAGATCGAGCGGCAGCCGGAAGCGCCCGTCCACCAGCAGGTGGTCGGCTTGCACGCCCAGGCCCTTCACCGCCTGCGTCATCGCGCGCAGCGAGAGCTCGTGCAGGTTGCCGCGATTGACCTCCTCGACGGGGATCGACTCTACCCGGCAGGCCAGCGCGTGGTGGTGAACCCAGGGGAAGATGGCCTCGCGCTGCTCCAGCGTCAGTTTCTTGGAGTCGTCCAGCCCGGGGATGAACATCGGCACCGCAAAAGCCACCGCGGCCGCCACCAGCGGCCCCGCCATCGGGCCGCGCCCGACCTCGTCGGTGCCGACCACGATGCGGAAACCCTCTTTCCAGAGCATCTTTTCCTGGCGGAACATCTTGTCCAGCCGACGTTTCTCGACCTTGGCGAGCTCGTGCAGGTCGGGATGGCGCTTCTTGACGTCCTTATAGACGATCTCGGGGCTCAGGGCGCTCAGCAGATCGAAGCAGGTAGCAGGCATGCGGGCTTGTTCTTGGAAAAACGCTCAAGCCCCTGTCGTTCATTCGTTCGGGGGGAGCTCCAGGGTGACACGCCCCACCCGCCCTTCACGGAAGGCTTGCAGCACCCAGCGGGTGGTGCGCTCCATATCCACGCGCGCGCCTTTCATCAGGAAACCTTTGCGGCGCCCGGCTTCCTCGAGCAGCTCGTAGGGATTCTCGGGCAGCTCCTCCCCCGTCACCAGGGCCTCCGCCTTGCCCAGCGCCACGAGCCGCTTGAGCAGGTGGGCCGCGGCCTCTTCGGCCGGGATGACCTCCTCGCGCACGCAGCCCGTGGCCGCCAGGCACGCCAGCCGGTCGATGCCCTCGATGCGCGGATACAGGATGCCGGGCGTGTCCATCACCTGCCACTTGCCGGCCGCCACCACCCACTGCTTGCCGCGCGTGACCCCGGGCCGGTCGCCC